>NZ_RAWA01000472.1 GCF_003611675.1 Corallococcus sp. CA053C
TCGCCCTCCTGGTCGCGGTGCTTCCTCCGCCCCTCCAGGCCGCCGTGCGGGAGCTGCCCGAAGCGGAGCTGCTGGAGGTGGTGATGGACCTGGGGCGTCCTCCGGAGGCCCGCCTCGTGGGCCGCGTGGCGCGCCTGTCCGACGAGCCCGTGACGCAGGAGTCGCTCCAGGCCGTGCTCTCCCGCGTGGGCGAGCTGGGCGGGGACAACCGCGCCGGCATCGAGCGGACGCTGCATCGCGTGTCGGCGATCCGCAACCGGCAGGGGCGCGTGGTGGGGCTCACGCTGCGGGTGGGCCGCGCCATCCACGGCACCATCGACATGCTGCGCGACCTGGTGGACTCCGGGAAGAACCTGCTCCTGCTGGGACGCCCTGGCGTGGGCAAGACGACGAAGCTGCGCGAGGTGGCGCGCGTGCTCGCGGACGCGCTGGGCAAGCGCGTGATGGTGGTGGACACCTCCAACGAGATTGGCGGCGACGGGGACATCCCGCACCGGGGCATCGGCGGCGCGCGGCGCATGCAGGTGAGCCGGCCGGACCGTCAGCACGACGTGATGATCGAGGCGGTGGAGAACCACATGCCCGAAGCCATCGTCGTGGATGAGATTGGCACCTCCGCGGAGGCCGCCGCCGCGCGCACCATCGCGGAGCGCGGCGTGCAGCTGGTGGCCACCGCGCACGGCAACACGCTGGAGAATCTGGTGCTGAACCCCACGCTCTGCGACCTCGTGGGCGGCATCCAGACCGTCACGCTGAGCGACGAGGAGGCGCGGCGCCGGCGCACCCAGAAGACGGTGACGGAGCGGCGCGGCACGCCCACCTTCGACATCGTGGTGGAGATGGTGAACCGCGAGGAGGTGCGCGTGCACCTGGACACGGGCGCCGCGGTGGACCGGCTGCTCACGGGCGTGGAGGTCGGTGGCGAGCGCCGCACGCAGCAGGGCGACACCGTGCGCGTGGAGGCGGCGCCGGAGGTAGTGGAAGCAACGCCTCCGGGGGGACGCGTCCCCAAGGGCACCCCGGCCCTGGGAGCGCCCCGGCCCGGGCCCACGCGCATCGCGGCGCACGCGGTGAGCCGCGACCTGCTGGAGCGCGTGCTGCGCGACCTGCCGGTGGAGGCCGTCGTCGTGGGCCGTCTGGAGAACGCGGAGCTGGTGCTCACGCTGCGCAGCCGCGCCAACTCGCCCCGCCTGCGCAGGGCCGCGGAGCGCGGAGGCGCGCGCGTGCTGGCCATCAAGCGCAACAGCTCCACGGAGATCCGCCGCGCGCTGCGCGCCGAGTTCCACCTCCTGGAGGGCGTGGATCCGAACGACGTGCGCGACGCCGTCGCGGAGGCCGAGGCCGCCATCCAGCGCGTGCTCACGGACGGGGAGAGTGTCCCGCTGTCGCCCCGTCCTTCCCGCCTGCGCAAGGTGCAGCACACGCTGGTCGTCCGGAACCACCTGGAGGCGGTGAGCGTGGGCAGTGAACCGCTGCGCCACCTGGTCATCTACCCCATGGGCGCGGGCATGGCCGAGGACCCCGACCTCCTGCGGGCCCAGCCGGACGAGGATGCGCCGGACGAGCACGACGACGACGACACGGGCCTGGACGACGACGGCGACGAGGCGCCGCACGAGGACGAGGAGCGCACCCTGTCGTGAGGTGCGCTGCCACGCGCCGTGCCCTGCGACACGACGGTCCGTGAGGAAGCCCGGCCCGGACAGCCCCGCCCCTGGGTGCGCAGCGCGCTGCACACGTCCGGCGGGGTCATGGCGTACTCCGTCCTTTGGATTCGCGGGGTTGGGGCAGGCATGACGGTTGCTGAGAGGCAGCGGTACGTTCCACCGCGAAGCAGCGGAAGGACCGCACCGACTTGGAGACCCTCATGCACCGCGCCCCTGCCACCCTCACCTGCCTTGCCCTGGCCGCCCTCGCCACCGCCTGTGGAGACAACGCGCCCACGAAGGAAGAGATAGACGACGCCACCGCTCGCGTGGAGCGCGTGGCGGCCTCGACGCACCTGGTGCGCGGCGCGCTGGAGGTGCTGGGCGTGATGCCCGTGTACACGTGCGGCGAGCCCCGTCGCGGGTTCCTGGGCCACGCCGTGGAAGGGCTCGCGTCCCGGGTGTCCTGCGCGAAGGCCACGGTGACGGCGGTGGATGACGTCACCGACGCGGTGGTGCTGTCGTTCAACGACGGAGGCTGTGACGTGCACGGCCTGCGCTTCACCGGACAGGCGGTGCTGGAGTACCGGGGCGGCGAGGACCTGATGGAGATGTCCGCGGACCTGCGCGGGATGACGGTGGACGGCCAGCCGCTGAAGGCGGAGGTGGGCTACGGCACGTGTGGCGACGAGACGCGCCTGTTCGCGGACGTGGAGGGCGACGTGCCGGGGCGCCAGGGTCACACCTTCCACGTGAACAGCCGCGTGGGGAAGCGCGAGGGCCTGCCCATCATCGGCGGCACGTCGCTGGTGTTCGACGGTCCGGGCGAGCTGACGGGCCCGATGGGCACCGACCGCATCACCTTCTCGTCGCTGCTGTACGAGGTGGGCAACTACCTGCCCAAGGAAGGCGTCGCCCTGGTGGAGACGGCGGGCGGACGCACCCTCAAGATGGCGTTCCAGCCGGTGCTGTGGCGCGTGGGCAAGGTGGAGGTCACCGTGGACGACAAGGAGCCGGTGACCGTGCCCGTGGTGCGCTGAAAGCCGCGCCGTGCGGAATCCCTACCCCGGCGGTGCCGTGCCGGGGCGGGGCCTCACTCCTGGAAGGACTGGGTGAGCTTCGCGATGGCGCCCGGCAGGCCGCGCACGCGCAGGCGGCTGCCGCTCTCGTCGTAGGCCTGGGAGACGACGGTGGTGTGCTCGTACACCTCGCCGATGCGGCCCTGGCGGGCGTAGGGAATCACGAGGTCCGCCTCCACCATGGAGGACTCGAAGAAGGCGATGATGTGCTTGCGCAGCATGGCCACGTCGTCGGGCTGATGCGCGGAGAGCATGATGGCCTCCGGGTGCTTCGCGAGCAGCGCTTCGCGCGCCGTCGCATCCAGCCGGTCCGCCTTGTTGAGCAGCAGCTTGCTGGGCACCGTGTCCGCGCCAATCTCACGCAGCACCGTCCGGGTGACCTCCAGCTGCGCGGCCCACGTGGGGTCCGACGCGTCCACCACGTAGAGCAGCAGCGACGCCTCCAGCGCCTCGTCCAGCGTGGAGCGGAACGACGCGACCAGGTCGTGCGGCAGCTTCTGGATGAAGCCCACGGTGTCGGAGACGAGGATGCGCGGGCGGGTCTCCGGCTGCATCGCGCGCACCGTCGTGTCGAGCGTCGCGAAGAGCTGATCCGCGACCAGCACCGTGCTGCCCGTGAGGGCGCGCATCAGCGACGACTTGCCCGCGTTCGTGTAGCCCACCAGCGCCACGCGCAGCTGGTCCCTTCGCGCGTAGCGGCGGTGGTCCTGGTCCTTCTGGATGGCCGCGAGCCCTTCACGCAGCTCCGCGAGCCGGTCGCGGATCTTGCGGCGGTCCAGCTCCACCGCCGAGTCACCCGCGCCACGGCCCTGCTGCCGCTCGCGGCCTCCGGAGGACTCGCGCAGCCGGGGGGCCAGGTAGTTGAGCCGGGCGATCTCCACCTGCATCCGCGCTTCGTGGCTCTTCGCGTGCCGGTGGAAGATGTCCACGATGACGCCCGCGCGATCCAGCACCTGCGCGCCGGTGGCCTTCTCCAGGTTGCGCAGCTGGCTGGGGGACAGCTCGTGGTCCACGACCACCACGGTGGGCCGGGGCTCCGCCTCGTCGTCGTCCGTGGGCGGAGCGAGCGCTTCCTGAGGGCCCTCGTCGTCGGCGTCCTCGTCTCCGGCTTCGGGCCCGGCTTCCGCTTCGGCCTCGGCCTCGTTCTCCGCCTCGGCGGCGGCTTCCCACTTCTCGCGGGCCTTGGAGGTCTGGTTGAGCGCACCGGACGCGATGACGCCGGAGCCGCCCGTCAGCTTCGCCAGCTCCTTGAGCTTGCCCGAACCGAGCACCGTGCCCGTCGCCAGCCGGTCGCGCTTCTGGGAGACGGTGGCGACCGAGTCGTAGCCCAGGGTGTGCACCAGCCGGCGCAGCTCCGCGAAGTCCGCGGCGTGCTCTTCGTCCGAGACGCCGGGGAGCTGGACACCGACGAGGACGGCACGCGGACGTTCAGGGAGGGTTTTCGCCATGCGGATGCTGTTAACACGCCGGGCCGCGCGATACTGCCCGCTCCGTGCGGCTCCTCGCCTGGGTGGGGAGGAGGTAGGCTCCCGCGCTCCCATTCCACGCCGCGCTCGCGCGACTCCAAGGCCTCCCCTTCATGACATTCGCTTCGCTCGGCCTCTCGGAGGCGCTGACCCGCGCCGTGGCCGACCTGGGCTACGACGAGCCCACGCCGGTGCAGCGCGCGACCATCCCCGTGGTGCTGCGCGGCGGTGACGTCTGGGCTTCGGCGAAGACGGGCTCGGGCAAGACGGCCGCGTTCCTGCTCCCCCTCATCGAGTCGCTCCGCTCCCGTCCGGGCGGCGCCTCACGGCAGGTGCGCGCCTTCATCCTGGTGCCCACGCGGGAGCTGGCCGCGCAGGTTGTCGAGTCCGTCCAGCAGTACGGCCGGCACCTGCCCAGGCCTCTGAAGACCTGCCTCGCGGTGGGCGGCGTCTCCGCGAACCCGCAGATGCTGGCGCTGCGGGGCGGCGCGGACATCGTGGTGGCCACGCCGGGCCGCGCGCTGGACCTGGTGGAGCAGAACGCGCTCCGCCTTGGCGCGGTGGAGACGCTGGTGCTGGACGAAGCGGACCGGCTGTTCTCGCTGGGCTTCGCGGACGAGCTCACGCGCCTGCTGAAGCTGCTGCCCGAGCGTCGGCAGAACCTGCTGTTCTCCGCCACGTTCCCGCCCGCGGTGCACGCGTTCGCGGAAGCGTTGCTGCACGAGCCCACGCGCATCGACGTGGACGAGGGCGAGCTGCCCACGGCGGACCTCATCGTGCAGCGGGCCCTCCAGGTGGACGAGCCCCGGCGCACGATGCTGCTGCGGCACCTGCTGGAGACGAACGCGTGGTCCCACGTGCTCACGTTCGTGGCCAGTCGCTACGCGGCGGATCATGTCGCGTTGAAGTTGAACCGCGCGGGCATCGCCGCCAGCTCCCTGCACGGAGAGCTGAGCCAGGGCGCGCGCACGCAGGCGCTCGCGGACTTCAAGGCGAAGCGCGTGCGGGTGCTCGTGGCCACGGATGTCGCCGCGCGCGGCCTGGACATCGCGCAGCTGCCCGCGGTGGTGAACTACGACCTGCCGCGCTCCACGGTGGACTACGTGCACCGCATCGGGCGCACGGGCCGCGCGGGGGACAAGGGCGTGGCGATCAGCTTCGTCACCCCGGACATGGAGCCCCACTTCCGGCTCATCGAACGGCGCCACCACCTGGACATCCCGCGCGAGCAGGTCCCGGGCTTCGAGCCGACGGAAGCCGCCGCGACGGGCCCTGCGGCACAGCCGCTGGATCCGAACGGCGGCGTGAAGGGCAAGCGCAAGAGCAAGAAGGACAAGCTGCGCGAGGCCGCCGCTGCCGCTGCGCGCCCGCCGAATCGCAAGCGTTAGCGGAGGCTCAGGCCCAGAGCTCCTGCTCCAGCGTGTCCAGCAGGGACAGGGCGACCTCGGGCGTGGGCAGGCCGGCCGCGGTGACGAGGCCCGCGTCGGGCGGGACCGCGAGCTGCGAGCGCAGCAGGGCCACCGCCTGCCTCTGCGCCTCTCTCAGCGCGTCCCGCTCGGAAGCGGAGAGGCGCGGGCGGATCCACTGGTCGATGTCCCAGGACAGCCCCGCGTGCCGCGTCTCGTCTGTGGCGATGCGCACCATGGCCTCGCGCACCTCGGTGTCCTGCGCGTGCAGGGCCTGGTGGTGGGCCAGGAGCGCACCGTACGTCTCACGCACGCAACCCTCCACGGCGTTGTCCATCGCCACGTCGATGAGCGGGCGCAGGGGCCGCGCGGCGACCACGGGACGCTGGGGCGTGGCACCGAAGCGGCGCGCAATCCTTCCCGTCACTTCGGTGTGCAGCACTTCATCCACGGCGCTGCGGCGGGCCGCGTCCTGGAGGTCCGGACCGGCGCCGTGCAGGGCCAATTCCTCGCGCAATCGCAGGAAGGCGTGGACCGAGGCGGCTTCCAGGTGCGCGGCCTCCGCGAAGTACTGCCCCAGCGCGTCCGTGCTCTCGCATGCGTCCGCGACCTGGAGCCCCACGGGCCTCCGGCCGACGGTGCAGTTGGGGTCGCCCTCCTTGAGGACGTAGCGCTCCACTTCCTGGACTTCGCCGGAGGGGAACACCTTCACCACGTGCTGGGTCAGCGCCGTGCCCTTCCCACAGGTGGAGCCCTGGATGCCAATGACGTTGAACGTCCCGTCCGCGTTTGTCTTCACCGCGCCCATCTCGAGCTCGGTGCAGCTCAGCCTGTTGCCCGCCGCGAAGGCCAGGAGCACGGCCTCCTGTTGGGTATCGACGGTGCCCAGCAGCCCCTGGATGGACTCCAGCGTCGCGTACGTCTTCACCTCGTCGCCAAGCGTCGTGACCAGGAAGAGGTCGGAGCACACCGGCCCGCAGTTGTAGTGGAGGCCCCCGATGGGGTCCGCGGCCTCCAGGGCGGCCTGACAGGCGGTGGCATCGGTGGCCGTCGCGCAGGGCTGCCCATGGGATGCCACGGGCCAGGTCCAGAAGAGAGGCGGATCCGCCATGGGGTGCTTCTCGCGGCCGCGAAGCTGGATGAGGTCCGGCGCCGGGGAGATCGTCAGTCCGCCAAGCGAGAGGGCGGGCCCTTCGCACGCCACCTGCGAGTAGCCCGTCAGGTCGGCGCTCGTGGGCCCCCCGGCGTCCCCTCCCCC
>NZ_RAWA01000473.1 GCF_003611675.1 Corallococcus sp. CA053C
AGTCCCTTCCCCGCCCGAGGCCCCTCCCCCGTCGCGGGAGGGGCCTCGGGCGGGGAAGGGACTCCGGGCGCCAGGCCCTGGGCGCGCATCCACCGCAGCGCCCGGCCAGCGACGGCCTTCTCGCCCTTGTAGCCCAGCGCCGGAATCAGCCCCTCCAGGGGCAGCCAGCGCACCTCGTCCACCTCCACGCGCGGCCCCGGCAACGGCCCCAGCTCTCCCGTCTCGTAGCGGAAGAGGAAGAAGTGGACGCGCTTGAAGATGCGCTGCCCCCGGAACTGGTAGACGTAGCGGATCTCCCCCAGGGGCGCGAGCAGCGCCACGGAGAGCCCCGTCTCCTCCCGCACCTCGCGCCGCGCCGTCTGCTCGGGCGTCTCGCCCGGGTCCACATGCCCCTTGGGCAGCGCCCACAGGTGACGGCCGTGCGGACGGATGACCGCCACCTCCCAGGTGCCGGCACTGTCCCGGATGACGATGCCTCCTGAGGATGCCTCGCGCGGCATGGCCACCACCCTACCCGAAGCGGGGGGCGGCCGGGCCATCAACCGCCGTGCGCGAAGTGGCGCAGCTTGGCCTCCGCCCCCAACCGGTAGGCGTAACGCACGTCGCCGAGCAGCCGGTCCAACCGCCGCTCCACCACGTGCCCCATCAGCCGCGCGCAGAAGCGCCGGGACACCCGGTTGGCCTCCTCGTAGCGCCAGCGCTCCTCGTGAGAGAGCCGGGGTTGGTAGGCCACCCGGTCGAAGAGGCGGCCCAACAGCTCCCGCGCCCAGCTGGACACGCCCTCGCCCCAGCGGTGCAGCAGGCAGACGAGGAACTTGTCCACTTCCGCCTGGGCCTCCAGCTCCAGCAGCGACACCGTGCGCTCGTAGTGCGCCGTGTGCGCGACGTAGAGGAAGTGGCTGACGCCCTCGGTCACCTGGCAGTAGCCGTCCAGGTCGCCCTCCAGCACGGAGTTCACCGGCCCCGCGTCATAGCGCTCCAGGCGGGCCAACAGCGCCGGGGCCAGGTAGAGGGCCAGCTCCAGGCCGCCCCGGGCCTCCAGCACCAGCAGCTCCTCTGGCGCGCGGCCGGTACCGCCCAGGAGCGCGGCGGTCTCCGAGTCCACCACGAAGGCCTCCGCGCGGGCCTCGCACCGGAAGCCGTAGATGGCCTCCAGGTGGGCCTGGAGGCGACCGACGAGGCGGGAGTCGAGTGCATCCGGCGAATCCACGGCGTCAGTTGGCAAGCGGCCCCTTGCGCGGCACCCATCCGGCGTCCACCAGCACGCGCTCCAGCCTGTCGCTGCCGGTGCGCACCCAGGACTCGTAGACGCGCAGCGCGCCCGCGGGCCCCGCGCTCACCAGCCCCCGGGCGCTGATCTCCTCCAGCACCTCCACCAGCGCGCGGAACTTGTCGCACAGCTCCCGGTACACGCCAGTGAAGCCGCTGGGGGGCACCAGCTCCGCGACCTGGCCATAGGCCGCGCCGCCCATCTGGATGTAGTAGTCCGGGCCCACCATTCCCTGCTGCAGCGCGCCGGAGAAGAAGCCGACCTTGTAGAGCGACACGTCCCCCAGCCGCCGCAGCGTGCGGATGCGCTCGTCGCGCTCCTGCTGCAGCGCCCGGTGGTACAGCTCCGCCAGCGGCTCGTGCTCCCGCCGGCCTTCCGCGTCGCGGCTGAAGAGCTTGTCCGAGGCCGCGAACTCCGCCAGCAGGTTCACCAGGTAGAACTCGGTGGACTCGCCCAGCGCTACCCGCTGACGCGTCGTGACTTCCAGCAACAGCTCCCGGAAGAACTCCTTCAGCGAAGAAGAGGACGTCACCAGTCCGCTCATCGACCACACCTCCCGAGGGTGCCTGGAAGTCGCCCGAGACATCCAGGGGACACTTCCCTCAAGCCTAGTCACGTCGGAGGCCGCCGGCAAAACGCACCCGAGTCTTATCAGGGACTTACGCTGGCACTCGGAGAGGGTGAGTGCCAACAGGGTGACAGCGGGCTGCCCTACCGGGCAGGCGTGGCGGCGGGAGAAAGTTCCTGGAAAAGCACAGGCATGACGGGTGTTTAGCGGCACACGGCCCCGGGGACCGACGTCGCTTGACGAGGTGAAGTCCCTGGTTATTATCCGCCGCGAGCTGGCGTTAGCACTCACGAGGTGCGAGTGCCAACGCCACAGGCCAACCGGCCCTTTTTCAACCCCCAACGGCATCCCGGCCCGGACCGCAATCCGGCCGGCCAGGCCGTGGTTCACAGGAGCAAGCCATGAAGATTCGTCCCCTGCAGGATCGGCTCATCATCAAGCGCGTCGCCGAGGAGAACAAGACCAAGGGCGGCCTCTTCATCCCCGACACGGCCAAGGAGAAGCCCCTCGAGGGCAAGGTCGTCGCCGTCGGCAACGGCAAGGTGCTGGAGGACGGCAAGGTGCGCGCCATGGACATCAAGGCCGGCGACACCATCCTCTTCAGCAAGTACGCGGGCACGGAGATCAAGCTGGACGGCGAGGATCACCTGATCCTCCGCGAAGAGGACGTGCTGGGCATCATCGAGAAGTGAAGCCCGCCGCACCCTTCTCCACTCCTAACTTCTAGAGGCTTCAAACCATGGCCAAAGACATCATTTTCGAAGTGCGCGCGCGTGACGCCATCCTGCGCGGCGTGAACATCCTCGCCGACGCCGTCAAGGTGACCCTGGGGCCCAAGGGCCGCAACGTCGTCATCGAGAAGAGCTTCGGCTCCCCCACCATCACGAAGGACGGCGTGACGGTGGCGAAGGAAATCGAACTGGAGAACAAGTTCGAGAACATGGGCGCCCAGATGGTCAAGGAGGTCGCCTCCAAGACGTCGGACGTCGCTGGTGACGGCACCACCACGGCCACCGTGCTGGCGCAGGCCATCTTCCGCGAGGGCGCGAAGCTGGTCGCCGCGGGCCACAACCCGATGGACATCAAGCGCGGCATCGACAAGGCCGTGACGGCGATCACCGCCGAGCTGAAGGTCCTGGCGAAGCCGACCAAGGGCAACAAGGAGATCGCCCAGGTTGGCACCATCTCCGCCAACGGTGACGTCACCATCGGCCAGATCATCGCGGACGCGATGGAGAAGGTCGGCAAGGAGGGCGTCATCACGGTGGAGGAGGCCAAGGGCCTGGACACCACCCTGGACGTCGTCGAGGGCATGCAGTTCGACCGCGGCTACCTGTCTCCGTACTTCGTGACGGATCCGGAGCGCATGGAAGTCGTCCTGCAGGACCCGCTCATCCTCATCCACGAGAAGAAGATCTCGTCGATGAAGGACCTGCTCCCCATCCTGGAGCAGGTGGCGCGCGCCGGGAAGCCGCTGCTCATCATCGCGGAGGAGGTCGAGGGCGAGGCCCTGGCCACCCTGGTGGTGAACAAGATCCGCGGCGTGCTGAACGTGGCCGCGGTGAAGGCGCCGGGCTTCGGCGACCGCCGCAAGGCCATGCTGGAGGACATCGCGGTCCTCACCGGCGGCCGGATGATCGCCGAGGACCTGGGCATCAAGCTGGACACGCTGACGCTCCAGGACCTGGGCCGCGCGAAGCGCATCACCATCGACAAGGACAACACGACCATCGTCGACGGCGCGGGCGCCCAGACGGAGATCGAAGCGCGCGTGAAGCAGATCCGCGTGGCGGTGGAGGACACCAGCAGCGACTACGACCGTGAGAAGCTGCAGGAGCGCCTCGCGAAGCTCGTGGGCGGCGTGGCCGTCATCAACGTGGGCGCCGCGACCGAGACGGAGATGAAGGAGAAGAAGGCCCGCGTGGAGGACGCGCTCAACGCGACCCGCGCGGCCGTCGAGGAGGGCGTGGTGCCCGGCGGCGGCGTCGCCTACATCCGCTGCCTCAAGGCGCTGGACGGCCTGAAGCTGCTGGAGGGTGAGAAGTCCGGCGTGGACATCATCCGCCGCTCCGTCGAGGAGCCCCTGCGTCAGATCGTCGGCAACGGCGGCCTGGAGGGCAGCGTGGTGGTGAACAAGGTCAAGGAGGGCACCGGCGCGTACGGCTTCAACGCCGCCACCGGCGTCTACGAGGACCTGCTGGCCGCGGGCGTCATCGACCCGGCCAAGGTGAGCCGCACCGCGCTGCAGAACGCCGCGTCGGTCGCCTCGCTGATGCTGACCACGGAGGCCATGGTCGCCGAGCGTCCGAAGGCGGACGACGACAAGGGCGGCGGCGGCGGTGGTGGCATGGGCGGCATGGGTGGCATGGGCGGTATGGGCGGCATGGGCATGTAGTCGCCCTCCCCTCCCCTTCGTTTCGGGGAAGGGAACTGACGGCCTCCGGCGCCCTTCGGGGTTCCGGGGGCCGTCGTGTTTTCAAGGCGGCTTTTCAAGGGGCGCAGGCCAGCAGTCGGGCGCCCCTGTGGCGAGCGGCGCAACCGGCCCCTAGTCTTGGCATCTGGACTGACAGTCATTCCCCCACCGCGTTGAAGGAGGATTCCGTGAAGCCCGTGAAGATCTACACGACGACCTATTGTGGCTTTTGCGTGCGCGCGAAGGACCTGCTCAAGCGCAAGGGCGTGGACTACACCGAGGTGGATGTCACCGGCGACGACGACGCCCGCGCGAAGCTGGTGGAGATGAGCGGCGGCCAGCGCACCGTGCCGCAGATCTTCATCGGCGACACGCACGTGGGCGGCTATTCCGACCTGGCGCAGCTGGACAAGGAGAAGCGCCTGGATCCGATGCTGAGCGCGTAGGGCAGCCAGGCAGCCGGCCCCGGGTCCGGACGCCGGCGCCTGCCGCCGTGCATAGCTTCCCGCCAACGGCATTCACCCTTTCACGGGAGGAACACCATGGCGGGCGGACAGGAAACCACCGGGACCCGGGACGAACATCACGACCTCATCAGCACGCTCTACCACCTGCTCAAGGGCGCGTCGGTGAGTGAGACGTACCTGCGCGACGCGGAGGCCGCGGGCGACCAGGAGCTGGCGCAGCTGTTCCGCGACTGGCAGGACGAGCAGCGCAACCTGGCCGAGCGCGCCAAGAACCTGCTGGGCGCGCGCATGGTGAACGCGCAGGCCGGCACCGGCCGTGCCGCCGCCAGTCCGGCCAGGAGCAAGGGCAGGGGCGCGTCGTCGCGGCAGGAGGTCCCCACCCGCGAGGTGAAGGGCCCGACGAACGCCAGCGTGCGCTCCGGCGGCAACCCGGACGACGACGCGGTGGATGAGCAGTCCAAGGAGTCCTTCCCCGCGAGCGACTCGCCCGCGAAGTACTGACGCGGAAGGACACGGGCGGAAAAAGGGGGGCATGGCGGCCACGGCGGCCCCCTTCTGTCTTCATCTTCAACGGACGATTCCGAGCCCACTTCTTCCACTTGCCCCCTGTGTCCAGTCCCCCCTAAACAGGCGGGACCAGGGCGGGGAGGGGTGCTTTTGCCCCCCGCGACCCGTTGCGACGAGGGGTCAGGGACCATGATTGACAGGCCGGATGTCACGGAAACCGTCCAGGCGGAGCGCGAAGGACAGGCCACCCGGGTCCCCCTTCACGAGTGGACGGTGGAAGTCGTAGGCGGACCGGACAAGGGCAAGAAGGTCACCACCAAGGATTCGCTGGTGCGCGTGGGTTCGGATGCCGCGGGCGACCTCGTGCTGAGCGACCCGACGGTGAGCCGCCGCCACCTGGAGGTGGAGCGGCTGGCCCACGGCCTGCTGCTGCGCGACACGGGCAGCCGCAACGGCACGTTCCTCGACGGCCGCCGCGTGCTCCAGGCCTTCGTCACCAGCGGTGACAAGGTGGAGCTGGGCAAGACGAAGCTCGCGGTGCGCATCGCCGCGCGCGCGACGGAGGTGGAGGTCACCGGCACGGAGTCCTTCGGGCAGCTCGTGGGCAGCTCGGAGAAGATGCGCTGGGTCTTCACGGAGCTGCGCCGCATCGCGCGCGAGGACATGAACCTGCTCGTCGAGGGCGAGACGGGCACCGGCAAGGAGCTGGCCGCCCGCGCGGTGCACCAGCACTCGCTGCGCCGCCACGGCGCCTTCAAGGTCGTGGACTGCAACCTCATCTCCGAGGAGAAGGCGGAGCGCGAGCTGTTCGGCGGCCTGCGCGCCGGGGAGAACGAGGACAAGGGAGCGCGCGGCATCTTCGAGGCGGCCCGGGGCGGCACCCTCTTCCTGGATGAAGTGGGCGAATTGCCCATGTCCGTGCAGGGCAAGCTCCTGCGCGTGCTGGAGACGCGCGAGGTGCCGTCGCTGGACGGCCAGCCGGTGGCGGTGGACGTGCGCGTCATCGCCTCCACGCACCGCAACCTGGAGGAGGACGTGCGCCAGGGCCGCTTCCGCGCGGACCTCTACTTCCGGCTCGCGGTGGCGCGCGTGCGGCTGCCGCCCCTGCGCACCCGGCGCGACGACATCCCCACGCTGTCGCAGGCCCTGTCGCGCGGCATGAAGGCGGCGCTGGAGTTGACGCCGCAGACGCTCGCGCTCTTCGAGGGCTACGACTGGCCGGGCAACGTGCGCGAGCTGCGCAACGTGCTGGAGCGCGGCGCCCTGATGCAGGAGACAGGCAACACGAGCTGGCTGGACTTCCTCGCGCACACGCCCAAGCGCGCGGAAGGGGCCGAGCCCGCCACCAACGTGGCCGCCATCGTCAGCGGCATGCCGTACCACGAGGCGAAGGACCGGGTGCTCGCGGACTTCGAGCGCCTGTACTTCGCGGAAGTCATGCGCGAGGTGGCCTTCGACATGAAGGCCGCGGAGCAGCGCACCGGGCTGTCCATGCAGAGCCTCTACCGCTTGTTGAAGAAGAACGGGCTTCGCCTCAAGGACCTCAAGAACGCCGAGGGCCTGGAGAAGTGAGCGCCCACCCGCAGTCCCCCACCACCCGACCGGGA
>NZ_RAWA01000474.1 GCF_003611675.1 Corallococcus sp. CA053C
GCCCCCTCCCCTGCCCCCCGTGCGTCAGCCGCGCCTACATGGCCCGTCCCACAGGGGATGACCCGTCCAGGAACTGCTGCGCCCGGCCCTCTTGTGGCATATACCCACACCATGCCTTCCGCCCTCACCGCCTCCCAGATCCGCGAGGCGTTCCTCCAGTTCTTCGAAGAGCGCGCCCACCGCCGCGTGGCGTCCTCCTCGCTGGTGCCCGCCAACGACCCGACCCTGCTCTTCACCAACGCGGGCATGGTCCAGTTCAAGGACGTCTTCACCGGCCGCGAGAAGCGCGACTACCGCCGCGCCACCACGTCCCAGAAGTGCGTGCGCGCCGGCGGCAAGCACAACGACCTCGACAACGTGGGCTACACGGCCCGTCACCACACGTTCTTCGAGATGCTCGGCAACTTCTCCTTCGGCGACTACTTCAAGCCGGAGGCCATCGCCTTCGGCTGGGAGTTCGTGACGAAGACGCTCGGCCTCTCCACGGACAGGCTCGCCGTCACCGTGTTCAACGGCGAGGGCGGCATCCCCTGGGACGAAGAGGCCTTCGAGCTGTGGGCGAAGCAGGGCGTGTCGCGCGACCGCATCCTGAAGCTCGGCTACAAGGACAACTTCTGGGCCATGGGCGACACCGGCCCGTGCGGCCCCTGCTCCGAAATCCACTACCACCAGGGCGACGACATCGCGTGTGTCGAAGAGGCCGCGGGCCGCAAGTGTCAGGGCGTTGCCTGTGATTGCGACCGGTGGCTCGAAATCTGGAACCTCGTGTTCATGCAGTTCGAACGCAAGGAGAAGGACGCGCCCCTCATCCCCCTGCCCAAGCCGTCCATCGACACCGGCGCCGGCCTGGAGCGCATCGCGTCCGTCGTCCAGGGCAAGCGCTCCAACTACGACACCGACCTCTTCCAGGGCATCATCGGCACCATCAGCGAGCTGTGCGGCCAGCCCTACTCGCAGGAGACCGGCGCCTCGCAGCGCGTCGTCGCCGACCACGCCCGCGCCACCGCGTTCCTCGTGGCCGACGGCGTCCAGCCCTCCAACGAGGGCCGCGGCTACGTCCTGCGCCGCATCATGCGCCGCGCCATCCGCCACGGCACCCTGCTGGGCCTGAAGGAGCTGTTCTTCTTCAAGGTCGTGGACCGCGTCATCGAGCTCATGGGTGACGCCTACCCGGAGCTGCGCGAGAGCCGCAGCTTCCTGATGGAGGTCGCCAAGCACGAGGAGGAGGGCTTCCGCCGCACGCTCGACCGCGGCCTGAAGCTGATGGACGAGGAGCTGGCGCGGCTGCAGGGCCAGAAGGTCCTCTCCGGCGAGGTCGCCTTCCTCCTGCACGGCACCTACGGCTTCCCCTGGGACCTCACGCAGATCATCGCGCGCGAGCGCGGCTTCGACGTGGACCTGGAGCGCTTCAAGGAGCTGCTGGAAGGCGAGGGCAACAAGGGCTTCGCGGGCTCCGGTCAGAAGGCCGTCGGGGAGATCTACCAGAAGGTCCTGGAGCGCACCGGCCCCACCGAGTTCCTTGGCTACGAGGGCGAGGGCCACGAGGGCGAAGGCAGCGTGCGCGCCATCGTGCAGGACGGCGTGGAAGTGCCGGAGGCCGCCGCGGGCGCCACGGTGGAGGTGGTGCTGGACCGGACGCCCTTCTACGGCGAGTCCGGCGGCCAGCAGGGCGATACCGGCCGCATCGTCGCCCACGGCGGCAAGACGGTGGTGCAGGTGAAGGACGCGCAGCGCCCGGTGCAGGGGCTCATCGTCCACACGGTGGAGGTGAAGGAAGGCACGCTGAAGGTCAGCGACATGGTGCAGACGTCCGTGGACGTGGAGCGCCGCAAGTCCATCCGCGCGAACCACTCCGCCACGCACCTGCTCCACAAGGCGCTCAAGCGCGTGCTCGGCGACCACGTGAAGCAGGCGGGCTCCGTCGTCGCGCCGGACTTCCTGCGCTTCGACTTCTCGCACTTCTCCCCCGCCACGCAGGAGCAGTTGGAGCAGGTGGAGGACCTGGTCAACACGTGGGTGCGCGACAACGCGGGCGCGCAGACGCGCATCATGTCGCTGGACGACGCGAAGAAGTCCGGCGCGGTGGCCATGTTCGGTGAGAAGTACGGCGACACGGTGCGCGTCGTCACCGTGCACCCGGAGTCCACCGAGCTGTGCGGCGGCACGCACGTGAAGCGCAGCGGCGATATTGGCCTGTTCAAGGTGACGAGCGAGAGCGGCGTCGCGTCCGGCGTGCGGCGCATCGTGGCCGTCACCGGCCTGGGCGCGCTCCAGTACGTGCGCGAGCAGGAGCACGAGCTCAAGAAGGTCGCGGCGCTCTTGCGCACGACGCCGAAGGAGGTCGCCCTCCGCGTGGAGGCGACCCAGAAGCGCGTGAAGGAGCTGGAGCGCAAGGTGGAGGAGGTCGCGGTCAAGGCGCAGACGGCGTCGAACAAGGACCTCCTGGACCAGGCGCGCGAGGTCAACGGCATGAAGGTGCTGGCGACGCGCGTGGACCCCGCGGACGACAAGGTGTTCCGCGGCATGGCGGATCAGCTCCGCGACCGCATCGGCTCGGGCGTGATTGCCATTGGCGGTGAGAAGGACGGCCGCGCGGTCATCCTCGTGGCGCTCACCAAGGACGTGGTCGCCAAGGGCATCAGCGCCGGCAACCTGGTGCGCGAGATGGCCAAGGAAGTGGGCGGCAAGGGCGGTGGCAAGGCGGACATGGCGCAGGCCGGCGGTCCGGACGCGGCCAACCTGCCCGCGGCGCTCGAGAAGCTCTACGAGCTGGTGAAGGGCGCGAGCCCGGCGTGAGTCCCCGCGCCCCGTCCTGCTCCCTGGCGTTGCTGACGGCGGCCCTCCTCGCGGGGGGCTGTACGCAGGAGTCCGCCGCGCCTGGAGCGGGACAGGACGCCGACGCGCGCACGCTCCAGAAGCTGCGCGCGGAGGCGGACCGGGTGAAGCAGGGCGGCACGGCCTCCGCGCCGCCGGCGCCAAGGCAGCAGGAGCCGGAGTCGCGGCTGGCGGGACTGGCCGCGGGGATGAACGAGTCGGGCCCGCGCAACCTGCGGCTGCCCGCGCGCAACGACACCGTGCACGTGGACACGGTGGCGATGAAGGTCACGGGGCTTGCGTCCTCGCACTCGGTGAAGGGCTCCGGCAAGGGCGGGCTGGGGCTCACCACGGAGGACCTGTTCCTGCGCGTGGAGCTGATCACCCAGAACGTGGGCAAGACGCCCGCGCCGCTGTCCCTGGACGGTGCGCGGCTGACGGATGCGAAGGGACAGGCGTACCCGTTGGCGCGGGATGCGCAGGCGGTGGCCGGCACGAAGCCGCTGCCCACCACGTGGGCGCCCGAGCAGCGCACGGAGGTGGTGCTGCTGTTCGAGGTGACGCCGGAAGCCGTGCAAGACGATGGGCTGGCGCTCGTGGTGCAGGGCTCCGGCGGGGACGTGCGGATCCCCTTGCGATGACCGGGCCGGCTTCCAAGCTCCTGCCCCTGCGCATCCGCCTCCCGTACACCACGGAGGAGGAGTTCATCGAGCGGTACGGCTCGAACGTGGGACGTGGCGGAGTCTTCGTGGCCACCCGGGCGCCCAAGCCGGAAGGCACGGCGCTGGCGTTCGAGTTCGTCCTCGCGGACGGCACGCGGCTCTTGCGCGGTGAAGGCGTGGTGCTCAAGGCGCAATCGGACGCGGGGAACGCCCGGGCCGGGATGACGGTGCGCTTCACCCGGCTGGATGCCGCGAGCAAGGCGCTCGTCGACCGCATCGTCGCCCGGCGCACCGGGACGGACGCGGGGCGTGAGGACACGGAGTCGGGGGCCACGGCCCCGCCCGCGCAAGGAACCGACACGGCGCCGCGTCCGCCGGGGCTGGTCCGCCGCACCCAGCCCGTGGGGCCTGCACGGATCCGCACGGAGACGGTGCCGCCGGAGCAGGACTCGCGCAGGACGGCGCCCGTGGCCGAGAGCCCGGTGCTGCCGTCCCGTGAAGCCGAGGAGACTTCCGGCAGCGAGCGGAGTGCGACAGAAGCCACACCGGAAGCGCCCGTGATGGAGCCCGAGGCGCCCTCCGTCACGCCCCCGGACCTCGCTGAACCTGATGAACCGGTGTCGCTCTTCCCGGAGCATGAGGACGACGGGAAGGCCCCCGAGCCGCTGCCGGAGGTGTTGGGCCCATCGCGCGATGCGCGGGGGAACCTGTCGATTCCGGGGATGCCGCAGCGGTCGACGCGGGAGATGTTCACCGTCCGCTCGACGCCACCGGAGGCGACGGCGGTGGAGACGCCTCCGGCTTCTTCCGGCACCTTCGCGGCGATCCAGTTACCGCCGGTCGAAGCCAGGGGGGCGGAGCGGGATCCGTTCGAGTCCCCTGCGAGCCCGGACGACGTCGGAGCGGATGCGGTCACCGACCCGGAGACTCCCGAGGGACACACGGGGACGTCGTCCTGGAATGCGTCCTTCGCGGAGGAGCGGGCGGAGGAAGCGGGAGCGCCTGGGCCGGACGAAGCTCAGGAGGCCCGTGCGTCTTCCGGCTTCGCGCCCGCGTCGGTCGAGGCATTTGATCCGAACGTCGTCCTTGGGGATGCGCAGGTCCCGACGGCAGACACGCAGGCGGTTCCCGAGCAGGAGACACCTGCGTTCATGGGCGCGGTGGAGGCCCCGTCCAACGAGGGTGAACCCGCGGGTGCTTTCGAGGCGTCCTCGGCCGAGGATGATCAGTCATTCGACGTCGATGTCGACCTCAGTGCGGAGCCGGACGAGGACGCTGCGACCCATGGCGTGACAGCGACGGAGTCGGTGGAGAAGGATGCGCCGACACGCAGTCCGGAAGCAGAGCACCTGCTCGCGTGGGGCATCTCCCCGGGGCCCGTACCGGAGGATGTGGATCCGTTCGCAGCCGCCCTGGAACGGGTCGTCACCCCAGCCGAGCCGGCGGACCTGGTTGGCGACGAAGACGCCTTCACTGCACGGGCCGATGCGCCTGACGCGGACACGACAGAACAGCCGGAGGACCGCGCAGGCGAGTCACTGTTCGAGGCCTCGGTTCCTCCTCCGTTCACGACACCGTCCGAACCGTTCACCGAGGAGCAAGCCCCAACGTGGGAGCAGGCGACCGCCCCCTGGACTGATCAGCCTGCTGCTGGTGACAGCAGCTCATTGACGGATGACGCCGCACTTGCGAGCGCGACGGCGTCCGGGCCTGCGGATGCAGGGAGCACGAAGGACGCATGGGCCACGCTCCTCGATGCGTCGGCGTCCTACGAGGCGGCTCCGGATGAAGGAGCAGTTTCCTCCGGGGTCACGACACCGCTGGAGGAGGCGTCAGCACAGCCCGCTGTTGATGATTCGCTCGCGGAGGCATTGAGTGAAGGAGAGGCCGCGCACGTATCGGCGATGCCTCCCGCTCCCGATGCCGCCGCGTTTGAAACAACGTCCGGGCCAGCGGCAGCCGACCGTGAGGCATTGAGCGGAGGACGCGGGCGCTCCGAACTCGCGACGGAAGCCACGTCGGTTCCGGGCTCCATCGAGTCCGTGAATGACGCGGAAGCCGCGCGCCCCACCACGACGCCTGTTTCAAACCCGGTTGAGGCAAGCCCGGAGAGCGATGCCGCGTCCGCGAGCGTCACGACACCTGCGTTCGATACGGCCGATTCAGAAGCACTGCCCGTACACGAGGTGCTGACGGACGGGAGGACTTCCGTAGGAGCCGTCGCGACGCCTGCCTTCACGGTGGAGCCCTCGGCTTCATCCAGCATCCCGGAAGAGGCCTCGCTCTCCGCAACGTCGGTCCTTGTCTCGCTCCCGAATGGAGCAACTGACACGGGCGTAACGAGTCTCCGGGAGGAGTCAGCTCGTTCCCCGACAACGTCTGCCTCCGTCACGACCACGACGGAGGCGGCCCTCGCGGAAGCATCGGCCGGACAGACGACAACGCCTGCGTCGGTCACGATCACGACGGAGGCGGCCCCCCTCGCGGAAGCATCGGCCGGGCAGACGACAACGCCTGCGTCGGTCACGGCCACGCCGGGTTCAGGAGTTCTCTCGGATGCGTTGTCCGCCTCGACGACAACGCCTGCGTCGGTCACGGCCACGACGGATTCAGCGGCGCTCTCGGATGCGTTGTCCACCTCGACGACAACGCCTGCATCGGTCGTGGGCACGACGGATGAAAGGCCCCTCGCTGAAGCATCGTCCGACCTGACGGGAGCACCTCCGTCGGGCACGGTCACAACGGATGCAGCGTCTCTTGCGGCAGCGTCGGCGGCGGCAATGCCTGGCTCCGTCACGGCCACGACGGATACAACGCCTCCCACGGAAGCGTCGTTCGACCTGACGCCCCAGCCGGCTTCCGTCACGACCACGACGGATGCATCGCCCATCACGGAAACGTCGTCCTCCACGACGACGCCCCTCTCGGCAGTAGCGCCTTCGGCGGCCGCACCAGCCTCCACCGCGACCACGACAGAGCCAGCGTTCCTCGCAGGAGCGTCGCCTTCGTCGAAGGCCGCACCTGATTCCATCACGACCACGATGGAGCCAACGCTCCTCGCGGATGCGTCGCTTTCCTCAACGTCAGCACCTGCCTCCACCGCAACCACGACGGAGCCAGCGCTCCTCGCGGATGCGGCGCCCTCCTCAACGCCAGCGCCTGCGTCCATCACAACCACGACGGAGCCAGCGTTCCTCGCAGGAGCGGCGCCCTCCTCAACGTCAGCACCTGCCTCCACCGCAACCACGACGGAGCCAGCGCTCCTCGCGGATGCGGCGCCCTCCTCAACGCCAGCGCCTGCGTCCATCACAACCACGACGGAGCCAGCGATCCTCGCAG
>NZ_RAWA01000475.1 GCF_003611675.1 Corallococcus sp. CA053C
GGCTCAGGGTTCGCGCCGCAGCCCGTGGCATGGAGCGCGAGCAGCAGCGCGCAGGACGAAAAGACATAGCGGTTCCGCATCAGCAGGGGTGTCCGGTTGCGGGGGGCCACGAGCCGGGTGGAGCCGCGACGCCATCGCCGGCGGCCTCGTCACCCGCATCCGGACTCCCGGGCTCGCGTGCCACGGTGGGTCCGAGCGCCTGGCTGGTCTCTGCGGCCCGGTGAAAGCGTTCTCAGCCGGGGCCTTTGCAAACCCTCGCGACCGTGAACACTTCCCATCGTCACCCCTGCGCAAGTGGCTCTTGATTGCCCGCCTCCCCGAAGCGGCGCCCGCCTGCCCCGGGGACACTTCTGTTTTCCAGAAGGGTCGCGTCCAGATTCCCTATTTGCCGAAGGGTGTCCCGGCTCCTATCTGAGGAGGGCTCCTTTTGTCGTTCCGTACCGCCCCCTCCCCAGGTGAACGCCGTGGAATCGATACACACCCTCGCCAGCCCCGGAATGTGGGCGGGCTTCATCGCCTTCGTCTTCGCGATGCTCGCGTTGGACCTGGGCGTCTTCCACCGCAAGGCGCACGCGGTGAGCTTCAAGGAGGCCGGCGCGTGGAGCGCGGTGTGGGTGAGCCTGGCGCTGACCTTCAACGGCATCCTCTGGTGGCGCTTCGGGTCCGGGCCGGGGATGGAGTTCCTCACCGGCTACCTCATCGAGAAGTCGCTCTCCGTCGACAACATCTTCGTCTTCGTCGTCATCTTCTCCGCGCTGAAGATCCCGGCCATCCACCAGCACCGGGTGCTCTTCTGGGGCATCCTCAGCGCGCTGGTGCTGCGCGCGGCGATGATCTTCGCGGGCGTGGCGATGCTGGAGCGCTTCCACTGGCTCATCTACGTCTTCGGCGCGTTCCTCATCCTCACGGGCATCAAGCTCTTCGTGCAGCGCAACCACGAGGAGCACCCGGAGGACGGCTGGCTGATGCGCACCGCCCGCCGCGTCATCCCGTCCACGCCGCGCTTCGACGGGCAGCACTTCCTCACGGTGGAGAACGGCCGCAAGCTGGCGACGCCGCTGCTCATGGCGCTGATGCTGGTGGAGGCGTCCGACGTGCTCTTCGCGCTGGACTCCATCCCGGCCATCTTCGCCGTGACGCGCGACCCGTTCATCGTCTTCACGTCCAACATCTTCGCCATCCTGGGCCTGCGCTCGCTGTTCTTCCTGATGGCCGGGGCGATGGAAAAGTTCAGCTACCTGAAGGTGGGCCTGTCCGGCGTCCTCGTCTTCGTGGGCGCGAAGATGGCGCTCGTGGACGTGGTGCACCTGTCGCCCGCCATTTCGCTGGGCGTCATCGCCCTGGTGCTGGGCTCCAGCATCGTGGCCTCACTGGTGAAGGCCCGCCACACGCCGCCGCACGGGCCCGAGGCCAAGGCTCCGGATGCGGGGCAGAAGCTGACGCCCGCCACAAAGACCTGAACGCGCGAGCGTTCCCTGATGGAATAGAAGGCCGTGGGTCCCATGGGGTGTGGGGCTCCGGGCCCGGGCCCCCGAAGCGCGTGGGGGCTCGGGCCTTTTTGTTTCCACCGGGCCCCTGCCGTCATTGGGCCCGGGACAGCTCCATGAACGCCAGCCAGGAGCGCACGGCCTCCTCGAACTCATCCAGGGGCATGTCCTGCGAGCGTCCCGGGATGGCCTCCTCGCTGTGGATGGAGGCCCGGGCGCGCGACAGCTCCAGGCTCCACGCGTCGCCGTTGACGTCCCAGCGCTCGCGGTTGCCCCGTCGCACGGCCTTGAGGACGCGCAGCATGTGCTCCGCCCTCGCCGGCTCCGAGCGCAGCTCCTGCGCGAGGTAGTCCGCCAGTACGTCGTCGGGGGGGAGGCCGCGCACCACCACCCGGCCCTGCTGATCCCACGTGAATCGCAATGTCCTGGGCACGGCCCTGACGGTGCCACAGCCGCGGAAAGCGGCCACGGGCCGCCGGTGCGGATTGCGACGGAACCCGACACTGCCGGGCCCCCGCGTGAGGCAGCGGACGGGGACCCTGCCCCGGAAGGCGCGGCCCGAGGTTGGAATGTCGGGTGGTGGAAAAGCGAAAGGCCGTGAGCCCTGGAAGGACTCACGGCCTCTTTCGCTGAAGTGGGCGCAGCAGGGCTTGAACCTGCGACCCCTGCCGTGTGAAGGCAGTGCTCTACCACTGAGCTATGCGCCCGACTGCTGGCTGCCGTTGCCACCGCTGCGCAACGGACGGGGCGATAAGTGCCATCCGTCCGCGTGGGTGTCAACGCAATTTCTAGGAGGAACCCTCCGACAGCGCCTCCAACTTCTCGTCCAGCTCGCGCAGGCGGCGCTTGAGGCCCGCCAGCTGCTTGCCCACGGCCTTGAAGTCGCTCTTGGGCGCGAAGTTCAGGGCCTTCATCACCTCGTCCTGCCCCCGGTCGAGCGCCTGCTTGCCCCGCTGGACCCGGCCAATGGCGTTGGCGACGGCCAGGGCGCGCTTCTCGTCGCCCAGGAGCTTCTCCATCGCCTTGCCGGAGAGCCCCAATGCCTGCTTCTTCAGTTCGTCCCGGATGCCCATGGGTGTCGTCGTGGTCCTGGGCTCAAGGCCCGTCAGGGAACTCGGTCTTCAGCGCGGCGAAGACGCGGTCCGCGATGCCCTTGTAGCGCATGCGTTCGATGAGGGGCTGCAGGTCGCCGCGCATGGAGATGCGGCGCTTGAGCACGGCCTCCACCGGGTCCAACGTGCCCAGCAGCAGCTGCTTCCAGACGGAGTACGGCGCGCGCGCCAGGTACACCGGCTCCAGTTCGTCCAGGTCGTCCGGATCCGCCAGCACGCGGGCCTTCTCGATGCGGCAGTCCCCCGGCACGACGTGCACCACGAAGGACTTCGCCAGCTTGCCCGGCTCCGCTTCGATGATGGCCCCGAAGTCGCCCTTCCAGCCCTTGCCGGCCATGGCGCACTCGGGATCCGAGTTCGTGAGCCGGACGGCCTCGTCCAACCATTCCTTCGACGGAAACTTCGACATCGCGCCTCCCTACCCCCTGCGGAAGATGCTCTTGATGCTGGAGAAGAGGCCGCGGTCGTCATTGGACGCGCTGCTGCTGGACGGGGCCGCCGGCGCGTTGCGCGCGGACACCTCCTGCAGGGCCTTCTTCAACTGCTCGGGCGTGTCGCGCGTGGCCAGGTCCACCTTGCGCAGCGTGCCCGTGGCGTCCTCCACCTGCACCTGGAGCAGACACTCCTCGGTGAGGCGGAAGTCGATCTTCCGGCCCGCGGACGCGGCCGGCACGCGCACCGTGCCCAGGTACTCGTTGTCCACCATCAGGTCGCTGTCGCCCTGGTAGATGTCCAGCTCGATGAAGGGCGAGCCCGGCTCCTTGGGAGGCGGCAGGCGGAAGCTCTTCACCATCGGGATGAGCGAGTTCTTCTCGATGATGCGCTTCACGCGCCCGTTGGGCATCGCGTAGCCAATGGGCATGGACAGCGCGTCCAGCAGCGTCACCGCATCGATGCTGCCCAGCGAGTCGCCCAGCAGCGCCGCGCCCAGCGCGACGCACTCGTCCGGGTGCACGCCCTTGCGCGGCGCCTTGCCGAAGTGCGCCTGGATCTTCTGCTGCACGAGCGGCATGCGGCTCTGGCCGCCGACGAGGATGATCTCGTCGATCTCCGAGCGGGAGATGCCCTTCTCCGCGAGCACGCGGTCGCAGATGTCGAAGGTGCGGTCCACCAGGTCGCCCGTGAGGTTGTTGAGATAGTCGCGGGTGAGCGGGATGCGCAGGTCCAGGGGCTTGCCCTTGCGCTCCTCGATGTACGGCAGGTCGATGACGACGTTGGGGATGAGCGTCAGGTCGATCTTCGCCGCCTCGGCGGCGTTCTTGATGCGCTGGAGCGCGATGGGGCTCTCGGTGAGATCGATCTTCGTCTCGTCGCGGAAGCGCTCCAGCACGTACTCCATGATGCGGTTGTCGAAGTCCGCGCCGCCCAGGAAGGTGTCGCCGCCGGTGGCCAGCACCTCGAAGACGTTGCCAGCCAGGTGCAGCACGCTGACGTCGAAGGTGCCGCCGCCCAGGTCGTACACGAGGATCTTCTGATCCAGGCCCCGGTTGAAGCCGTACGCCAGCGCCGCGGCGGTGGGCTCGTTGACGATGCGCTTCACGTCGAAGCCGGCCAGCCGCCCGGCCTCCTTCACCGCGTTGCGCTGGTTGTCGTTGTAGTAGGCCGGGACGGAGATGACGGCCGCGTCGATGGGCCCGCCGAGGAACTGTTCGGCGATCGTCTTCAGCTGCGACAGCACGAAGCTGGAGATCTGCGGCAGCGAGTAGAGCTTGCCGCCCATCGTCACCGCGGCGTCCCCGTTGGGGTCCTCCACGATGTCGTAGGGGAAGTAGCCCTTGAGGTCTTCGACGGCCTTGGAGTGGAACTTGCGGCCGATGAGCCGCTTGGTGCCCCAGAGTGTGTTCTTGGGGTTCGTCACCATCTGGTCCTTGGCGACGCCGCCGACCAGCAGATCGTTCTTGGCGGAGAGTGCGACCACGGAGGGCAGGATGAGGTTGCCGCGATCCGTGGGGACGATCTTCGGGATGCGGTTGCGCACGGACGCCACCAGGGTGTTGGTGGTGCCCAGGTCAATCCCGACGATGCGTGGTCTGTCCGCCATGAAGGTCAGCGAGCGCACGCCAGGGGGACGGTGCGCCCGTCCTGACTCTCTAGCACGTCGTGCCGTGATGTGCGCGTTTCTAGGCGGATGCTTCCTCCCTGGCTGTAGTTCCAGCCGGGCGGCATAACAGGGGCCCCCTTTTCCTGGTTGCCCTCCCGTGCCAGGGGCCTCAGGCCGGGTGTGGGTGGGCCTAGAACCCGGGTTCCGGATCCGGTCCCAGCTCGCGGACGCGGATGGGGCCGTCGGGTTCGGGGGGCGGGAGCGTGTCGCACACCGTGTCGGGGGCCTCCGGCAGCTCGGTCAGGAAGCGCGACGGCGTGAGCAGGAGCCGTCCGTCCTCCCGGGGCAGCGACGTGTGGGGGTACACGAGCCAGAGGGCCTCCCGCGCCCGCGTGACGGCGACGTAGAAGAGGCGGCGCTCCTCCTCCTCGGCCTCGGGGCTGCGGATGGCCTGCGACATGGGGAAGCGCCCATCCACCAGCCCGAGCACGAAGACGGAAGCCCACTCCAGCCCCTTGGCCTGATGGACCGTGGACAGGGTGAGGACGTCGTCCGGCGGCTCGCCGTCCAGGGCGCCCTGCGCGGAGAACTCGGAGACCAGGGCGATGTCGGACAGGAAACGCGGCACGTCCTCGAAGCGCTCGGCGAACTCCTGGAGCTGGCGCAGGTCCTCGGTGCGACGGGTCGCCGCGTCGGACGCCTCCCCTGGCTCGCGCGCCGCCAGCACATCCGCGAGCAGCGCGCCCGGTCCTCGCGGTCCGCCATGGGACAGCGTGGCCATCAGGGACTGGAAGCGCTGGAAGTCGGCGGTGGCCTTTCGCGGCACGTGGGCCTGCACGTCCGGGTGCAGCAGGGCGTCCCCAAGCGGAAGCTCCGCGGGCAGTGCGCGGAGCGCGGTCCACAGGTGCTCGGTGCTGGCGGCGCCCACGCCGGGAAGGCGCCGCGCGAGCCGCTTGAAGGCCAGCTCATCCTCGCGGTGGTGTGCCCAGCGCAGGTGCGCGAGCGCGTCCTTGATGTGGGCCTGCTCGAAGAAGCGCACCCCGGAGCGCACGCGGAACGGGAGGCCGTGGCGCGCGAGCTCCAGCTGCAGCTCCAGCGAGTGCAGGTGCGCGCGGTAGAGCACCGCCATCGACTCCAGCCGCTGGCCCTGGGCCCGCAGCGCGAGGACGCGCTCGGTGACGAAGGCGGCCTGCCCCTTCACGTCGCGGGTGGGGACGACCTGGGGCACGGGGCCCGGAGCACTGTCGGACACGAGCGCCTTGGGGAACTGGCGGGTGTTGCGCGCGATGACGGCGTTCGCGAGCCGCAGCACCTGGGGCGTGGAGCGGTAGTTGCGCGTGAGCGGGTAGATGCCGCAGCCGGGATAGCGCTGGGGGAAGTCGATGATGTTGGTGAACTCCGCGCCGCGGAAGCTGTAGATGGACTGGCAGTCGTCGCCCACGACGGTGAGGTTGCGGCGCTCGCCCACGAGCAGGTCCACGAGGTCGCCCTGGAGGCGGTTGGTGTCCTGGTACTCGTCCACGAGCACGCCCTGGAAGCGCGCGGTGAGCTCCGCGCGGATGACGGGGTGCTCCTCGAGCAGCCGCTTCAGGTGCGCGAGCAGGTCGTCGTAGTCCATCAGGTGCATCTGCGCCTTGCGCTGCTGGAAGCGGCGGGCGGTGGCGAACACCTCGGGCGCGACGGGGAGCATCTGCGGCTTGCGCTCCACCAGCACCTGCGACACGGGCTGCTGGAGGTTGGTGGCGAGCGACACGAGCTCCAAGAGCGCGTCCGGACGCGGGAAGCGCTTGTCGCTCTTGAGCTTGCGCTCGGCCAGACACGTGGCCATCAGGTCGCGTGAGTCCTCGCGGTCCAACACCGTGAAGTCGGTGGAGAAGCCCAGCGCGCCCGCGTGCTGGCGCAGGAGCACGTGCGCCGCGTGGTGGAAGGTGCCGCCCAGCATGCGGCCCACGTCCGCGAAGCCGCCGGCCAGCTCCTCCACGCGGCGGATCATCTCGCGCGCGGCCTTGTTGGTGAACGTGAGCAGCAGCAGCGCTTCGGGAGGAACACCGCGCTCCAGCATGCGCGCCACGCGCCACGTGAGCGTGCGCGTCTTGCCGGAGCCCGCCCCGGCGATGACGAGCACCGGTCCCTCCCCTGCTTCCACGGCCGCGCGCTGCTCGTCATTGAGG
>NZ_RAWA01000476.1 GCF_003611675.1 Corallococcus sp. CA053C
CTCATCGGATGTGGAGTGTAGAGGGCGCGGTGCGCCGGTGGCTACTGGCCCTTCAGCAGCTGCAGGGCGCGGCTCGCCACCGCGTTGTCGGGCTGGGTCTCCAGCACCTTCCCCAGCCAGTGCTCCGCCTCGGCCGTGGCCTTCTGGCGCTCCTGGGGGGTGCGCGCCTTCTGGGACTCGTCGGTGTAGAGCAGGCCCAGGCGCAGGGCGAACTCGGTGTTCTCCGGGTTCTTCTCCGCCACGTACTTCAGCTCCCGCTGGGCGGCCGGGTAGTCGCCTTCCAACTGGTACACGAGCGCCAGCTTGCCGCGCGCGGGCACCGAGTCCGGTTGCAGCGTCACCGCCACCTGGAAGGCGTCCTTCGCCGCGGCCATGTCGCGCTGCTCCAGGCGCAGGTCGCCCAGGCGGAACCACGCGAGCTCCAGCAGGGGGTTGAGCGCCACGGCCTTCTCGAAGGCGGCGCGGGCCGCGTCCGGACGCTGCCGCGACAGGTACAGCTCCCCCAGGTAGAGCTGGTTCTTGCCGTCCTGGGGGGCGCGCTCGATGGCCTGCTTGAACTCGTCCACCGCGCGGCCCGCGTCGTCCAGGCGCTGGTAGGCGAGCCCCAGCAGGGCGTGCACCACGGCCAGGTCCGGGTAGTCGTGGAGGATCTCCTCGAAGGCGATGAGGGCGTGCTGGGGCGCGTCCTGTTCGTGCAGGAAGCGCATGCCCTCCTCCAGCTTCGCCTCCGCCGCCTTGGGGAAGCCCTGGAAGGGGTCCGCGATCTGGTTCATCAGCGCCCGCGCGGTGGCGACCTCTCCGGGCGTGGGCCGGGCGCGCACGACGGTGCCCAGGGCCTCCACGGCGCCCGCGGTGTCGCCGGTGCGGGCCAGGGCCTTGGCGAGCGGCAGCTTCCAGCCCGCCCGCTCCGGGGCCAGCTCCACGGCCCTGCGCAGTGGTCCCAGCGCGGCGGCGTACTGCTCCGACTCCAGGCGCGCGACGCCCAGGCGGTAGTGGAACTCGGCGGTGGTGGGGGACAGGGCGATGGCGCGCTCGAAGGCGGCCACCGTGGGCTGGCCCGCGTCCTTCGCTCGGGAGAAGAGCGTCAGGCCCAGCATGTACTGGTCCATGGCGCGCTCGTTCCGGGCGATGGCCTGGCGCAGCTCCTCCGCCCAGGCGTCCGCGTGGCCCGCCTTCACCTGGGCCTCCGTGAGGGCCCTCGCCACGTCCACGTCGTCCGGGGTGCGCGCGTGCAGCTCGCGCAGCAGCGTCACCGCCTTCTCCGGCTGGTTCTCGTCCAGGTACGCACGCGCCTGCGCCTGGGGCGTCAGCGCGGTCCCCGCCGTCTTGCCGTGGCTGCAGCCGGTGGCAAGAAGGCCCAGGCCCAACAGGGCGACGCGGGTCCAGCGGGGGCGGTTCGTGGGCATCAGGAGGCCTTCTTGGGGGTGGACGGAGGGGGAGGCAGCCGCTGCTGACCGATGCCCTCCTTGCCCTGGAGGGCGATGGCGTCCTCGGTATCGCCGCCCTTGCCTCCGAGGGAGAGGTTGTCGGCGATGATCTGCGCGCGCACGGCGCGGGCCAGGCCCTCGCGGTCGTTCTCCGCGAACGCCGTGGTGTCGATGGGGCGGCCAATCTTCACGCGCACCGGCCCGGGGGTGATGTTCCACGAGTTCTTGGGCATCACCGTGCTGGTGCCCTCGATGGTGACGGGGCAGATGGGCACGCGGGCCTTGAGCGCGAGCGCGAACGGGCCCTTCTTGAAGGGCAGCACGCGGCCGTCCTCGGAGCGGGTGCCTTCCGGGTACAGGAAGATGCTGGTGCCCTCGCGGACCTTCTTCGCGGCGCGCTCCAGGGAGCTGATGGCGGAGGCGCGGTCACTGCGGTTGACGAAGATGTGGCCCGCCAGCCAGAGGTACCAGCCGATGAAGGGCACGAAGCGCAGCTGGCTCTTGGCCACGTAGCGGAAGTCCGCCGGCACGGAGATGAAGTGAGCCGGGATGTCGAGCGTGGACTGGTGGTTGGCCACGTAGATGGTGGCGCGCTTGGGGTCCACGTTCTCCCCGCCGATGACCTCCAGTCGCGCACCGCCGGCCCAGAGCAGGACCGGGGACCAGAACTTCCGGGCCACCCACACCGAGCGTGCCGGGTTGAACGTCACGATCATGGCCGTGATCGAGACGAAGAAACTGACGGCCGACCACACCGTGGCCACCAAGATGCACCAGAGCTTGCGCAGCATGCGTCGGGTTTCCTCCTACCGGCGGCCTCGTGAGACGAGGAGCGTCCGGGGGTACCGCTCACCGGACGGGCAGCCGGGCGACACAGTCAGGACGCGGCGCGGGCACCTGGACGTGCGGAACGGGGCGGGGGCAGGCATTTTATATCGACCCAGGCCCCGGCACCATTGTTTCTGGTGTGTGTCGCTCGGCGGGGTTACAAGCAAGGGTGGCGTGGCCAGGAAAAAGTTCATCGCCATCGCGGGCAACATCGGGGCCGGAAAGACGGAGCTCACGTCCTTCCTGTGCCGGAAGTACGGCCTCACGCCGTCCTTCGAGCCCAATGACCAGAACCCCTATCTCGCGGACTTCTACAAGGACATGAAGACGTGGGCGTTCCGCTCCCAGCTCTTCTTCCTGACGCACAAGTTCCGCCTGCACCGGGAGCTGGAGCGCACGTCAGGCACGGTGCTGCAGGACCGGACGCTGTACGAGGACGCGGAAATCTTCGCCAAGAACCTCCACCGCCAGCGGCTCATCGACAAGCGCGACTGGGGCACGTACTGGGAGCTGTACCAGACCATCTCCCAGTCGCTCAGGCCGCCGGACCTGATGATCTACCTGCGCTGCCCGGTGGCGACGCTGCGGGAGCGCATCCGCCTGCGGGGGCGGGCCATGGAGAAGGACATCCCGACCGCGTACCTCAAGCGCCTCAACGCGCTGTACGAGGAGTGGTTCGAGGGCTACTCGCTGTCGCCGGTGCTGGTGCTGGGGACGGACAAGCTGGACTACCTCACCGACCTGGTGGACCGCGTGGACCTCTTCCGACAGATAGAGAAGCACCTGTGAAGGAGGTCTACGTCCTGGCCACCGAGCGCACCGGACCGCCGCCCCTGGAGGCGCTGCGCGCCGCGTTCGCCACCGACGAGGTGGAGTTCGTGCCGCACGAGGACGGACAGGGCTTCACCGTGCGCGCGGACGGTTCGGAGGTGCGCGTGGTGCTCAAGCCGGAGAGCGAGGGCCGCCCGCGCGTCAACCCGGAGCTGTTCAGCGGCAGCCCGGAGGCCTTCGCGCGCGTGGAGAACGCCCAGGCCTGCTACGCGTTCCTGCTGGAGCCCGGCGGCGCGCAGCCCACGCTGCCCGTCTTCGAGGCGCTGTGGACCGTGCGCACGCTGATGGAGCAGGTGCCCGGGGTGCTCGTGGACGTGACGGCGTTCAAGCTGCACGAGCCCGAGGACGTGGTGGAGATCACCGAGCTGGACTTCGACATCCGCGACCACGTGCACCTGCACGCCATCGAGCTGGCGGAAGGGGACACGCCGCTGTGGGTGCACTCGCACGGGATGGAGAAGTTCGGCGCGCGCGACGTGGAGATCTTCCACCTGGGCGAGGGCGACCTGCTGGCCGCGGAGAGCTTCCTCCACGAGCTGTGCACGGACCTGGCGTTCGCGCAGGGGCCGGCGCTGCGCTCGGAGGTGTCCACCAGCGAGGGCCAGAGCTTCACGATGGTGCCGTCCGAGGAGGCCCGGGCCAACCTGCTGGGCGTGCCGCTGGATGCGTTCGAAGGCCACGAGGGGCTGTTCCTCACCGTGGTGTCGCCGCTGGGCCGGCACAACACCGCGGAGCTCCTGGCGACCTACCGGGAGCGCTTCACCAAGGAGCCGGAGGAGCAGACGAAGGCGATGCACGAGGAGGCGCAGGCGCTGCTGCCCGCGTTCCTGGCGCGCTTCCAGCGCAAGGGGCTGATGGAGCCGCTGACGTTCCTGGTGCGCGCCCCCTTCGAGACGCACCCGGAGGGCGAGGCGGTGGTGGAGAACCTGTGGCTGGAGGTCGTGACGCGGGACGAGGGCTCCGTGGTGGGCCGGCTGGTGGATGGCGCGGTGCACACCACGGAATGGCGCAAGGGGGCCCACGTGGAGGTGGAGGAGAAGCAGATCAACGCCCTGGCCATCGCGCGGGAGGGCCGTCCGCTCAACGAGTCCGAGCTGCGGGCCCTGCTCACCGCTGAACGCCCCATGTAGGCCCCGGTCCTTGCTGGCGCCCCGAGGGGCGCTGCTAGGCTCCCGCACCGCATGCCGGCACTCCTGTTGCTCACGGGCCCATCCGCGGGGCGCCGGTACGAGGTCGTCACCCAACTGACCCTCGGGCGCAGTCCGTCGTGTGACATCCCGTTGGAAGACGACCAGGTGTCGCGCCGGCACGCGCAGCTCTTCCTGGACACGCTCGCGGGACAGGTGCGGCTGCGCGACCTGGGCTCCACCAACGGCACGCTCCTCAACGGGCAGCGGCTGGCGCTCCAGGAAGAGGCGGTGCTGCGGCCGGGCGACCGGATGCGCGTGGGCGCCACCATCGCGGTGTTCGAACCGCCGCCGGTGTCCATCGTCGACGAGCCCTCCGGCATGCCGGCGCCGGAGACGGGGCACGTGCCCATCGAGGAGGTGCTGCCGCACGTGGGCGCGGCCGCGGCCATGTACTCGGCGGGGACGGCGCTCTTGGGCGCCACCAGCGAGGCGATGGTGCTGCGGCGGTTGGCGGAGGAATCCGCGCATGCGCTCAACGCGGATCGCACCGCGGCGCTGCTGAGTGGACCGGAGGGGCTGCGCACCGCGGTGGTGTCGGGCGCCGCGTCCGTGGAGGTGCCTCGCGCGCTGGTACAGGCCGCGCTGGAGCGCAAGGAGCTGGGGCGCGCGGACACGGCGCTGTGCGCGCCGCTGGTGGCCTCGGGGGGCATGCCCTTTGGCGTGCTGTACGTGGAGCGCGAGGAGTCCCCCTTCACCGAGGGCGAGGGGCAGCTGCTCGCGTCGCTGGGCCGGCTGGGCGGCGAGGCGTACACGGCGGTGCGTTCGCGCGGTGAAGCGGAGGCCGCGGAGATGCCGTGGGTGACGCCGCTGGGGACCTCGCGGGCGTTTCGCGGCCTGGTGGAGGAGGCTCGGCGGGCCGCGGGCAGCGCCGCTCCTGTCGTGCTGCACGGGGAGCCCGGGACGGGCAAGGCGCTGCTGGGGCGCTTCCTCCATGGGCGCTCGCCGCGCGCGCTGGGGCCGTGGGTGACGGTGGAGTGCCGTCAGACGCTGGAGGCGGTGGAGGTGGCGCTCTTCGGCAGGGCGGGGGCGGCAGGACAGCCTCCGGTGACGTCCGCGGTGCTGCGGGCGGATGCGGGGACCCTGCTGCTGCGCCACGTGGATGCGCTGCCCCGGGCCGCGGCGGAGCGGCTGGCGCGGATGCTGGCCCGACGCGCGGCACCGGCACGGCAGGGCGGCGAGGAGCCCGTGGACGTGCGGGTGGTGGCGACGAGTTCCGCTCCGGTGTCGCGGCTCGCTTCGCGGGGTGAGTTCGACGCGGCGCTGGCTCGGGGGCTCACGGGCTTCGAGCTGGAGGTGCCGCCCCTGCGCGAGCGACGGGGCGATGTGCCGGTGCTGCTCGAGTACTTCGCGCTTCGCGCGGCACGGCAGAGCGGACGGGAGGCCCCGGTGCTCGGGCCCGAGGCGCGTCGGCTGCTGGCGGAGTACCCGTGGCCCCAGAACGTCCGCGAGCTGGAGCTGGTGGCGGAGCGGCTGGGGCGCGTGTACGCGGCGGGCCACGTGGGCATCCCGCAGCTTCCTCCCGAGGTTCGTGAAGGCGCGGTGGGGCAGTCTCCGCGCACTTTGCAGGAGCAGGTGGCCCGGTTGGAGCGCGATGCCATCGCGGAGGCGCTGCGCGAGTCAGGGTGGAAGAAGGTCCGCGCGGCGGAGCTGCTGGGCATCAGCCGGCCCACGCTCGACCGCAAGATGGACGAGTACGGGCTGACGCTGGAGCGCGGGCCTCGCGGCTGAGCGCAACGGTTGCCCGGGCCGGGTGGCTCAGGCCTTGTCGGCCGCGGCTTCCTTGCGGCGGCTCAGCAGCACGCCCGTGAGGATGAGGGCCGCGCCGAGCGTCTGGAGCAGCGTGGGGCGCTCGCCTCGCACGGCCCAGGCGGTGAGCGCCGCGACCACGGGGATGCCGGTGCCGTAGACCGTCGTGCGGTTGGTGCCCACCCGCTGCACGCTGCGGAACCAGACGAAGTAGGCGAGCACCAGTGGCACCAGCGCCGAGTACACGAGCGCGAGCCAGCCCGAAGTGCTCACGCGCGACGTGTCCATCGCGACCACCTGCGAGGCGCCGGCCAGCACCACGCCCGGGGCTCCGGTGAGCATCGTGATGGCGGTGATGCGCAGCGCGGAGACCTCCGCACCGACGGTGCGCGTCCCCACCGTGTAGATGGCCCAGCACACGGAGCTGCTGACGATCAGCGCGTCCCCCGCCCAGGTGGCCGCTCCCAGGTTGGGGCCTCTCGCGCCCACCACCAGCAGCATCCCCACCACCGCCAGGGAGAGGCCAGCGATGACCGGACGTCGGAGCCGCTCGATGCCGAGCGCCGCGCCCAGCGCCGCCGTCACCAGCGGGCTCACCGCCGTGAGCATCCCGCTGTTGGCCGCCGTCGTCCGCGCGAGGCCTTCGATGAAGCACAGCTGGTACAGCGTGTTGCCCACGAGGCCCAGGCCGGTGAGCCGCAGGAACACCTTCCACGGCATCGGCTTCCAGCCCTCCACCGCCCCCAGCAC
>NZ_RAWA01000477.1 GCF_003611675.1 Corallococcus sp. CA053C
TCCCTGCATCCACCCGCGCGCGTTCACATGCTCTTCCCATCCAACGTACCTGGGAGGACGCCATGAAGGAGCGGGACGCATACATCCAGAAGATGGAGGCGGAGCAACGTGAGGCCACCGCGCGCTTCCAGGAAATCGAAGCCCAGGCGGACCTCGCCCAGAGCGAGGACGAGCTGGACATCCTCAGCGGCGCCAAGGAGCGCAGCGAGGACTTCCAGCGCGAAGTCCAGGCGATGCGCAACGCGGACCAACAGGACTGGCAACGCATGAAGTCCGCCGTGGAGAAGGCCCGCACCCGCGTCGGTGACCACCTCGACCGCGCGGGAGAGCGGTGGGAGCAGCTGCGCGCGGTCTACCGCCGTGAGCGCGAAGCCGAACTGCGCCAACTGGGCGCCCAGATGGACCAGTGGGAAGCCTCCCGTGACCGCACCGCCGCCGAGGACTCGCTCCTCACCCGTCAGGAACTCGACTTCATGAAGCGCGGCCTCCAGAGCACCCGCGCCCTGCTCATGCACCTGGGCAGCTCGCGCGGAGACGCCTGGAAGCAGGCCCGCGAAGAGTACGAGGCCTCCTGGCGCGACCTCCGCGAGCGCTCCCGCCGCATCCGCGCCGACAGCACCTCCGACGCCGACATCGCCTCGCCTTCGTAGGGAGGGCGGCCCACGGCCCGGCGAAGAAGCGCCCCCTTCCCTCTTCTTCTCCGGCGCCACGCAGCTGACACGGGACTACGCTAGGAACGCCCATCATCGACGTTCCGCTCGCGAGCCCCATGGCCCTCTCCGCACGCCCCACCCCGCCGCCCGTCCTCGCCGCCATCGACGTGGGCACCAACGCCGTGCGCCTGGAGCTGGCCCGCCCCGACGTCGATGGCTCGCTCGAAACCCTCCACCAGGAGCGCGACCCCATCCGCCCCGGCGAGGGCGTCTTCACCACCGGCGAGATGCCCCCGGAGACCGCCGACCGCCTCCTGTCCACCCTGCGCCGCTACGCCGCCCTCTGCCGCCGTCACAAGGCCCAGGTGCGCGCCGTCGCCACCAGCGCCCTGCGCGAGGCCCGCAACCGCCAGGACATCGTGCGCCGCGTGCACGAGGAGGCCGGCCTGGAGCTGGAGGTCGTCAGCGGCAAGGAGGAGGCTCGCCTCATCTGCCTGGGCGTGCTGCACCGCAAGCCCGCCAACGCCCGCTCGCTCCTCATCGACATCGGCGGCGGCAGCACCGAAGTGGCCATCGCCACCGGCGAGAAGCCCGACGAGCTGTGGAGCCTCACGCTGGGCTCGGTGCGGCTCACGGAGGTGTTCGACACCTCGCGCACCGTGACGTCCAAGCAGCTGCGCCTGATGCGCGGCTTCGTCGACGAGGTGCTCCACAAGACCCTCCCCGAAGCGCTCCCCGCGCTGCCCCGCGTGGCGCTGGGCTCCTCCGGCACCATCCAGGCCGTGGCGGGCTTCGCCGTGGGCGAGAACGGCGGCAACGCCACCGTGCGCCAGCTCACCCAGGCCGTGGAGACGCTGGCCGCGATGCCGCCGGAGCGCCGCCGCAAGCGCTTCGATCCGCGCCGCGCGGACATCATCGTCTCCGGCGCCGTCATCCTGGAGGGCGTCGCGCGCCACCTGGGCGTGGAGTCCGTCAGCGTCGTCAACCGCGGCCTGCGCGACGGTCTGCTCGTGGACCTGCTCTACCGCCAGGACGAGACGCGCGACGACCACAGCCTCGCGGACGCGGCGTTCGCCATCGGCCAGCGCTTCTTCTTCGACGAGAAGCACGCCCGCCAGGTGGCCCGCATGTCCCTGGCCCTCTTCGACGGGCTGGCCGCGCTGCACCAGCTGCCCCTGTCCGTGCGCCCCCACCTGGAGGTCGCCGCGCTGCTGCACGACATCGGCACCGCGGTCAGCCACGAGCGCCACCACCGGCACACGTACTACCTCATCCACAACGCGGACATCCCCGGCCTCGCGGACCGCGAGCGCGAGCTCATCGCGCGCGTCGCCCGCTACCACCGGCGCTCGCAGCCGGAGCTGTCCCACTCCGGCATGGCGGGCCTCACCCCATCGGAGGCGCGGCGCGTGCGCAAGCTGGCCACGCTGCTGCGCCTGGCGAACGCGCTGGACCACAGCCACCACCAGCCCATCCGCGAGTTCAAGGTCACGCACGGGCGCGACATCGTCACGCTCCACCTGCACGCCCGCCAGCCGCTGGACCTGGAGCTGTGGAACGCGGAGCGCGAGGTCGCCGCCTTCCGCAAGGTGTTCGGCAAGCGGCTCGCCTTCCAGGTCCACTCGGCCGGGCGTTAGGGCCACCGGCTCCCCGCCTGCCCTGCGGCAAGGGGAGCAACGCAAGCTTTGCCCCACCCCGCGTCCATGGCCAGCGTCCAGGGATACGTGTCCGCGCGCGCCGCGCCGTGGACCGTCTCATCTTTCAAGGCCCTGGCGGGGCAAGGAGCGCATCATGAAGGCTGTCGTATTCCATGGGATTGGGGACATCCGGCTGGATGACGTCGCGGAGCCGAAGCTGAAGGAACCCACCGACGCCGTCATCCGGCTGACCGCCAGCGCCATCTGCGGCACCGACCTGCACATGATCCGCGGCACCATGCCCGGCATGAAGCCCGGCACCGTCCTGGGCCACGAGGGCGTGGGCGTCATCGAGGAGCTGGGCGAGGACGTGCGCAACTTCAACGTGGGCGACCGCGTGGTCATCTGCTCCACCATCGCCTGCGGCAACTGCTCCTACTGCCGCGCCGGCTACTATGCGCAGTGCAACGACGCCAATCCCAATGGCCCCACCGCGGGCACCGCCTTCTTCGGCGGTCCGGCGATGACGGGCCCCTTCGACGGGCTCCAGGCGGAGAAGGCGCGCATCCCGTACGCGAACGTCACGATGGTGAAGGTGCCCGAAGGCGTCACCGACGACCAGGCCATCCTCGTCTCCGACATCTTCCCCACGGGCTACTTCGGCGCGGAGATGGCGGAGATCAAACCCGGTGACACCGTGGCGGTGTTTGGCTGCGGCCCGGTGGGCCTGTTCGCCATCGTGAGCGCGAAGCTCTTGGGCGCGGGCCGCGTGTTCGCCATCGACTGCCACGAGGACCGGCTCAACCTGGCGCGCACCCAGGGCGCGGAGGTCATCAACTTCGAGGAGGAGGACCCGGTGGAGACGCTCAAGCGCTTCACGGGGGGCATCGGCGTGGACCGCGCCATCGATGCGGTGGGCGTGGACGCCATGCACGCGCACCACGGCCCCGCCGCCAAGAAGGCCAAGGCGGAGCTGCCCGAGTTCAAGCGCGAGGTGGCGCAGGTCGCCCCCAAGACGAAGCCGGACGGCGACAACTGGGTGCCCGGGGACGGGCCGTCTCAAGCCGCGCAGTGGGCCGTGCAGGCGCTGGCCAAGGCGGGCACGCTGTCCATCATCGGCGTGTACCCGCAAACGATGAACGCGTTCCCCATTGGCGACGCGATGAACAAGAACCTCACCCTGCGCATGGGCAACTGCAACCACCGCAAGTACATCCCGCGCCTGCTGGAGCTGGTGCGCGCCGGGACGGTGGACCCCACCGCCATCCTCAGCCACGTGAAGTCCATGGGCTCCGCCATCGACGCGTACCGCAACTTCGACCTGCGCAAGCCGGGCTGGGTGAAGGTGGAGCTGGAGCCGGGCGTCACCGTCCAATGACAGCTCTGGCATCCAGCAGCAGGCACGCGTCGCCGAACTCGTGCCCCAGGTAGCCCAGGGCCTCCGCGTGCGCCGCCGCCCGTTGCAGGAGCGGCAGCGGCGCGAAGGCCTGGAGCAGCGCGTGGTGACTGCTCCCCGGTTCATGCACGCCGGTGAGCAGCCCGTGCACCACCCGGGGCACGTAACCGGGCCCGAGCAGCAGGTCCGTCACGGCCTCGCCCGGCACCAGGCGTCCTCCGTGCTGCGTCGCGCGGCCCTCCAGCGCCCGCACCACGGTGGTACCCACCGCCACCACACGCCCGCCCCGGGCCCGCGTCTCCTCCACCAGCGCCACCGTGCCTTCGGGGATGTCCGAGCGCTCCGGCCGGGGCAGCGCCGCATCCAGCGCCGCGTCGCCCGTGGAGGACAGCCCCGCCGCATGCGTGAGTGACGCCCACCGCACGCCGCGCGCCTTCAGTCGCTGGAACACGGATGCCGTGAGGGGCAGGCCCGCGGACGGCATCTCCGCGGCCCACGGACGCGCGGCGTAGAGCGTCTGCACGTGCCACAGCGCCAGCGGTCCCGCAGTGTAGGCATACTGCACCGGCCGCCCCGCTTGATAGAGCGCGTGCCAGAGCGCCGCCCCGCTCAAATCGAAGGCGACGCGCAGCAGCCGGGGCGACGGCGGCAGCACCTCCACCACCCGCGCCGTGAGGCCTCCCACTTCCAGGCGCGCGCCCACGGGCAGCTCGGGCGGAGGGGGCCGGTCCTCGGTGCGTCGGCGCCAGTCGCCCGCGCCGAAGAGCACCGCCGTCCACGTGTCGTCCGGTTCGTGGGCCAGCAAGCGCAACTCGATGGCGGCGCCCGCGCCGGTGCGGCCCGTGAGCGAGCCGGGCAGCGTGGCCGCGTCGTTGAGCACCAGCAGGTCTCCCTCGCGCAGGAGCATGGGCAGGTCGGAGGCGACGCTGTCGGTGAAGCGGCCCGCGCGGGGCTCCACGTGCAGCAGCCTCGCCGCGTCGGGGTGTTCCCGGGGCCAGCGGGCGGCGTTCATGCGGCCTCCCACTTCGCGGCCTCGAACCGCTGTCCGGACGCGGTGTCCTTCGCCTCCACCCGCGCGAGGATGCGCGCGGCCACGTCCTCCGGCCTCGCCAGCGTCGAGGGGTCCGCGTCCGGCAGCGCGTCGCGGTGCATGCGGGTGTCCATGTCCCCCGGATCCACGGTCAGCAGGCGCACGCCGCTGCCCTCCAGCTCCGCGGCCCAGATGCGCGTCAGGTGCTCCAGCGCCGCCTTCGACACGCTGTACGCGCCCCAGCGGGGATAGGCGGACACCGCCGCGTCGGAGGTGACGTTGAGCACCAGGCCCCGCCCGCGCAGCACCATGCTCCCCACCACCGCCTTGCTGAGCCGGAAGGGCCCGAGCAGGTTGACCTCCAGCACCTGCGACACGTCCTCGCAGGCGGTGTCCAACAGCAGCGGCAGCGGCGTGGGCCCGAGGACGCTCGCGTTGTTCACGAGCACATCCACCGGCCCCACCAGCGCGGTGGCCGCGCCCACCAGCGGGTAGATGGCCTGCTTGTCCCCCACGTCATAGGCCAGCGCGTGCACCGGCAGGCCTTGCGCCTGGAGCGGCTTCACCGCCGCGTCCAGGGCCTTCGCGTCGCGCGCCACGCCCACCACCCGGGCGCCCTTGCGTGCGAAGCCTTCCATCAGCGCCCGGCCCAGCCCCCGGCTCGCTCCCGTCACCAGCACTGCTTGATGCTTCAGGTCCATGGTTCGTGCCTCCCTTGAGAGGACGAATAGCCGAAGCGCTCCCATCGGATGGCATCCGCGCCAATGGGTTGGCAGAATGCCAGCGCATGAGCGACGAGGACCTTCCTGGCAGGCTGGCGCGCAACCTCCGGACGCTGCGGGAGACGCGAGGGGCCACACAGGTGCAGCTGGCGAAGCTGGCGGGCGTGCCCCGGGCAACCTGGGCGCACCTGGAGTCCGGCGCGGCCAACCCCACCCTCTCCGTGCTGCACCGGGTGGCGGGGGCGCTCCAGGTCTCGCTGGAGGAACTGCTCGCCCGGCCCAAAGCGAGCGCCCGGCACTACCCGCGGGAGAGCCTCCTGGTGCGTCAGCGTGGCGCGGCCCTGCTGCGCAAGCTTCTGCCGGATCCGCTGCCCGGCATGGAGTTCGACCGGCTGGAGCTCCCGGCCCGCGCGCGCATCACCGGCGTGCCCCACACGCCCGGCACCCGCGAGTACCTCGCCTGTGAGTCCGGCACGCTCGCGCTGATCGCCAGCGGCGAGCGCTTCATCCTCGAAGTGGGCGACGTCGTCGTCTTCCGGGGCGACCAGAAGCACTCGTACGAGAACCCGGGGACGCGCACGGCGGTGGGCTACTCCGTCGTGCTGCTCACCCCGTCGGTCTGAAGCAGGTCAGGCCCCGCCGCCCTGCCAGATGAGCATCCCCATCACGCCCACGTCGCGCGCTCCGTCCGCATGGAGCCGCCACGGCACCGCCACGCCCAGCTCCAGCGACTTCGCCAGATGCGCTTGCATGCCCGGCGCCAGGAGCACCGTGGAGGTGCCGTCCTCGTCGCGCCACGCGGCCTCCACCGTGGGCCGCAGCGGTCCCAGCTCCAGCACCGCGCCGGCCGCGAGGTCCGGGTGCAGCTCGCCGTCCAGGCCCCGCACCCCGGGCAGCTCCTCCGCCTTGAGCTGGAGGTTGAAGCCCAGCGGGCCCACGTCCTGGTAGGCCAGCAGGTACGGTTCGAAGCCCGGACGGAAACGATCGTCCACGTCATCGCGCGTGGCCAGCAGCTCCATGCCGACGCTGAGCGTGAAGCCGCGCTGCCCGTCGTTGATCAGCGCCCAGCCCACGCCGGCCTCGGCGGTGTCGAGCCCGCGCGGATCCTCTGGCGTCGTCAGCGCCACCTCCGCTTCCAGTTGCACGCGGTCGCTGAGGCCATACTCGGTGGCGACGGGCAGCTCGAAACGCGACTCGCCCTGCTGCCGCGTCCACTCCAGCCCCGTGCCCAGCTGCAGCTCGTGACGCTGCTGGGGCGCGGCCCCTTCTCCGAGGAAGAACTCCTGCACCCGGCCCTCCACCCCCTCCTC
>NZ_RAWA01000478.1 GCF_003611675.1 Corallococcus sp. CA053C
CCACCACCCCGTCCGAGTCCCCGCGCGAGCGCACGGCCACGGACGGACGGGCGCCGGACACCGCGAAGCAGGCCCTGGAGAGCCGCGCGAAGCTGCGCCTGGCGCTGATCAACCGGCTCCACCGCGGGCTCACCGAGGTGACGACGAAGCTGTCCAACTTCCTCAACAACCCCGGCCGCCAGGGCGTCGTCACGCTGCCTGTGGTCCTGAGCGAAAGCTCCGTCGCCCACGAGTGGTGGAAGTCCGCGAGCGCGGTCCCCGACGACCGGCAGTACCTGGCCACCGCGCTGGGCGAGCCCCCCACCGTCGACGACGCCACGCTCCTGCGCGCGCTCCGGGGCGAGGTGCACGACGCCTTCACGGAGTTCCAGCGCACCCCGCCCGGCGTCGAAGCCCGGAAGCGCTACGACGAGGTGCTCCAGAAGTACGAGGCCGCCCGCATCCAACCCGTCATCTCCGGGCACGACGCCGGCCCGCTGGTGCAGGAGTGCGCGCGGCTGGGACTGCCCTGTGAGCGGGAGTTCACCCGCTCCCTGCTCGTGTCGCCGTGGATGCTCGCCATCAGCCAGAGCCCGGACGAGGGCTCCGCGAAAGAGGTGATGGTCGCGGGCCTGTCACTGGCGCAGCTGGGCGCGCTCGTGGGCCACCTGCGCCGCCTCAACCCACTGCTCACCAACGCGCAGCTGCGCACGCTGCTCCTGAATGCCTCCACGGACCTGAAGCACGCCCTGCGCAAGGCGATGGGCCAGCAGGAGGTGGAGCGCGTGCAGGAGCTGGCGCGTCAGCTCCTGCGGCTGCGCGCCATGGAGCACCTGGTCGTCTGACCGGGGCTCAGGCGCGGAAGAGCAGCGGGCGCAGCGCCAGCTCCGCCGACGAATCCAACGTCACGGACGCCAGCAGCGACTCCGCCTCGGACCGCGTCGCGGCCAGCCGGTTCGCCAGCTGCGTGTACGTGAAGGTGAAGCCCACCTGCTCGCGCAGCACGTAGAACTGGAGCTGCGCGAGGACCAGGGACTCCATCCGGAAGGTGTACTCGCGCAGCACGCCCGAGTTGGCGCCGAAGGTGGCCTTCTTCTGCGACACGTGGCGGAAGTCGGTGGCGGACCGCACTCCCTCCAGCATCCGCGCGGCGTACTGCTCCAGCGTCTCACCGGGGACGGCCGGCTCCAGTGACACGACGAGGTTCGAGCGGAAGCCGTCCTCTTCCGGCCCCACGGCGACAATCTGGCTGGCGTCGAACCAGCCTTCGGGGAGGACGACGCGCAGCGGACCGTGACGGATGGACCTGGGAATGGCCATGGAGGAGAAGGTCCTGTCAGGAGTCAGGAGGACTCGCGGCCGAAGTTGGCCTGGGCGCGGGAGCCGACACCGTCGGTGTTGCCCATCGAGGCGACCTTCTGCCCGCTCTCCGCCGCGGCCTGCGGCTCCCCGACCCCGTTGGCGCTCTCGACGAGCATCATCCCGCCGCCCTGGTGCTTCGCCCAGCTGATCTCCATCGAGTCCGCCAGCCGCTGCGCATCCACCGGGATGCGCGTGCCCGTGCTGGGGTCCTTCAGCAGGTAGCGGCCCTGGTCGTCCTTGCCCTCCACGGAGACCCAGTGCGCGAGGCCCGTCTCGCCTTCCTTCGTCGTGGGGTCCACCAGGCAGGAGTCCACCATCACCGCGGCCTTGCCGCCGCGGGCGAGGGTCTGATCCAGGCTGTCCTTGTCGAGCCCGGCCGACGTCTGCGTCACCTTGAGGCCCTGGTTGGCCAGCATGTTGGACAGCTCGTGCGGCGACGTGCCCTTGCCATCGGTGAAGCGCGACTCCAGCGCGTCCATCTTCTGCGTGTCCGACCCGGACTGCGTCTTGCCGGTGCCCAGGTCCTTGCTCAGCATCACCGCCACCGCGGCGCCGCAGTTGGTCTGCTTGGTCTGCTTGAGCACGGAGGAGTCCGAGCCCTCCGTCGAGCCCTCCGCCTCCCAGCCGCCAATCTCCGGGGCCGGCTCCGGGTTCGCGCCCGCCGGCCCCACGCCGAAGCCCGGCTCCTGCGCCGACGCGTCTCCGCCGGCCTGGAAGCGGCTCGACCACGCCCGCATCAAGTCCCCCACGGCCGCGTAGGCGTCCGTGGCCTGCTCCACCTGCTGGGGCGTGCGCGCGGACTCCACCCGGGTGACGACCTTCTCCTGCGGCAGCTCCAACTGCTGCGCGGTCTGCTGCGGCTGGGCGGCCGGGGTCGCCTCCGCCCGCTGCTCGAAGGGACGGCGGAGGTGGGAAGAAAGGTTCACGCTCAAGAGGAGGGCTCCTGAAGGGGGATGAGGGATGCCATCCTACCTGGATTGCCGCCGCGTGTTAAGGGTCCCCGGACGGATCCAGGTCGTGCTTCCTCAGGAGTTTCCGAAGGTAGACACGGTCGATGTCCGCCTCGCGGGCCGCCCGGGAGATGTTGCCCTCGCAGCGCTCGATGAGGTTCTTCAGGTAGTCGCGCTCGAAGCCCTCGATGAGGTGCTCCTTGGCTTCCTTGAAGGGCAGGTCCAGCTCCGGCCCCTTGCGCGTCCCGTCCTGGGGCGGCTCCAGGTCCGGGAGCGCCTCTTCGCCCAGGTTCACCACCTGCTCCACCACGTTGCGCAGCTCGCGCACGTTGCCGGGCCAGGGGTACTGGAGGAGCAGCGCGCGCGTCTGGTCCGACAGGGCGCTGGGCGGACGGCCCATCCCCTTGAGCATCGCGTCGATGAGCAGCGGGATGTCGTCCGGCCGCTCGCGCAGCGGGGGCAGCGTGACGCGCAGCACGGCGAGCCGGTGGAAGAGGTCGCGGCGGAACTTCCCCTGCTGGACGGCCTGCTCCAGGTTCACGTGCGAGGCGGCCACCACGCGCATGTTCACCGTGAAGTAGTCGTTGCCGCCCACCCGCTTCACCTGCCGGCGCTCCAGCACGCGCAACAGGCGCGGCTGCAATTCCAGGGGCAGTTCGCCAATCTCGTCCAGGAAGACGGTGCCGTTCTGCGCGCGCTCGAAGGCGCCGGCGCGGTCGCCCTGGGCACCCGTGAAGGAGCCCTTCACGTGGCCGAAGAGCTCCGACTCGATGAGCGTGGGCGGCACGCCCGCCAGGTCCACGATGACGAAGGGCCCCTTCGCGCGGGGGCTCTGCTGGTGGATGGCCTCCGCGCACAGGTCCTTGCCGGTGCCCGTCTCACCGTGGATGAGCACGTCCGCGCCGCCGGGTGCCATGCGCTCCAGCAGCGTGAAGGCCTCGCGCATCTTGCGGCTGGTGCCGACGAGCGCCCCGAAGTGGTCCTTCGCGGACAGCGGCACCGAGCGCTCGCGCGTGTCCTCCGGCACCAGCTTCAGCTCCGTGGTGCCCAGGGTGATGACGCTGCCGGGGCGCAGCTCCATGGCGCTGAAGCGCAGGCCCTCGACGAAGGAGCCGTTGTGCGAGCCCAGGTCCGTCGCGAGCACGTGCTCGTCGTGCACCTCCAGCCGCAGGTGCTGGCGCGACACGGCCTTGTCGGAGAGCACGATGTCGCACGTGGGCGCCTTGCCCAGCACGTAGGTGCCCTGCTTGAGCGCGTGGCTCTTGCCGGCCTCCGCGCCCGACAGCACCCGGAGCACCATCCGCACCAGACCCGCACGGCCCCGGTTCAGGGTGGCCGTGGCATCCAGGAGCGCCTCATCGTCGTCGGGGGGCAGCGACACGGGGGCGGACGCTAGCACGACCCGCGAGCCCGGGGGCCGTCACCGCCGCCGCGGAGGGGAAGGCGTGCGGGCAGGCGGCCGGGGCGCCTCCGCCGGAAGCGACTGGAGCCACGAGTCCACCTCCCCCACGCGCGCGTCCATCCCCGCTTCGGTGAAGCGTCCCCGGGCCTGGGTCGCCACGCCTCGGGCCTCCGGTGGACGGCCCGTCTCATACAGCGCGCGGGCCAGCGCGAAGCCTGATTCGCCGAGCGCATCCGCGGGCGCGGAGGCGAAGGACACCGCCAGCGTCAGCGGCTCCACGGAGTCGCGCGCCCGGCCCAGCCCCAACAGCGCCTGCCCCACCCCGTCATACGAAGGCTGGAGCTTCTCGTCGTCCGCGGGCAGCGCCTTGCGCTTGAGCGCCAGCGCCCGCTCGTAGGTCTTCAGCGCGTCGTCGTAGCGCTTCAACCCGAGCTGGCACATGCCCACCTCGTCCAGCGCCTCCGCGAACTGCGGGCTCTGTTCGCCGTAGAGGACCTTGAAGATGTCCACCACCGCCTGGGCATGCGGCAGCGCCCGGTCGTCCTGCTTCAATTCGCGCAGGGACCAGGACAGGAGGCCGTGCCGGCGCGCCACGTCCGGATGGAGCGGGCCCACCATCGCCTCCGTCTGCTTCAGCGCGTCCTCCATCATCGCGAGCGCCTGCGTGGGCTCGCCCAATTCGCGCATCACCCGGCCCAGGAGGAAGAGCGTCCGCGCGCGCTTGGGATGCTGCGCTGGCAGGGCCTTGTCGTAGAGGGCGCGCGCCTGCACCAGCCGCTCGCGGGCCTGCTCGAAGTGCCCCTGGGAGACAGCGAGGTTCGCCTGGTTCACCTTGACGTCGGCCTCCAGCACGGGCTCTCCGCCCAGCCGCTGCAACGTGGCCTCCGCGAGCTCGCCCCAGCTCGTCGCCGGGCCGAAGTGCTTCTGTCCGTCCTCCACGTAGAGCAGCTTGTTGAGGATGGAGACCTTCAGCCGGTCCGCCCGTCCCGCCTCCGCGTCGAACACGGCGCGCGACAGCAACTGGGACGCCGCGGGCGAGTCCCCCAGCTGCTCCTGGAGCCAGCCCAGGTGGAAGCGCAGCTCCGCCCTCAAAGGCAGATAGCCCGTGGCCACCACCGGGGCCTCCAGGGGCTTCACCGCCGCGAGCGCCGCTTTGTAGCGGCCCGCGTCCACCTGCGCGCGGACCTCCGACAGGCTTCCCTCCAGCTTCTCGATCTCCTCGCGCAGGGCGGGGTCGGAGGGCCTGCGCTGCTGTTCGGCGAGCGCCTCCACGTCCTGGCACTCGTGCAGCGTGGGCAGCGCGTGCGCCACGTCCACGGCCTTCTCCACCACGGCGGCGTCCGCGCCGGCCAGCAGCTCCACCGTGGCGCGCAGGTCCTTGCGGCGCCGCTCCAGGCACACCACCTGCCGGTCGAACTGGTCTTCCGGAACGACGGCGTTCACGCGCGTGTCCTCGCACGCCTGGACGCGCTGGTGCTTCCAGCCGTCCGCGTACTGCCCCAGCACCTGCACCGTGCGTTGAGCCATTCCTTCCGCGAAGGGCTTGCCGGTGGCGCGGAAGGCGGACTCCAGCCGCGCCTTCGCCTCCGGCGTCCAGACGTCGTCCATCAGCGCCCCGGCATCCACGCACACCCGGGACTGCTGCCACGCCACGCCCGCGGCCACCGCCAGCGTCGCGGTCACCACGCCCGTCGCCGCCACCCAGCGTCGGCGCTGGCCCAGGCGCTGCTCCTGCGAGAGCGCGCCCAGCAGGGCCTGCATGGAAGGGAAGCGTCCGGCCGCGTCCAGCGACAGGCCGCGCATCACCGCCTGCCGCACCCACGCGGGCACCTTCACGTCGCGCGGCGGCTCGCGGATCAGCGTGGGCGGCGGCGCGGCGGGGCGCGGGGGCGTCAGCGGCTGCGTGCCTCCGAGCGACTGCGTGCCCTCCGCCTCCGAGCCCTGGCTGGAGACGTAGGCCTTCAGGCTGCCCGGGTCGAAGGGGCGCGTGCCGAAGAGGGCGCCGTAGAGCGCCGCGCAGAAGCTGAATTGATCCGTGCGCGCGTCCAGCGCCGTGCCCCGGAATTGCTCCGGGGACATATAGTTGGGCGTGCCCACGAGCAGGCCCGCCTCGGTGAGCGTGGTCTCCAGCATCCGCCGGTCCGCGCCCTGGAGGACCTCCGCCTCCTCCGGGGACCCTGCCTCCACGGAGGTGTCCCCCACCTGCCGCGCCAGCCCGAAGTCCGTCACGTAGACGCGGCCCGCGCGGCTCACCAGCACGTTGGCGGGCTTGAAGTCGCGGTGCACCAGCCCCGCGTCGTGCGCGGCCTGGAGCCCGCGTCCCGCCGCCAGGTAGCGCTCCAGCACCTCGCGCCAGGGCCGCTTCGCCGCCTTCAGCCAGGTGCCCAGCGTGCCGCCGTCCACCAGCTCCATGGCGACGAAGACCTGGTCGCCCCACATGCCCACGTCGAAGACGGGGATGACGTTGGGATGGGAGACGCGCGCCATGGCCTGCGCTTCCCGCAACAGCCGCGAGCGCGCCTCCTCCGCGTTCCCCTGCGCGTTCGGGTGCAGCAGCTTGAGGGCCACCTTGCGGTCCAGGTCCGGATCATAGGCGGCGTACACCACGCCCATGCCGCCCTGCCCCAGCCGCCGCAGCAACAGGTAGCGGCCCACCTGCGGAACGGGCGGCACGTCCTCCGGGGCACGCCCCGCGTGGGCGCCCGTCCCCCGTCCCGTGCCTGCGCCCGAGCGCGCGGAGTCCAACGGGCCCGTGCCTGCGGGGCCTCCCCTGCCGGTGTCTCTCTTTGTCATGGGCGGTCCACCTGATCCGAAACTCTACCCTCGGCTCTCGTTGGCGCCGCATGTTCTGCCGCGGTGCGCTGTCAGGCCGCCTGCCTGGTGACAGCCGTCATCAGGCACCGGACCGCGGTCATCAGGGGGCGGGGGGAAGGTGCGAGTCAAACCCCTGGAAACAGACATGGGGGCCGGTGGCACGACAGCCGCAATGGGTCCGTGCATCGCGGTACTCGCATCCCCCCTTCTGGAGCGCACATGGCCCTCTCTCCTGT
>NZ_RAWA01000479.1 GCF_003611675.1 Corallococcus sp. CA053C
GCTGGGGGTGGACAGCCATCCGGGGGAGGGGAGCACGTTCTTCTTCACGCTCCCGACCGGGCCGCCGCGGCCCTGATCGTCCGGGCTGGGAGTCGGTAGCCAACAGTCTGAAGTCCTGATTCTCGCCTGCTGACATGCCCTGAGGGGCATGCGTCGCCGGTTTGGCTGACGTGTTGGACCCGGCGGTTATCACCGGGTTCTGCACGCCGCACCGGAGTGCAGCCAGGAGGCGCGAGCGATGGGCAACCGCGGGTGGGCGGTGCTGTGGCCAGGGCTCCTTCCCATGCGAGGGGAGGCCACGGCTTCGTCCCACGGGTGGGCCTGGGGGTGGACCCTGCGCGCTGACGTCCTGCTCGGATGCGTGGCCCTCCTCTTCACGGGCTGCGCATCGTTGCCTCCCGGGTCGGGAAGGTCGCTGAGCTACACGTCCCGCACGGCTACGGACTCCCCTGGGGTGCGAGCGTCAAACGACGAGGCGCCGCGTGCATCCGCCCAGGCACCGAGCGTCACGCCCCTTGAGGAAGCGCCGCCGTTGTACCGCCGCAAGGCCGTGCGCGAAGTGGTGACGGGGGCGAGCCCCGTCCGTGCGGTGGCCATGGCGGGCGTCACGAGCCGCGACGTGCAACCGGACGGCTGGGAGCAGTTGTTGACGAACGCGGGGCTGGAGGCCCGGGACGAGCGCCCCCTGGGAGGAGCGCTGACGCCCGCGCAAGCCGCGCGGTTGCTGGGTGTGCTCTTGGGGAAGCCTGTCACGCTGGGCAACTTCCCGCCTCGCATGGCCGCGGGCTTCATCCTGCGCGAGGTGTTGGAGGGAGGAGAGGTTTCACGGGAGGAGTTGTTGCGTCGGGTGGAGCGCTTCTCCCGGGAGCAGGTCGCGGTGCTGCGACCGGATGGCTGTCTGGCGTGGGCACTCACCGGGCGCACCCAGCAGAAAGTGGCCACCGTCGAGTGGAAGGAGGGAGCCTTCCGCGCGGGCAACTTCGAGCTGGGCCGCTTCTACAGCGGCAAGGGCGGTGTCTTCCGGAGCGTGGATGCACGGTTCCAGGCCGCGGACTGGCGCCCTCTGGCCGAGGTGTACGACGACGCGGACTTCATCAACCGCTCGCTGGACGGCGCAGGGGATGCCTTCGTGGAGCTGTACCACGCACTGGGACAGTTGCTCTCGCATCCCGTGGACAGCATCGCGGGACTCAGCAACCTGCCGGCGGGCGTGGTGGCTCTCATCACGTCATCGCCCGCGTATTGGGAACGCTTCCAGTCCATGACTCGCGGCGAGCAGATCCGCGAGGTGTCGCGACTGACGACGGGGATGCTCGTCACCTGGGGGGCGGCCTCGGCCACGACGCGGACGCTGAAGGGGATGGCGGTAGGCGCGGAAGTCACGGTGCCGGTGCTCTCGCTGTCGGCGGAGGGAGCGCTGGCGCTGGAGCGCGTCGCGGTGCCAGCGGGGCGCATGGCGGTGGTGTTGAGCGGCGGGCCTGGGGCGGCCATCATCCTCCAGCGGTCCAACACGGCCTCGAAGGGCGCGGCGCCTTCCCAGGGGCCGGGGCAGTGGGGGCCAGCGAAGGAGTCGATGTCCACGCGTGCCCGGCGCTATCAGGAGCAGATCACGGGTCACTCCGCCGATGATGCCTACTGGGTTGGTGGCATGAGCACGCAGGCCGGCGGCGTGAAGTTCGACGGCTTCAAGGACGGCGTGCTGCTGGAGGCCAAGGGGCCCGGTTACACGAAGTTCTTTGATGGCCTTGAGACCAAGGAGTGGTTTCGGCACTCCGGGGCACGGGGGCTCATTGAACAAGCGCGGCGACAGCTCAGGAATGTTCATGGCACGGGCTTCCCGATCCAGTGGCATGTTGCAGAGGCGAGCGCCGCAGATGCCATTCGACGGTTACTCGATGAAGCGAAGGTCAGGGGCATTGATGTCGTGCACACTCCAGCGCTCTGAGGAGAACGACCTGTGACTGTGACACCTGGGCCTGAAAACCATCCTGAGACCTACTATGCGGGTGCCTATTGGGGCGCGCGGAAGGAGTCGCCCCCGGACTGTGCCCGGCGCACAGCGGACTTCCTCAACCTCCTGGCCGAGTGCGACCCATTCCTCTCGCACTGGTACAAGCCTGCCAGGTCACGCAAGGATGCACGCAAACACCCATTGATGCCGCCCGATGTGCCCACCCTTACCGAGATGTTTCGGCGAGGCGCCAGCCGTGAGAAGGGAGGGCCCGTCTTTGAGGAACTCGGCTTCAGCTTCTGGTTCGGTAACGGTGGGTCCGGTGCAGATAGCGCGGACCTGCGCCTCACCTGTGGGTGCTATTCGAATGTTGCTCCCAATTCCTGCGTGATGCCCCTGCCGAGAAGGGGGGAGAATGCGGACCGGATACTCACCACCCCTGTGCTTGCTGCCGTGCTGCGGAGCATGACGCTGGCGTGGGAGCCGGATTGGGCGTTTGCCACGTCGAGCGCATACGAGCAGCAGCACCGAGAGCCCGACTCCGCGCCCTTTTCCCTGGGCTGGATCACGTACCTCTCACACCGCATCGGCTCCGTGCCACCGCTCCCCGCTCCCGTGCACATCGAGCCGGTGAAGGACAGGGGCACGCTCATTGTGCTGACTTCGGAGCGCTTCACGGTGGCAAACCCCGAACACATCGCGTTGGCGCGACACGTGCGAGATCTGCTGGCCCGGGCTGGGCTCATGCCGACAGCGACGTTCTGAGAGCAATCTGGTGACGGACCTCGAAGAATGGGTTGAGGAGTTCGCGCGGAACGTGTCGGCACAGACAGCAGCCATTGCTCGTGGAGATGCGAAGAGCGGAAACAGACATGCGGACCGTTACATCGCTGCTGTTCGGAAACTGAAGGCACAGGGCGATGCTGGACGGGATGCCCTTGCTCTGCTGCTCAAGCATTCCGACAAGGACGTCAGTACCATGGCCGCTGCATTCCTCTTGCGGTATCGAACAGCGGAAGCAAAGGCCGTCCTGGAAGAAGCTGCACGGGGCGAGGGGCTGATTGCTTTTGAGGCTGCGCAAGTCTTGAAGAGTTGGGAGCTGGGTGTGTGGGCCCTGGATCCTGGATGAGTGTCACGAGAAGTTCGTAGCGCAACTCGCTCAGAGCATCGTGGCGCGAGTGCACGTTCTTCTTCACGCTCCCCACCGGGGCGCCCGGGCCGCTTCCAGCAGCAGCCGCCGCTCCGCCGCCGCGATGACCGTGCGGGTGGCCCCGGCGGCCGCGGGGTCCACGGAGATGGAGGTGATGCCCGCGCGCACCAGGTGCTCCGCGAACTCGGGGCGGTTGGAGGGGGCCTGCCCGCACAGGGACGACGTGATGCCCGCTTCGCGGCTGGCCCGGATGATGCGGACGATGGCATCCAGCACCGCCGCGTCCGCTTCGTCGAACAGCTCCGCGCACAGCTCCGAGTCCCGGTCCACGCCCAGCATGAGCTGCGTCAAATCATTGGAGCCAATGGACACGCCGGTGATGCCCATCCGCGCGTACTCGGGGATGCGGTAGACGACGGAGGGCACCTCCGCCATCACCCAGCGCTCCAGCCCGCGCTGGCGTCCCAGCGGGCTTGCGTCCACGGCCTCCAGGCACGCCTCCAGCTCCCACTTCGTGCGCACGAACGGGAGCATCAGGTGGAGGTTGGGCGTCTGCTCCCGCACGCGGGCGAGCACCTCCAGCTCCAACTGGAACACGGCGGGTTCGCGCAGGTAGCGGTAGCAGCCGCGGAAGCCAATCATCGGGTTGGCTTCGGTGGCCTCGAAGTCGGCGCCGCCCTGGAGGCCCCGGAACTCGTTCGTCCGGAAGTCCGTCGTGCGGTACACCACCGGGCGGCCGCGGAAGGCGCGGGTGATCTCGAGCAGCGCGCCGGACATCCGCTCGACGAACTCGCGGCTCTTTCCATCTGCGATGAGCTTGCGCGGGTGCACGCCGCCCAGGGCCTCGGTGAGCATGAACTCCGCGCGCAAGAGCCCCACGCCGTCCACCGGGAGCGCCGCGGCCTCGCGGGCCTGTCCCGGCAGCGCGAGGTTCACGTACAGGCGCGTGGCGAGCACCTCCTGCGCCACGGCCCCCTGCTGTGACGGCCCCGCCTGCTTCGACGCTCCGGACACGGCCCCGGTGGGCGTCTCCACCCCGACGCGGCCCTCCATCACGGCGCCGGTGGAGCCATCCACGGTGACCTCCTCCCCGTCGCGCAGCACGCGGGTGGCGGTGCGCGTGCCCACCACGCAGGGCTTGCGCAGCTCGCGGCTGACGATGGCCGCGTGGCACGTCATGCCGCCGCTGTCGGTGACGACCGCCCCCGCGCGCCGCAGCGTGGGCACCCAGTCCGGAGACGTCATGGGCGCGACGAGGATTTCACCGGCCTGGAGTCGCGGTCCCTCCTGGGCGTCGCGCAGCACGCGCACGCGGCCCGTCACGACGCCCGGCGAAGCGCCCAGGCCCGACACGAGCGCCTTGCCTGGACCCGCGCCGGGCGCGGACGGCTTCGGAGCCTGCCCGAGCGTCGTCACCGGGCGCGACTGGACGAGGTAGAGCCTGCCGTTCTCCTCGGCCCACTCGATGTCCTGGGGCGCGCCGTAGTGCCGCTCCACGCGCAGGCCCAGGCGCGCGAGCTCCAGCACCTCCACGTCGCTGAGCACGCGCTGACGGGCCTGTTCGGGAGGGAGGTCCTCGCGCTTCTCGTGGCCCACGCCGTCGCGCACCAGCCGGAAGGCCTTCTCGCCCACGCGCGTCTCAAGTATCCGGGGACCTTGCCGGTCCACGACGTAGGTGTCTGGCTCCACCTGTCCGCCCACGACGACCTCGCCCAGGCCGAAGGCGCCTTCGATGACGATGCGGCGCGTGTCGCCGGTGGACGGGTCCACGGTGAACATGACGCCCGAGCGCGCCGAGTCCACCATTGCCTGCACCACCACGGCGATCTCCGGCTCCTCGGTGAGGCCCTGGGCCTTGCGGTAGGAGACCACGCGCTCGCCATAGGCGGAGGCCCAGCACGCCCGCAGCCTGTCGATCAGCGCCTCGTCGCCCACCACGTTGGTGAACGTCTCGTGCATGCCCGCGAAGGACGTGGACGCGGTGTCCTCGGCGGTGGCGGAGGAGCGCACGGCCACCGCGCGGCCTTCGCCCAGGCGGTGGTACGCGGCGAGCAGCGCGGTGCGCAGCGCTTCCGGAAGCGGGGCCTGGAGCACCACGTCGCGCAGTGCCCGGGTGAGGTCGGCGAGTGACTTCGAGTCGTCCGGATCCACACGCCGCCACAGCTCGCGCAACCGGGGGCGCACGGGCTCCATGGCCTCATGGAAGGAGGCGGCGGTGACGACGAACCCGATGGGCACGGGCAGGCCCGCGCGGGTCAGCTCGCCCAGGTTGGCGCCCTTGCCTCCAGCCTGGGCCACGTCCTTGCGCGACAAGGCGTCGAACCAGAGGAGGGCAGGAGGGCGGGCCGCCTCCGACGAAGAGGCCTCCGGGTGCTGCTCGGGGTGGGTCTCGGCGGTGGGGTCCATGGTCGCGGCTCCAGGGGAGGGACGTGGAAGGGCGCGAGCCCACGGCCCACCGAACGTCAGCGGGTTCCCACCCGCTCACCTGTCCTGTCGCGCCCCGTGGAACCTGGAGATCTCGCGCGCCCGTGGCATGTGCACGCGAGCAGGCCGCCGGGGGCTCCCGCCCTCGGGCAGGGTGCTCCCCGGTCAGTGGTGATCGGCTTCCGCGTCGGTCGTCACCGTCGCCGGAGGCACCGCGGGCTTCTGCTCAGCGGGAGGCGCGGGCTTCGGCTTCGGAGGCGCGCCGCCACCCGGGCCGGTGCGCTTCTGCACGTTGCCGAACTGGAGGTCCGCCAGCGTGCCGCCTATCACCGCGAGCCCCAGCCCCATCGCCAGACTGAGGGCCCCGACGCCCAGCACGCGCGTGGGCCGCATCTGCCACCACATGAACAGGCCCGACAGCGCCCAGAAGACGATCATCACACCGGAGATGTCAGCGAACAGCGCCCACAGCCACATGATGCCGAAGTTCACCGGGTAGTGATGCAGCACGTGCAGCTTCGTCAGCAGCTCGTTCGCGCTCAGCACCCGCGCCGCGTCCGCCGGCCGGCCGTCCACGCGGCCGGAGCCCAGGTCATACGTCACGTTCCACGCCTGCTGCTTCGCATCCAGCATCTGGAAGCGCAGCTCCGGCGCACCGCGGGGGCTCGCCTTCGGCGCCGACTTCGCCGGCACGTCCAGCTTCGTCAGCAGCGGCGCGAGCTTCGACTCGATGGCCGCCATCGAGTACTCCGGCAGCGTCACCGTGGAGCCCGCGAACGGCGCCTCCAGCTTCGGCTTCGGGGACACCGTGCTGCGCGTGGACACCGTCGCGCTGCCCTCGTCCAGGTTCACGATGACGATGTTGTTCACGCCCTCGCCCGGCGCGAGCAGCACCGTGAAGCCGGAGAAGCGCGGGTCGCTGTTCGCCTCCAGCCGGTAGGCGCCGCCCTGCGCGTTGAGCTGCTCCACGAGTTGCTTCGCCACGGCCTCCGGTGCCACGGGCGCCATCCCGGTGAGCGCCTGGAGCTGCTCGGCCGGCACCTCGCGCACCGCCACGTCCTCGCCGACGTCCGGGTGGTTGAAGAGCACGCCGCTCACGCCGAAGACGATCATCCAGGGGAACAGCAGCAGCCCCAGGTACATATGCGTCCGGCGCACCCACTTCATGATCAACGGGTAGCGGACCGGCGAGCGCGGGGCCGGGGCGGGGGACGAAGG
>NZ_RAWA01000047.1 GCF_003611675.1 Corallococcus sp. CA053C
GGTGGGGCGTGGCGCTCAAGGGGGCGTCAGACGGCGCGGGCGACGGCGAACAGGCTCATGCCCACGGGCAGCTTCACCTGCTGCTCGGCGCGGGCGAAGAGGGGCGCCAGCGTGTCGTAGAGCTTGAGCTGGAGCTTGGGCACCGCGCGGCGGCGCAGGATGCGGCTGTTGAGGAACCAGCCGGGCAGGCCGACCAGGTTCATCCACTCCAGCGTGTCCACGCGGAAGCCGTTCTCCTCCAGCACCGCGCGCAGCGACTCCTGGGTGTAGCGGCGGTAGTGGCCCACCGCCTCGTCGATGGCGCCGAAGAGCTGCGGCAGCGCCGGCACGAGGATGAGCACGCGGCCGTCCGGCTGGAGGATCTGCCGGAAGCGGCGCACCGCGGACGCGTCGTCCGGGATGTGCTCCAGCACGTTGGACAGCACGATGGTGTCCAGGTTCTCCGCCTTGAGCGACTCCCAGTCCGCGAGCGCCACGTCGGACAGGTAGGGGCGCACGTGGGGCTTGCCGCGGAAGAGGTTCTTCAGGCGGTCCACGTAGAAGCGCTCCACCTCCAGCGCCACGAGATGCTCCGCGCCGGCCTCCAGCTCGCGGGTGATGGTGCCGATGCCGGCGCCAATCTCCAGCACGCGGCGGCCCATGTGCTCGCGGAAGCGGCGGCCCAGCCACTGGTTGTAGTGGGTGGCGCCGTCCATGCGCTCCAGGGTGGAGTAGCCCTCGTGCTGATTGTCCGCGTCGTCGCGCACGGTGGCGTAGCGCACCAGCGTGCGCAGGCGGGCCAGGTGCGCGGACGCCGGGCGGCGGGGCACGGCCTGCAGGGGCGGCAGGGACACCTCCGTGAGGCGGAAGAGCTGCGCGGCCATCTTCACCACGAGCTCCGCGTCCACCGCGTCGTCGTCGCTGGTGAGCTGGATGGAGCGCAGCGCGTCCGTGCGGAAGGCGCGCAGGCCGGTGAGCGGATCCACCAGCGCCACGTCGGTGACGAAGCGGGTGATGCCGCCCAGGGCGCGCTCGGCCATCATCTCCGCGGAGTTGCCGGGGCGGCGGCCGAAGACGCCGTCGGCGGTGTCGTCGCGCAGGGGCTGCACCAGGGCGGCGTAGCTGTCCGGCGAGTAGGCGCCGTCCGGGTCCTGGAGCACCGTCATGCCGCCGGTGACGTGGGGGAGCGCGGCGCGGATGGCCGCTCCCTTGCCGCCCAGGGCGGAGAGGACGTGAACGTTGGGGCCGGGGGTGACGTCCACCGGACCTTCACCCGCGAGGACGACCTGGGCCTGGCCCGCCAGGGCATGGGCGAACCGCGCCGCGGCGGCGGCGGTGGCCGGGGTGAAGGGGAGGACCACGGAGAGAGCTGGAACCATGGCGCCGCTGACTACCACAGGCGCTTTCGGGGCGCGCGTTCACGGACCGGAACGGATGGACGAGGAGCATCCAGGCGCCGTCGGTGCAATGGACAACCCGGCCGGGTCGTTGCACGCTCCGCCTGTTGTTCCCCCAGTGCGATGTGGGTGCAGGTCGGGGCTCGGAGGTATCGGGCCGGTGCGACCGCCCGCGACAGCCCCCTTCTGGAGAGACGCGACGTGGAAGGAACGGTGTTGGACCCGGCCGGAGGAGCTCCCGGCGCGACGTCCGCGAGCATGCTGCACCGGGCGCGGGGCATGTGGCGCAGGCGCTGGGTGACGTTGGGGGTGGCCCTGGCGGTCACCGCGCTCACGGCGGCGTGGACGCTGCGGCAGCCGCGCATCTACGCGGCCAGCACGTCGCTCATCATCGACGTCACCGCCCCCCGCATCCTCGACGGCGACGTGAAGGAGGTCATGGGGGAGGAGCGCAGCAACTACTGGTTCAACAAGGAGTACACCGGCACGCAGAGTGAGGTCATCACCTCGCGCGCGGTGTCGAGCCGCGTGGTGGACCGGCTGGGGCTGGCCAACGATCCGGGCTTCCTGGGCCTGCCGGCGAACCAGGACGAGAAGGCGCGCGTGCAGGCGCTCCAGGGCGCGGACGCGGTGGGGCTCTTGCGCACGCGCATCCTGGTGATGCCCGGCAAGGACTCGCGGGTGATGAACATCGGGGTGGAGGACGTGGACCCCGAGCGCGCGGCGCTGCTCGCCAACGAGGTGGCCGCCGCGTACATGGCGGAGAACCAGGCGCTCAAGATGCGCGTCACGGAAGAGGCGCGCACGTGGTTGGAGGTCCGCCGGGACGAGCTGGGCCGTGAGGCGAAGGCCGGCGAGCTGGCCGTCTACGACCTGAAGAAGGACGCGGACATGCTGTCCACGTCGCTGGAGTCGCGGCTCTCCATCGTCAGCGAGCGCATCAACTCCTACAACCTGAAGCTCACCGACGTGCGCACGCGCATCGCGGCGCAGCAGGCGCGCGTGGACGCCATCCACCAGCTGCGCAAGGCCGCCGGCAACGATGAGACGTGGGCGGAGGCCGTGCCTGGGGCCAAGGACGGGCCCATCCAGGACATGAAGATGCGCTACGGCGAGCAGAAGGTCGCGTGCGCGGAGCTGTCGGAGCGCTACCTGCCGGAGCACCCGAAGCTGCTGGAGTGCAACCGCAAGCTGGCGGTGGTGCGCGAGGACCTGCTCAAGAGCTTGGGCAACGTGGTGCGCTCGGCGGAGCTGCAGCTCCTGGAGGTGAAGGGCGAGGAGAAGAACCTCAACAAGCTCCTGGACGAGACCAAGGCCGAGGCCTTCCTCGTGAACAAGAAGGCCATCGAGTACGGGCAGCTCCAGCGCGAGTCGGACGACAACCAGCGCCGGTACGAGGACGTGCTCAAGCGGCTCAAGGACGTGGAGCTGTCGGGTCTCCTGCGCACGAGCAACGTGCGCGTGCTGGACGCGGCGCGGCCGGTGATGGCGCCGGTGCGGCCGCACACGCAGCGCAACCTGATGGTGGGCTGGATGATGGGCCTGCTCCTGGGGCTGGGCGTGGCGCTGCTGCTGGAGTTCCTGGAGAACACCGTCACGTCGCAGGCGGACGTGGAGGACGTGCTGGGGCTGGCCTTCCTGGGCGTGGTGCCGCGGATGGAGACGGGGAAGGAGCCCAGCGAGCGCGACCTGTACGTGCACCGCTCGCCGCGCTCGGCGGTGGCGGAGTGCTGCCGCGCGGTGCGCACGAACCTGCTGTTCATGTCACCGGATGATCCGTTCAAGACGCTGGTGGTGACGTCCAGCGGACCGCAGGAGGGCAAGTCCACCACGTGCATCAACCTGGGCGTGGCCATGGCCCAGAGCGGCAACCGCGTGCTGCTGCTGGACACGGACATGCGCAGGCCGCGGCTGCACCGCGCGTTCGGCGTGCCCAACGACTTCGGCATCAGCTCGCTGGTGGTGGGCGAGGGCTCGCTGGACAAGGCGGTGAAGAGCACGGAGGTGCCCAACCTCTTCGTGCTGCCGTGTGGCCCGCTGCCGCCGAACCCGGCGGAGCTGTTGCACACGCGCGCCTTCAAGGAGCTGCTGCGGACGGCGGCGGAGAAGTTCGACCGCATCATCCTGGACAGCCCGCCGCTCAACGCCGTGGTGGACGCGGCGGTGCTGGCCACGCAGGCGGACGGCGTGGTGATGGTGCTCAAGGCGGGCAAGACGGACCGCGGGGCCGCGCGGCGTGCGCTGCGCTCGCTGGCGGACGTGCAGGCGCGCATGTTCGGCGCCATCCTCAACGACGTGGACCTGCGCCAGCCGCGCTACGGCGACACGTACCTGGGCTACCAGGGCTACGGCCCGACCCAGGACGAGCCGAAGGGCGGGGTGGCGCGGTCGTGACGGGCGCGGGCCTGCGGGTGCTGCACCTGGGGAAGTTCTACCCCCCGGCCTCCGGCGGCATGGAGGCGCACGTGCGGACGCTGGCGCAGGCCCAGGCCGCGCTGGGCGCGCAGGTGGAGGTGCTGTGCGCGAACCACTCCGTGGACGGCACCGGCACCAGCCACGAGTTCCACGGCCGCAGCCCCACGCGTGAGGAGTGGGACGGTCCGGTGCGCGTGGTGCGGCTGGGGCGCCTGGCCTCCGTGGCGCGCATGGACGTGATGCCGATGCTGCCCCTGGCGCTGCGTCGCGCGCTGGCGCGGGGCGTGGACGTGGTGCACCTGCACGTGCCCAACCCCTCCATGGTGCTGGCGCTGGACGCGGTGCCGCGCCTGCCCGCGGTGGTGGTGACACACCAGAGCGACATCATCCGGCAGCGGGTCGCGGGCGCGCTGTTCCGTCCCTTCGAGTGGCTGCTGTACGCGCGCGCGGCGCGGCTGCTGGCCACGAGCGACGCGTACGTGCGCGGCTCGTCGCTGCTCTCCACCTTCAAGTCGAAGGTGCGGGTGCTGCCGCTGGGCATCGAGCTGGAGTCGTACCTGCGCCCCCTGGCCGAGACCTCGCTCGAAGCGCGCGAGGCGCAAGCGCGGTGGACGGCGGCGGCGGAGGGTGGACCGCTGTGGCTGATGGTGGGCCGACTCGTCTACTACAAGGGCCTGTTCACGGCGCTGGAGGCGTTGGTGCATGCACCGGGGCGGCTCGTCGTCGTGGGCGAGGGGCCGCTGGCCGCGGAGGGACGCGAGCGGGCCCGGGCGCTGGGCATCGAGGAGCGCGTGACGTGGGCGGGCTACCTGTCGCCGGAGGCGCTCGCGGGCGCGTACCGGGCCGCCACCGCGCTGTGGTTCCCGAGCAACGCGCGCAGCGAGGCGTATGGCCTGTCGCAGGTGGAGGCGCTGGCGAGCGGACTGCCTGTCCTCAACACCGCCGTTCCGGACTCGGGCGTGGCGTGGGTGAGCCTGCACGAGCGCACCGGCCTCACGGTGCCGGTGGGCGATGCGCGGGCGCTGGCGGCGGCGGCGCGCCGGCTGGTGGAGGAGCCCGGGCTTCGTGAGCGGCTGTCGCGAGGGGCGCGGGAGCGCGCGCGGGCGGAGTTCGCGCATGACGTGATGGCGGCGCGCAGCCTGGACCTGTACGCGGAGGCGCTCGGGCGGCGTCCGCTGGTGGAGGCCGAGCCCATTGTGTCGGTCCGGCACGTCGCGGGCGGAGGCTGAGGCCCGGGCCATGCGCGTGCTGCACGTGTCCAGCGGCAACCTGTACGGGGGCATCGAGACGTTCCTGCGCACGCTGGCGCTCGCTCGGGCGCAGCGGGGCGAAGGGCCGGAGCATGCGTTCGCGCTGTGCTTCGAGGGGCGCATCGCGGACGAGCTGCGCGCGGCGGGCGCTCCCCTGCACCTGCTGGGGCCCGCGAAGGTGAGCCGTCCGTGGCGGGTGTGGGAGGCGCGACGCGCGCTGATGGCGCTGCTGGAGCGCGAGGCGTTCTCGGCGGTGGTGTGTCACGCGGCGTGGCCGCAGGCCCTCTTCGGACCGGTGGTGCGCACGGCCGGAGTGCCGCTCGTGTTCTTCCAGCACGACGCGCTCACGGGCGCGCACTGGGTGGAGCGCTGGGCGCGCGTCACCGTGCCGGAGCTGGCGCTGTGCAACAGTCGCTACACGGCGGGCACGCTGGCCCGGGTGTATCCGCGCACGCCGTGGCGCGTGCTGCATCCTCCCGTGCCGGAGGGTGGCGCCGCGCTCACGGCTTCCGAGCGCGCTTCGCTCCGAGGAGAGTTGGGCGCGAGCGCGGAGGACGTCGTCATCGTCCACGCCAGCCGCATGCAGGAGTGGAAGGGGCAGCGGCTGTTGCTGGAGGCGCTGGGCCGGCTGCGGCAGGTGCCTCGCTGGAAGGCGTGGCTCGTGGGCGGCGCGCAGCGTCCGGAGGAGGTCGCCTACGAGGACAGCTTGAAGGCCCAGGTCGCGGGGCTGGGGCTGTCCGACCGGGTGCGCTTCCTGGGACAGCGCTCGGACGTGCCTCGACTGCTGCGCGCGGCGGAGGTGCACTGTCAGCCCAACACCGGGCCGGAGCCCTTCGGCCTGGCGTTCGTGGAGGCGCTGTACGCGGGGCTTCCCGTTGTGACCACCGCGCTGGGCGGGCCGCTGGAGATCGTCGATGCGTCGTGCGGCGTGCTCGTACCGCCGAAGCCCGAGATGCTGGCCTCGGCGCTGCGCGGGCTCATCGAGGACGAAGCGGCGCGGCGGACGCTGGGACGTGGCGGCCCCGCGCGGGCGAAGGCGCTGAGCGCGCCGTCCGTGTTCCTGCGCGCGCTGGAGGATGCGGTGCGCTCCGTGGTGCGGGAGCCCCTGTCATGAAGGGGGCGCGCTCCGAACGTCCGCGACTTCGCGGACCCGGTGTGCTGCACCAGCGTTACGTGCGCCGTGCGGCGGTCGCGGCCGTTCCGACCGAGCCTGCTCCGGTGGAGAAGCCGACCGGGTTCCTTGGCTCGGGCCGTGTGGTGGTGGCCTTCATCGCGATGCTCTTCGTCTGTCAGCTCGCGCTGCTGGTGGAGGCGCTGTCTCCGTTGCGGGTCGTGTTCCGCATCCTGGCGTTCGGCATGAGCCTCGCGTTGCTGGCGCTGGCGAAGGGTCCTCGGCTCAAGCACCCGGCGAGGCTCTTCCTCGTGGCGTCGGCGGTGCTCACCGCGTTCAATTTCTTCCATCCCGGCACCAACAGCCCGATGGCGGCGGCGGCGCAGCTCGGCATCCAGGTGTCCGTGTTCGCGCCCGTCTTCTGGGCCAGCCGCCTGCGCATCGACGAGAAGATGTTCGGGCGCATCGTCCTGCTGCTCTTCCTCTTCAACATGGCGAGCGCCGCGCTGGGCATCCTGCAGGTGTCCTTCCCGGGCCGGTTCCAGCCCGCGCTGTCCACCATGGTCGAGAGCCAGGGTGAGGGCTACGTGCGCAGCCTCCAGTTCGAGACGGCGAGCGGCGAGCGCGTGTTCCGCCCCATGGGCCTGACGGACATTCCCGGCGGCGCCTCCACGGGCGCCTTCTACGCGGTGCTGCTCGGGGGCGCGTTCCTGTTGAGCCGTCAGGGCACGCTCAAGAAGGTCCTGGGCGCGGCGGGAATCGGCGTGGGGTTGATCTGCCTCTACCTGGGGCAGGTCCGCGTCGCGGCGGTGACGCTGCTGGTGTGCATGGCGGCCATGGCACTGGTGCTCGTCGTGAGCGGCCGGTGGGTGCGCCTCGTGGCGCTGGCCGCGGTGGTGGGCGGGTTCGCCGTGGTGGCCTTCGGCTGGGCGGTCGCGGTCGGCGGCGACGCGGTGCTCACGCGCTGGAACACCCTCCTGTCCGACAACCCTTCGCAGGTGTACCAGAGCAACCGGGGTCGCTTCCTCGACAGCACCTTCGCGGAGGTCCTGCCGGAGTTTCCGCTGGGCGCGGGCCTGGGCCGCTACGGCATGGCCAACGCCTACTTCGGTGACAACAGCGACCGTGACAACCCACCCCTCTGGGCGGAGATCCAATGGACGGCGTGGGCCTATGACGGGGGATGGCTGGGGCTCGTCTGCTATCCGCTCGCGCTGCTGGTGACCCTGGGGTGGAGCTTCCAGATGGCCCGCCGCCGGGACGAGGCGAGGAGCGAGTTCTGGCTGTGGGGCAGCCTCCTCTTCGCGTACGACCTGGGCGCGCTGGCGCAGACCTTCAGCTACCAGTTCTTCATGAGCCAGATGGGCATGGAGTTCTGGCTGCTCAACGCGGCCTTCTTCAGCGCGTACTGGAACCGGAATGCGGCCGTACACCCTCATCACCGGTGACTTCGTCTCCACGGGAGGCATGGACCGCGCGAACCTCGCGCTGGCGGACTGGCTCGCGCGTCAGGGCGGGCCCGTGCGGCTCGTGGCGTACCGGGTGGAGGACTCGCTCCTGCGCTACCCCAACGTGCGCTTCATCCGTGTGCCCAAGCCCGCCAATGCGTACCTGCTGGGCGAGCCGCTGCTCGCGGCCGTGGGGCGCTTCTGGGCCGCGCGCACGCTGGCGGAAGGCGGTCAGGTGGTGGCCAACGGCGGCAACTGCGAGGTGCCCGCCGCCAACTGGGTCCACTACGTCCACGGCGCGCACACGCCCGAGCCGGTCGGTGGACCGCTGCGGAAATGGAAGGGCCGCGTGAGCCACCGCGTGTACCTGCGCCGCGAGCAACGGGCGCTGCGCCGCGCGCGGATCATCATCGCCAACTCGGAGCGCACGCGGCAGGACCTGCTGGCCGCCACGGGCGTGGAGCCTTCGCGGGTCCAGGTCGTGTACCTGGGAAGCGACCCCTCACGCTTCCCGCCCACGTCCCCCGCGCTTCGGCGCGAGGCGCGGGCGTCGTTGGGATGGCCCCAGGACCGACGCGTGGCGCTGTTCGTGGGCGCGCTGGGGGACCGGCGCAAGGGCTTCGACACGCTCTTCGAGGCGTGGGCCCGGCTGTGCGTCCGCGCGGACTGGGACGTGGACCTGTGGGTCGTGGGCACCGGCGCGCAGCAGGAGGCATGGGAGCGCGCGGCGCGGGGACGGGGACTCGGGGCGCGGATCCGCTTCCTGGGCTTCCGTGACGATGTCCCCCGCCTGCTGGCCGCCGCGGACCTCTTGGTGGCTCCCACGCGCTACGAGGCCTACGGCCTGGGTGTGCATGAGGCGTTGTGCGTGGGAATCCCCGCGCTCGTGAGCCGCACGGCGGGCGTGGCCGAGCGTTATCCGTCCACGCTCCAGGGGCTGCTGCTGGAGGATCCGGAGGACGTGGGCGCGCTGGTGCGGCGCCTGGAGGAGTGGCGGGCCCGGGGCTCGGAGCTGGCGCCTGCCGTGGCCGTGCTGTCGTCGGAGCTGCGCGCGTGGACGTGGGACGCGATGGCGGCGGAGCTGGTGGCGCGACTGGAGGCGTGAGCGTCAGGCGCCGCGCTGGAGCACTTCGTCGAAGAAGTCCAGGTGCGCCCGAGCCACCACCGGCCAGGCGAAGCGGGACACCGCGCGCTCCCGGCCTCGCAGCGCCCAGGACTGACGCGCGGCAGGGCTCTCCAGCAGCTCCGCGAGCGCCGCGGTCCAGGCGCTGACATCCGCTTCCGGGAGGATCCGCCCGCCGTCGCCCACGGTATGGGGCACCTCGCCGGAGTCACTGGCGAGCACGGGCACTCCGCACGCGAGCCCCTCCGTGAGCATCCGGCCGAACTGCTCCTTCCAGAAGGACGTTGTCTGGCTGGGTGCGCAGAGCACGTCCATGGCGTTGAGCGCGCGAGGCACCTCCGCGTGCGACACGCCGGTGACGACCCGCACGCGGTCCGCATGGCGTGAGGCCCAGGCGCGCAGCTCCGCTTCCAGCGGGCCCCCGCCGACGAAGAGGGCGCGCCAGGGCGTACGCAGTCCGTCGAGCGCGTTCATCAGGAGGCGCAGGCCCTTCTCCGGAACGAAGCGCCCCAGGTAGCCCACCACCGGAGGCCCTTCCTCCGTCCAGCCCACGCGCTCGCGGAAGGCCCTGCCCGCGGATGGATCCGGTCGGAAGTGCTCCACGTCCACGCCCACGGGGATGAAGCGCGAGGGCCGCTGCGCATAGCCCGTCCGGGCCTGGAGCGTGTCATGCACCGTCTGTCCCCACGCCACCCAGCCCGCGGCGCGGCGCACGACGAAGCGCTCGGCTTGCGCGAAGGGTGGGGGGTAGCGCTTGGCCAGGTTCTGGAACGTGCAGAAGACGAGCGGCACGTGGCGCGGCGTCAGCAGGGCTACCTCGAGGCCGGAGAGCACGTAGGGCTCCTCCCACGCATGCACCAGCTCCGCGCCGGACAGCCGTGCGCGCAGCTCCGGGCCGTAGACGAAGCCATGCAGGGAGCGGCTGAAGAAGGTGCGCACGCCCTCGATGTGCGCGGGCTCGTCGGGTTCGCGCTGGAGCACGAGCGGGCCCAGGTCCCCGTGGAAGGAGCGCGGCGCCACGGCGGTGACGTCCCAGCGGCCCGCGCCCGCGCGCGTCATCTCGTTGGCCAGCCGCCGGTTGAGGGTGACGACGTAGGAATGGGAGACGGTGACGAGCTTCCGGGGCCGCATCATGGATGCCCTTGTGACACACGCTCGGGGACGAGCTGGCGATACACCGCGAGGATGTTCCGCGCGTAGCGCTCGCGGGAGAAACAGCGCACGGCGGTGTGGCGGGCCGCGCGGGCCAGGGTCGTTCGCAGGGCTTCGTCCTCCAGCAGTCGGCGCAGCGCCGCCGCGAGCGTGTGCGGCTCTCCCGGGGCGATGGCCAGCACGTCCTCGCCGTCCTGGAGCGCTTCGGCCGCGCCGCTGTCCTTCGAGATGACGGCGGCACGACCGCAGGCGAGCGCCTCCGCGATGGTGAGGCCGAAGGGCTCGCGGCGGGTGCTCGCGTGGACGAAGACGTCCAGCGCCCGGTAGATGTCCGCGGGTTCGGACTGGAAGGGCACCAGCCCCACGCGGCCCATGAGGCCGTGGCGCTCCACCTGCTCGCGCAGCTCCGTGGCCGTGAACTGCGAATCCGCCGTGCGGTAGAGGGGCGCGCCCACCAGGTAGAAGCGCACGGGCAGGTCCGGCACCTGTCGGGTCAGCAGGGCCGCGGCCTCCAGGAAGACGTCGTGTCCCTTCCAGCGCGCGTACGTGGCCACGAGTCCCACGCGCAGCGTGCCCGGAGGCGCGGGTGGCAGACCGGCGAGCGCATCCAGGCGCGCACCGTCACCGGGACCCGGGGAGAACCGCTCCACGTCCACGCCGTTGGGCACGACATGCACGGGCACGTTGCCCAGCACCGCGCGCGCATCGTCACCCACGGCGCGCGAGTTCGCGATGGCGGCGGAGGCCAGCGGACGCAGCCCCGCGAGAGCGTGACGCACGAGCGGACGCTCGCCGAGGAAGTCATGCACGTGCCACACGCGCGGAATCGCGAGGCCGGCGGTGGCCGTGCTCAACAGGTGCGTCTTGATGCCATTGGAGTGCAGCAGGTCGGGCGCCACGTCCCGCACCGCGCGCCGCAGGGCGATGCCATGACGGGCGAGCAGCAGGGGCGTGGGGGCGACGTCCCGCGCGAAGCGCCACGCTCCGGCCAGTCCCTGGTTGCGCAGGCCGCTGTCCCCGAGCGCCGACAGTCGCTCCGGGAGCGGCAGCGCCTGGGCCTGCACGCCCAGGCCCCGGGCCAGCTCCACGAGCGGCCCCTCCGTGCCGGTGATGAGGTGCAGCGACAGCGTCGGATCCAACGTGCGCAGGCAGGCGAGCAGATCCACGAGTGCGCGCTCGGCACCGCCCAGGATGCCCACGGGATTCAGGAAGACGATGCGCACGCGCGAACGATGGAATCAGACCCGTCCGGGAGGGTCAAGGTGATGCAGGTACGCGTCCAGCACGGTGCGCGCGTGCGCGCTCCAGGTGAAGCGTGCGGCCCGGGCGCGTCGTATCTCCGTGGACGGTACGGAGCCACGGCCCGCGAGCAGCGCATCCACCGCGTCCGCCCACGCCGCCACGTCCCCCACCGGGCAGTACGTGCAGGCGTCGGCGCCCACTTCGCGAAGTACGGGCAGGTCGCTGGCCACCACCGGGACGCCACACGCCAGCGCCTCGATGACGGGCAGGCCGAAGCCCTCCGCCTCGCTGGGCACCAGCACCGCGCTCGCGCGCCGGTACAGGCCCGCGAGCGTGGCCCGCTCCTGTCGGGGCGGTTGCAGCAGCGCGTCCTTCAAGCCGAGCCGCTCCACCTGCGCGCGCTGGGCCGCGTCCAGGTCGCCACCCTGTTGCACCAGCATCAGGTCCGGGTGTCGTGCTCGCAGCGCCGCGAAGGTTTCGAAGAGCACATCCAGGCGCTTGCGACGGATGGCGCTGCCCACGTGCAGCAGGTACGGCCGCTCGTGGAGCGGCGCGAGCACGGCGTCGCTGGCGTCTCCAGGAACGGGTTCGGCGCGGTACTCCGGTGACACGCCATAGGGGGCCCACACCAGCCGTTCGGCGGGCACCACGCCGTGCGCGAGCAGCTCCTCCCGCACCTGCCGCGTGCTGTGGAAGACGAGGGCCGCGCGCTCCAGTCCCTTGAGCGTGGTGCGCGCCATCAGGCGGAACCACGACGGCCTGGGTTCACGGTGGGGTTCGAGGACGCAGCGGAACGCATCCAGGTCGTGGCAGTAGACGCCGGTGCGGTCCGCCGGCAGCGTGTGCACGAGCTGCGCGTAGGTGTGATCCACGACGTGGAAGGCCTCGTGGTCCCAGCGCTCGCGAAGCAGGCGTGCGGGATAGAGGCCGAAGCGCGTGAGCAGCCGGTCCGCGTTGAAGGCGGCCTTGCGGTTTCCCAATCGGGGCAGGCCGCGCACGGCGCGCGGAATCGGAGGCCTCACGCGGGTGATGGAGATCTCGGCGGGAAACGCCTCCAGCCCCTCCACGAGCGCTTCGCCCACCAGGTCCATGCTGGGCCAGCCTTCTTCGCGCGGATCCATCAGGACCTGGAGACGCGGAGGGGACGCACGTGAGGCACTCACGCGGTGCCTCCGCGGCGCAGCAGGTGCGCCACCGTGTGCTCCAGCGCGAAGTGCTCGCGATAGACGCGGGCCGCGCGCTCGCCCAGGGCCCGGCGCTTCTCGCCGTGCTCCAGCAGGTCTTCGGCGAGCGCCAGCAACGCGGCCGGCGATGTGCCGTCCTCGAGCGCCACCGCTCGTGACTCACGCCACAGCGGCTCGCTCAGGTGGCCGAGGTTGGTGACCATGGGGAGCCCCAGACCCAGGCCCGCCATCGCGCTGCTGCGTCTTGCGCTGACTCCGTCGGGATAGGGCTGGAGCAGCAGGTCCGCTGCGCGCAGGTGCGCGGCCACGGCCTCCGGTGACAGCCCGTCCCTCGCGTGGATTCGTCCAGCCAGGGCCGGATGTCCGCGCGACAGGGCTTCACGAAAGGCACTGCTGCCCCGACCCAACAGCAACGCCTGCCGTCGTTCGTCCCGCTGCAACAGGGGGACGAGCACTGCCTTGAGCGGATCCGAGATGGCCGTGCCGTACGTCCCGAAGTGCGCCACGCACGGGCCATCACCCAACGCCTCGCGCACGGCACGTACGTCTTCGTCCGGAGCATCGAGGGGCAGGGGACTGGGGATGGGACACCACCGGGCGCGGGTGCGCAGCGGCTCGGGGAGGTGTGCCGCCCAGGCGGGGATGGAGACGTAGGCGCGATCCACGCCGTGGGCCAGCGTGCGCAGCATGACTCGCGTGACACCCGCGAGGACCTGGTGACGCCAGGGCGCACCCGGGCTCCACGGGTACACCGCTTCGTGGAGGAACAGCTCGCGTTCGTCCTGCCGCCTCGCGGCGAACCAGGCGCAGAAGGGCACGTTCATCGCCTTCAAGCCGAACGCTTGCGGCACGTACAGCAGCAGCAATCGCCGGGGGCCCTGGCACGCGTCCAGCTCGCGCGTCAGGCGCACGAGGCCCTGCGGTGTGAAGAGGCCGGGCCACCGATGCACGATGACGTCCTGATCCACGGACACGCCTTCGGCACCAGGGGTCCACACCCGCACCGTCTCTCCCGCCTTCGCCAGCGCGCGAGCGACGCTCCGGGTGTGGTCGGAGACGCCGCCAGGGGCCGGCGGATACTCCCCGGTCAGCAGGTGCCAGGTGGGGGCGACTGGCGCCTGTTGGCTCACGGAGGCGCCCGCCGGGCGCGGACGTGCTGGAGGAGGGCGCGCAGCTCACCCAGCAGGGACAGGCCCCGCCGCGTGGCCTCACGTGCGAGCACCAACGCGGTCAACAGCCCCGCCGCCACCAATGCCTGCACCAGCAGACCGCCCTGTCCCGTCGCGAGTCGCGAGAGCCCCAACGCGAGCGCGAGCAGTGCGCCCACCGTGAGGAAGGGCTCCATCACCTCGAACTCCAGGCGCGACAGCTCCGGGGCGCGGCGGGCCACCAGTCGCGCGGTCAGCCACAGCTCGGTCAGCGTCACGGCCGTCGCGCTGACCCCGACGCCGACGATGCCCCACTGCATCACCGCGAGCGTCCCCAGCCCGAAGCGCAGGAGGCTGGAGAGGGTGGCCACGTACATCCGTTCGCGCGCGTGGCCGCTGGCGTGCTGCTGCGAGAACAGCAGTCCCTGCACCGCCTGCATCGACGCCTCGATGGTGAACCACTGCACCAGCGTGGACGCGAGGCTCCAGCGCGCGCCGAACACCACCGGGATGAACGGTGGCAGCGCGATGACGCCGAAGGGGATGACGAGGCACAGCAGCGCGCTGATGCGGCGGATGGAGGTGCGCAGGTAGTCCGCCAGCGCCGCCGAGTCCGCCTGCAAGCGACTGTAGGCCGGATACGCGACGCGGGTGAGCACGCTGCTCAGCGCCAGTGGCACGGAGGCCAGCGCGGTGGCCCAGTTCACGAGGCCCACCGCGTCCTTGCCCTCCATGCGCCCCACCACGAGGGGAATCCACCCGTTGAGCACCGCGGGGATGAGGCCGGTGAGCTGGAACCAGATGCCGAAGCCCAACAGCCTCTTCACGATGGTCCACCGGACCTTGCCCCGCGGACGCCAGCCCGCCGCGGACCAGAGCATCAACATGCCCAGGCCGCCGCGCACCAGCCCGCCGCCGATGAGCGCCCACGCGCCCAGGCCCAGCCAGGCCAGCAGGATGGTGCTCGCCGTCTGCGCGATGCCTTCAATGAGCTCGATGCGCGCGAGGGCGGGGAAGTGGAGCTGTCGCTCCAGCACCATGATGGGGATGACGCGCAGCGAGTGGAAGAACAGCCCCAGCGCCATCACGCTCACCATGGCGGTGCCCGAGGGCCCCAGCTCGTAGGAGCGCGACAGGAGCGGCGCGAGCACCAGCAGGACGCTCACGACGCAGACGGTGAACGCCTGATGGCTCCAGAACGAGGTGCTGATCTCATCCTGCGTGGGTTCGTGCTGCTGGCGTACCAGCGCCGCGCTCAACCCCAGGTCGCCCAGGAAGGCGCCCATCGCGGCGGTGAAGGCCACGATGGCGAACGCGCCGTAGTCCCCGGGGAACAACAGGTGCGACAGGGCGAGCGAACTCACCACGCGCAGCCCCAGGGAGCCGAGCGTCCGCAGGCCCAGGGCGATGATGGAGCGTTGGGCGCGGACCTTGACGTCCGAGGTGCCCAGTTCCGGGGCGAGGGGAGGAGGACTGCTGCTCATGAAGGGGCCTGAGCGTATATGCGTCCCCGCGTCCGACGAACAGGGCCTGTCCGGAAACCTGGAGAGCGGGCGGGCAGCCACGGGCGTGTTCGGTGAGGTGGCGCAAGGGGGCAGTCGCGGTGTGCAGATTCAGTGCGCGCGGCGACCGGTGCCGCGAACCCCTGGGAGTCGAAACATGGCCGAGGCTTCAGCGAAGAACGGGCGGGCGGCGAACGGAACCTCCAATGGCCGGGCCCGCATCTGGGGAGGCCTTGACCTGGGAGGGACCAAGATTGAAGCGGTCATCGTGGACGCGCGCGGCGAGGTGCTGGGCCGGGCCCGCCACCCGACGCCCGTGAAGGGCGGCCCGGGCGAGGTGGTGAAAGAGCTGTACGGCACGCTGGGGGAAGCGGCGCGGACGGCGGGCATCGAGCCCGCGAAGCTCGCCGGCGTGGGCGTGGGCGCCCCGGGGTCGGTGGATGCGAACAGCGGCACGCTCGCGCACACGAGCAACGTGGCGGGCGGCTGGGAGGATCCGTATCCGCTCGCGTCGGACCTGGGCGACCTCGTGGGCGGCAAGGTGGTGATGGGCAACGACGTGCAGGTGGCGGTCGCGGCCGAGTACAAGCTGGGCGCGGGCCGCGACTTCCGCTCCGTGCTGGGCGTGTGGTGGGGCACGGGCGTCGGCGGAGGGCTGGTGCTGAACGGCGTGCCGTGGCGCGGTCAAGGCGCGGCCGGAGAGATTGGTCACATGGTGGTGAAGGCCAACGGTGCGCGCTGTGGCTGTGGCCGGCGCGGCTGCCTGGAGGCCTACGCGGGCCGGGCGTCCCTGGAACGCAAGGCGCGCACCGCGGTGAAGAAGGGGGAGAGGACGATCCTCTTCGACATCATGCACGACAGGAAGCGCACGCGGCTGTCGAGCGGCGTGTGGGCGCAGGCGCTGAAGGAGAAGGATCCACTCGCGACGCGGCTCATCCACCGCGCGGTGGAGATGATGGGCGTCGCCATCGCCTCCGTCATCAACCTGTTGGACGTGGAGGCGGTCGTCATCGGCGGAGGGCTGGGGTCGCGGCTGGGCACGCCGTACGTGGAGCGCATCGCCGACGCCATGCACCCGCACCTGTTCAGCGCGGAGCGCAAGCCCGCGATGCACGTGGCGGAGCTGGGTGACCTGTCCGGCGCCATCGGCGCGGCGCTGCTCGCGGGTCCGCAGATGTGAGGCGCGGGGCTCAAGCTTCGCGACGGCGCATCACGGTCAACGAGTCGTGCGTGTCCACGCACTCGAACGCGGGGTCGTGGAGGATGACCTCCCGCGTGTAGCGCGCGCTGCCCGTGGTGTTCATCGGGCGTGAGGGGCTCGCGTGGGTGTCGTGCAGCGCGATGATGGCGCCCGGTGCCACCAGCGGACTCCAACCGGTCCAGTCGCCCTGGAGCCCTTCGTAGGTGTGGTCCCCGTCGATGAAGACGAAGTCCGCCGGAGGGAGGCCGCGCTCGCGGTGCCGGTTCGCGGCGCCGACGCCGGTGTCGCGCACCCACTCCACGCGGCCGTTGCGCACGCTGTTCACCTCGCGGTGCGCGATGAGCTGCTGGAAGCTCACGCGCAGGCGTCCCACCGGATACGGATCCACGGCCCACAGCGTCGCGGTGGGGTCCATCACCGCGCGCAGCACCCGCGTCGTCACGCCGTGCCACACGCCGATCTCCACCAGTCGCTGTCGCCCCGCCGCGTGCCGCGCGAGGCAGGCGCGCTCTCCCGCCGTCGTCTGCGTCTCCGCCTGGGCGAGGCCCGCCACCCAGAGGGCGAAGTGGGTACTGACGCGCATGGATCCATCCTGGTGGGGGGCAACCGCGAAAGGCGGCAGCCTGCCAGGGTCGAGCCCCCAAAGGCCACCCCTGCCCACGCCAGGGCGCCCTGCTATGAAGCGCCCTCCATGCGCGTGCTCCTCGCCATCCACCATCCGCTGTCCCAGGACCTGGGCGCTCCGGGCGTGACGCTCGCGCTGGGCCGCGCCCTCCAGGCGCAGGGCTGCACCGTGGACTACTACGGCTACGGCGACGCCTTCCCCGGTGAGCAGCACCACACCGCGCTCCACAACCTCCGCTTCCCGTGGAAGCTCTCCGCGCACCTCGCCCGCGTGGCGCGCGACTACGACGTGCTCGACGTCACCACCGGGGATGCGTGGCCCTGGGCGCGGGCCGGACGTCCCGGCGCTCCCCGCCGTCACGCGCTGGTGACGCGCAGCCACGGCCTGGAGCACACCGTCTCCGAACAGCTCCGTGCCGACGCGCGCGAGGGCAAGGCGCACCTGAGCTGGAAGTATCCGCTGTACCACGGGGGTTTCCGCCTCTGGGAGGTCGCGCAGTCGCTGCGCCTCGCGGACCGCTCCGTGCTCCTCAACGAAGCGGACGCCGCCTACGCGCGCGAACGGCTGCGCATCCCCGCATCGAAGCTGAGCCTCATCCCCCACGGCCTCGGGGAAGCCTTCCACGGCCTGCCCCTGCCGGCCCCGCTCGCGGACGGCCCCCTGCGCCTCGCGACCGTGGGCACCTTCATCCAGCGCAAGGGGCGCGAGGACGTCATCGCCGCGGCGGGCCGACTGCACGCGCTGGGCACGCCCTTCACGCTGACCCTCTACGGCACCGGCACCCCCGAACCCGAGGTCCGCGCGGCCTTCCCGCCGTCCGTGCAGGTGCACCTGCGCGTGGTGCCGCACTACGCCCATGCCACGCTGCCGGGCCTGCTCGCGCAGGAGGAGGTGCTCCTCTTCCCCAGCCACGCGGAGGGCTACGGCATGGCGCTGGTGGAGGCCATGGCTTCAGGCCTCGTGCCCATCTCCACACCGGTGGGGGTGGCCCCCTCCATCGTGCACCCCGGCCGCACGGGCTTCCTCGTGCCCATCGGTGACGTGGACGCGCTGGTGGAAGCCGTGCGCACGCTCGCGGCGGATCCCTCCCAACGGTACGCGCTTCGCCGCGCGGCCCAGGCGGCGGTGCAGGGTCTCACCTGGCCTGACATCGCCTCGCGGACCCTCGCGCTTTACGAAGAAGTCCTGCGTATCCGTTCTGCTGACACCAAGTAGGCAGGCGCGTTGTTCGGGTTCACGGCTCCAGGACATTGACGCGCTGCATGGCCGGCCGTCACGATAGGGGCTGACCCCCCCTGAATGATCACCTTCTTCGTCGCCTTCCTTGTTTCGCTCGTCGTCGCGCTGGCGCTCACCTGGGTCGTCCGCGAACGCGCGCTCGCGTGGGGCTGGCTCGACCAGGCGAACTCCAGCCGCAAGGTGCACGTGCGGCCCATCCCGCGGCTGGGGGGCATTGGCATCGTGGGCGGCTTCTTCGCGCCGCTGTGCGCGCTGTTCCTCGTGGACTCGGGGGTGGGGCTCCAGTTCCGCGCGCAGACGGAGCTCATCGTGGGGCTCTTCATCGGCGGCGCGCTCATCGCGGCGCTGGGCCTCTACGACGACCTGCGGGGCGCGGACGCGAAGCTGAAGTTCTCCGTGCAGTTCGCGGTGGCGCTGGGGCTGTACGCGGTGGGCTTCCGCATCGAGGTGCTCGCCAACCCCTTCGGCGCGGAGCTGACGCTGGGCTTCTTGAGCCTGCCCCTGACGGTGCTGTGGGTGGTGGGCGTCATCAACGCGCTCAACCTCATCGACGGGTTGGACGGGCTGGCGGGCGGGGTCGCGTTCTTCGGCGTGGGCACCCACTTCCTGCTCGCGCTGATGCGCGGGGACGTGCTGCTGTGCCTGCTGATGATCGCGCTCGCGGGCGCCATCCTCGGGTTCCTGGTGTTCAACTTCAACCCGGCCTCCATCTTCATGGGGGACACGGGCAGCATGTTCCTGGGCTTCGTGCTCGCGGCGGTGTCCATCAAGACGTCGTCCAAGAGCGGCACCGCCGTGGCGCTGCTCGTGCCGGTGATGGCGCTGGGCCTGCCCATCATGGACACGCTGCTCGCCATGGTGCGCCGCTCGCTCCTGGGCAGACCCCTGTTCAGCGCGGACAAGGAACACATCCACCACCGCTTGATGAGCCGCCTCTTGCTCACCCACCGCACCACCGTGCTGGTGCTCTACGCGCTGTGCACCCTCTTCATGCTCACCGCGCTGGGGCTCCACTTCGCCAACAGCATGCAGAGCGCGCTCCTGCTCTGCGGCATGGGCGTCGTCATCGTGGTGCTGATGCGCAAGCTGGGCTACCTGGACGTGCGCCACGCGGGCACCGTCCAGCAGACGCGCCAGCGCAACCAGCAGCTGCGCACGCTGGTGAAGGCCGTCACCGCGGCCGTGCGCGAAGCAGGCTCGCTCCAGGACGTGTGGAACGCCGTGCGGCCGCTGGCCCCGGGCATGGACGCGGCCTCGCAGTCGCTGCGCCTGCGCCGCCCGTACGAGGCGCCTGACGCGGGCATCACCTTCGAGTCGCAGCGTCCGGAGGCCGGCACCTCCGCGCCGCTGGAGGTGCGCGTGGAGGTGAAGGACGGCGAGGTGCTGCTCGGCACGCTGCGCCTGTGCTGGCGCGACGGGCGCGGCGCCATCGACCGCGACGAGGAGCTGGCGCTGGAGGTGGTCGCGGACGCGGTGGCCGAACGCACCGTGCAGCTCGCGGCCCTGGAAGCCGCGGAGCCCGAGCGCATCATCGCAATGCGACGGTGAGCCCGTGAGCCCGGCCGCGTCCCCGACCCTGCTGACGCTGCTCCAGGCCTGGCCGGATGCGCCCGCCGGGCCCGCTCCCACGCACACCGCCGACGCGCTGGTGAAGGACGCCGTGCGCCACGGCCTCGCGGGCTTCGTCGAGCACGCCCTGTCCCGGGCGGACTGGACGCTTCCGGAGGACGCACGCGCGCTGCTGCGCCGCGAGTCCCTGTCCGGCGCGGCGCGGGGCATGCGCGTGCGGGCGCTGCTGCTGCGCAGCGTGGAGGCCCTGGCCGCGGTGGACGTGGTGCCGGTGCTGCTCAAGGGCTACGGCCTGTCCCGCAGGCTCTACCCGGAGCCGCTCCAGCGGGCGACCACCGACGTGGACCTGCTCGTGTCCCGCGACCGCGTGCTGTGCTCGGTGCACGCGCTCGAAGGGCTGGGCCTGACGACGAAGGCCGTCGACGCGGACCGCGACGACACCCACCACGTCGAACTCACCGGCCCCGCCGGACTGGTGGAGCTGCACTACCGCGCGCTCGCGGGCTACGGGCAGGCGCTGGAGGGCGACGCGCTGGTGGCCCGCGCCGAGGACGCGGAGCTGGACGGTCAGCGCGTCCGCTTCCTGTGCGCGGAGGACGAGGCTGTGTACCTGGCCCTGCACGCGAGCAACCACCTGTTGCAGCGGCTGGCGTGGCTGTTCGACTTGAAGTTGCTGGCGCGGGCCCGGCCCACGCTCGACTGGGACGGCGTGGTGACGCGCGCGAAGCAGACGGGCCTGCCCCACCTCGCCTGGTACGCGTGGGACGCCGCGCGCCGGCTGCTGGACGCGCCCGTGCCGCAGCGCGTGCTCCAGGCCCTGGCCCCGCCCGTGTGGCAGCGCGGGCTGGCGACCCGGCTGTTCTCCGGACCGCGGCTGCTGGACGCGGAGCTCGCCCGGAACAAGCCCGCGTGGGTCGCCGCGAAGCTCGCGCTGGCGCCCCGGGCCCGGCCCATGGTGCGCTATGCGCTCCGCCGCCTGCGAAGTCTCCGGAGCCGTCGAGGGTAGGGCTCCAGACCGTCCGGTCGCCTGGGCAACAGGGAACCCGTCCCGGTGTCGACCCATCCGGAGCGCTTCACAAGACGGTCATTGCGGCGGGCGTGCTCCGCCCATTAAAGGTGCCGCACCATGGCGCCCAGCCTCCTCGACACCTTCCGGGTCCTGTCCTCCTTCGAGCCTCCGCGCGGAAAGCTCCGGGGTGCGCCCTGGGAGGCCTACGTCGACTGGGCCATCTCCCAGGGGTTGGCGCCGCTCGCCGCGTACAACCTGGAGTATCGGATGGCCGGAGGCGAGGCGCCCGAGTGGGCCCGCGACCGGATGATGGCCATCTACACCGGCTCCGTGAACGACAACGTGATGAAGCTGGTCCACTTCAAGCGCATCGTGGATCAGCTGGAGGGCCGCAAGATCCTGCTGCTGGGCGGCGCTGCCTTCGCGGAGGCGCTCTACCCCCACGTGGGCTTCCGCCCCGTGCTGGACATCCAGGTGCTGGTGCGCCGCATGGACGTGGACGGCTTCGCCGGCTACCTGTCCAACCACGAGTTCGTCCCGGAGAAGGACGACACGAACAGCGGCGCCGCGCGCGTGGTGTCCGACGGCCGCACCCCCATCTACCTCTACTCGGACGTGCTGGGCGCGAACCGCCGCGAGCAGCTGGCCGGCATCTTCGACCGCGCCATCCCCATGAAGGTCTACGGCACCTCCGTCTTCCGGCCGGAGCTGGAGGACGCGCTGCTGCTCACCGCGCTGGACCAGGCCCACCGCGGGTATGACGTGCCGTGGTTGTCCTACGTGGACCTCCGGGAGCTCATCACCGGGGCCACCTGGATGGGCGGCGTGTACTCGCGGCCCATGAACGTGCCGGTGCTGCTGGAGCGCGCGGAGGCGTTCGGCCTGGAGCGCGCCCTCTACACGTCGCTCGCCATCGTCGCGCGGCTGTTCCCGGAGGCGGAAGCACAGGCCACCGCCGCGTTCCCGCCCTTGCGCCGCGCCACACGCGAGCTCCTGGACCGGGGGGTGGTGGGTCCTGTCAGCACCCCTGGGCGCGCCTCCGCCCTGCGGGGCGTGGACCGGCTGCGACGCCTCCTTACAGGGCAGTAAGCCTGTCTGGTCGCTGTGCGTTCAGGGCCCCCGGGCTTTCTTTCGGTGCGCCTGTCGGCGTATGAGTTCATGACGCCACCTGTTGAAACCAGGACCTTTCAAGAATGCGTATTGCCATCATCGGATCGGGCTACGTCGGACTCGTCGCGGGCACCTGCTTCGCGGACTCCGGAAACGACGTCGCGTGTGTGGACATCGACGAGCGGAAGATCCGCATGCTCCAGGACGGGCAGGTGCCCATCTACGAGCCGGGTCTGGAAGAGCTGATCCGCAAGAACGTGAAGGAGAAGCGCCTCACCTTCACCACGAACCTGGCGGAGGGCGTCGCGAACGCCCAGGCCGTGTTCATCGCGGTGGGCACTCCGGAAGGTGAGAGCGGCGAGGCCGACCTCCAGTACGTGCTCGCGGCGGCGCAGGCGGTGGGCCGCGCGATCAAGCAGTACACGGTGGTGGTGGACAAGAGCACCGTGCCGGTGGGAACCGCGGACAAGGTCCGTGACGCCATCGCCAAGGTGACGAAGGTGGAGTTCGACGTCGTCTCCAACCCGGAGTTCCTCAAGGAGGGCGCCGCGCTGGACGACTTCTTCAAGCCGGACCGCGTCGTCATCGGCGCGGACACCGAGCGCGCCCGGCAGCTCATGGGGGAGCTGTACGCGCCCTTCGTGCGCACGGAGAACCCCATCCTGTTCATGGACACGCGCTCCGCGGAGCTGACGAAGTACGCGGCCAACGCGATGCTCGCCACGCGCATCTCCTTCATGAACGACGTGGCCGCGCTCTGCGAGAAGGTCGGCGCGGACGTGGACTTCGTGCGCAAGGGCCTGGGCGCGGACAAGCGCATCGGCTACCCGTTCCTGTTCCCCGGCGTGGGCTACGGCGGCTCCTGCTTCCCCAAGGACGTGAAGGCGCTGGTCACCACGGCGCGTGAGTACGGCCTGGAGCTGGACCTGCTGCGCGCGGTGGAGCGCACCAACGAGCGCCAGAAGAAGCTGCTCGTGAACAAGGCCGTGAAGCACTACGGGTCGCTGGAGGGCAAGAAGTTCGGCGTGTGGGGCCTGGCCTTCAAGCCCAAGACGGACGACATGCGCGAGGCGCCGGCCATCGAGGTCATCGAGGGCCTCATCGGCAAGGGCGCGCAGGTGATTGCGCACGACCCCGTGGCCGCGCACGCGTCCAAGCGCGTCTTCGGCGACCGGATCCGCTACGCGGAAGTACCCTACGACGCGCTGGAGGGCGTGGACGGCCTCTTCGTCGTCACCGAGTGGAACGAGTTCCGCCACCCGGACTTCGACCGCATGAAGGCGCTGATGAAGACGCCCGTCGTCTTCGACGGCCGCAACATCTTCCAGCCCGCGCGCATGCGCGAGCAGGGCTTCACCTACTTCGGCATCGGCCGTCGATGAAGCAGGGCGGTTCGCTGGATGCCCTCACGGGGCTGCGCTTCCTGGCAGCCCTGCATGTGGTGTTGTTCCACTTCGGCACCCCCTGTCTTCCGTGGGCGCCGGAGTGGCTGTTCTACCTGGTGGGCTCCGGCTACGCGTCCGTGGGGTTGTTCTTCCTGCTGTCGGGCTTCGTGCTCGCGTACAACTACGTGGACGTGGACGGCAGGATGGAGACGCCCTCGCGCGCCTTCTGGAGCGCCCGCGTGGCGCGCGTCTACCCGGTGTTCCTGCTGACGTTCCTGCTGTCGGCGGTGCCCACGATGCAGCGCTCGCTGGCGGTGAACTCGCTGCCCGTGGCCACCGTGAAGCTGGGCACCGCGGGCCTCACCACGCTGGCGCTCTTCCAGGCGTGGGTGCCCAAGCTGGCGCTCTACTGGAACCCGCCGGGCTGGTCCGTGTCGGTGGAGGCCTTCTTCTACTTCCTGTTCCCCGCGGTGGCGCGGCGGCTGGTGGGACTCCGGGGCGCGCGCCTGAAGGTGGCCCTGCTGGCCGTGTGGGTCGTGGGGCTGGTGCCTCCGCTGCTCTACCTGGCGCTGCGCCCGGATGGGCCGGGGACGCTGAACGTCATGTCCGGAGGCAACTGGCTGACGGTGCTGAAGTTCAACCCGCTGGTGCGGCTGCCGGAGTTCCTGCTGGGCGTGCTGCTGGGCCTGGTCTTCGTGCGCGAGCGCGCGGCGGCCACCTCCCGTCCACGCTCCGGCGGGGGGATGGCGGTGGCGGGCGCGGCGCTGCTGCTCGTGGCCTTCATGCTGGGCGGACGGATTCCCTATCCGCTGATGCACAACGTGCTGCTGGCGCCCGCGTCCGCGCTGCTGGTCTACGGCCTGGCGCGCGGCGGCGGTCCGCTGGGACAGCTGCTGTCACGGCCGTGGCTGGTGTCCCTGGGCGGGGCCAGCTACTCGATGTACCTGCTCCAGTACCCCCTCAGTGAGTTCGTGCACTGGCTGGCCACGCGCGTGGACCTGTCGTCGCCGTGGCGCTTCCTGGGCGTGCTGGTGGCGCTGCTCGTGCCCGCGTCGGTGGCGGTGCACCGGTGGGTGGAGACGCCGTGGCGCGTGCGCGTGAAGCGCGGGCTCCAGCGGTGGGTGGATGGGGCGCCGTCACCGGCTCCGGCACGCGTGGCGCCAGGGGCCTGAAGCAACCTTCCGGAGGGACCTTCCGGAGCCCCCTTCCGGAGCTCAGGGGTCTCTTGGGACCCCGGGGCGCCGTTGTCAGGGGGAGACGGCGCTCAGCGGGCGAGGCCGCAGGCCTTCTTGCCTTCTTCGGTCTCGATGACGCGGCAGTCGCAGGAGTCGATGAGCGCCTCGCACGCGACCTCGTCTTCCGGGGTGGGCTCGACCCGGGCCTCTTCGTCCGCGGCGCGCTGCTCGCAGGCCTGCTTCTCCACGGAGTTCAAGGCGCACTCGCAGAGCTTCTCTGACAGCTCGCGGCAACTCGTCTTGCACGCGGTGAGTCCGGAGAGGGAGGCGCAGAGAACGGCGGCGGTCAGCAATAGGCGACGCATGGGCTGGGCGGAAGATGCCAGATGGGTCCCCGGATGCAAGCGATGTCCCGGCACCCCTGCCTGCCCCCTCCTGTGGCGAAACCCGCTACAGGCGCGGACGGAAGCGTAACCCGGCGTGTCACGCGCTCGTCTGGCTGTCCGGTGATTGCTGGGAGATACGTTCTGGCGTGATTCGTGCTCCAATAGGGCCGGTTACTCGCAGTCGTCCCGTGCCCCCGGGCCGAGGTCTCCCGATGATCGTCCTCCGTTACTTTCCGCTCCGAGGTGCGCTCATCACGCTGGCCATCACCTGTGCGGTGGGGACGGCGTTCGCGGGTTGGAAGCCGGCCCCGGAGCCTTCCGCGCCGCTGTCGTCGGTTCCGGAGGTCCTGCTCGACGACCCCGTGAAGCGCTGCGAGGAGTCCTCGGGAGTCGTCAGTCCCTTCGACGACGTGAGGCGACCCTCCGCGGGGCTGGACACGCTCGAGATGCCCTGAGCGACGACGACGTCCGGGGCCTCCTGCCTCCTGTGCGGGGGGACGGCCCGGGCGCGGGTGCCGGGGCGCGTGGAGGGCGTGACATACTCGCGCCCCTCCCATGGCTCCCGAGTCCCGTCGCGTCTCCCGGTACACCCTGGCCGCCGAGGCCGCGCTCGCGGCGCTGCTGGTGCTGGGCCCGGTGGCGTTGGGCGGGGCGGCGCGCTGGGTGACCTGGCCCCTGGGCGTGCTGGCCGGGCTGGCCGCGGTGCTCGCGGTCCTGGGGGCGCGGCGGCAGGGTGAGTCCCCACGCGTCCCGCTCCTCGCGGCGCCGCTCGTGGGAGGCGTGCTGCTGTGCGCGGTGCAGCTCGTGCCGCTGCCGCCCGCGGTCCTCGCGTGGGTGAGCCCGGAGGCCGCGGCGCTGCGCGAGGACGTGCTGGTGCCGCTGGGGCTCACGGGCTTCCGGCCGGTGTCGCTGGACCCCTCCGCCACGTGGCGCGAGCTGGCGAAGCACGGGGCGTATCTCCTCACGTTCCTCGCGGCGGTGCAGGTGTGCCGCGCGCGGGCGTCGCGCAAGCGGCTCATGACGGTGCTGGCCTTCACGGGCGCGGCGGTGGCGGCGGTGGGGCTGGGGCATGCGCTCTTCGGCGTGGAGACGCTGTTCGGGCTGAGGGCGTATGTGCACGCGCGGCCGCCGCTGGTGACGCCGTTCGGCAACCCCAACCACCTCGCGGGCTTCCTGGGGCTGGCGGCGACGGTGGCGGTGGGGCTCGCGCTGTCGAAGCCGTCGCGCGCGGAGGCGTGGCCCTTCGCGGCGGCGGCGCTCGTCTCCGGCGCGGGCGTGTTGCTGTCGCTGTCGCGCGCGGGCATCGTGTTCTTCGTCTTCGGGCAGGTGCTGCTCGCCGGCTGGCTGTCGAAGCAGCGGCGTGAAGCGCGCACGCCCGCGAGGCCTTCGTGGGGCCGGGGCGCGGCGGTGCTGCTGGGGCTCCTGGCGACGCTGTCGGTGGGCCTGTACCTGGCGGCGGATCAGCTGTGGGCGGAGGCGCGCACGGCGGACAGCGTGGAGTCCCTGCGCCACGGCAAGGTGGAGCCCTGGCCGATGATGGCCCGCGCGGCCCGCGCCTTCCCGGTGCTGGGCATGGGGCGGGGCGCGTTCGAGGCCGCGTTCCCGCGCTACCAGACGGAGCCCAACCCCAACACCTTCACGCACCCGGAGAACGTGGTGCTGCAGGTGGCGACGGAGTGGGGCGTGCCGGGCGTGCTGCTGCTGGCGCTGGGCCTCTGGGGCTTCGTGCGCCTCGTGCGGCGCGAGGGCCACGGGCCGGTGGACCTGGCGGCGCTGTCGGGCGTGGCGGCGCTGGCGCTGCACAACCTCTTCGACTTCAACCTGGAGCTGCCCGCGTGCGCGGTCGCCGTGGCGGTGGCCCTGGGCGCGGTGGCGCGGCCTCGTGACGCCGGGTCCCTGTTCGCGAGGCGCACGCGGACGGGAGCGCTGCCCACCGGCCTCGCGCTGGCCCTGGCGGCGGGGTTCACAGGCGTGGTGCTCGTCGCGCTCGTGCCGGGCTCGCGGCGGATGGCGGACGCGGAGGCCCTGCTGGCGGAGCGCGTGTCGGCCCGGGCTCCCGGGCTGGAGGTCCGCGCGCTGGGGCTCTCGCTCATCGACGCGCATCCGGCGGACTACCTGCTGTACCGGCTGGTGGCGATGGGCTCCGTGAGGGATGGGCCGGCGGGCGCGAAGGAGGCGTTGGTGTTCGTCAACCGCGCGCTGTACCTGCGCCCCCTGGATGCCCCGTCGCACCGCGTGGCGGCGCGCGCGCTCCTGCACCTGGGCCGGCGCGCGCAGGGCTTCCTCGAGTACCGCCTGTCGCACGAGGCTGGCGACACGCGCGTGCTGATCTCCGAAGCGCTGCCCCTGGCCCGCACGCCCGAGGAGCTGCGGACGCTCACGCCCGAGGCGCCCGGACAGGCCCCGGAGCTGGCCGCGGCGCTGCTCGCCGTGCCCGAGCGTCGCGCGCTGGGACTGGCCTGGCTCGCCTGGGCGCGCGAGCACTACGAGGGACGGCCCGAAGCGACCGCGCTGTGGATGCACGAGACGCGCGGCCGGCTGGCCCAGGGGGAGCTGCCCGCGGCGGAGGCTGCGTGCGCGGAGGTGGAGCGACGTGCGCCGGACGCCCTGGCCACGCACCTGCTGCGCGCGGAGGTGTGGCGTGCGCAGGGCAGGGGGGCTGATGCGCTCCAGGCCCTGGAGGCCCTCGCGAAGCGCTTCCCCCAGGACGTGGAGCTGGCCTTCACCCTGGCCGCGCGGCAGCAGGAGGCGGGGCTGACGCGGCGCTCGCGCGACACGCTGGACGCGGTGGCGCCCTTCCTCACGAACCTCCAGCAGCGCGCGCGGCTGCTCTCACTGGAGGCGGACTGCTTCGAGCGCGAGGGGCTGCTGGCCCGCGCGCTGGAGCAGCGGCGCTCGGTCGTGGGGCTGCTGCCCGGCCCGGACAGCCACTTCGCGGTGGCCCGCTTGCAGGAGCTGCTGTCGCGCTACGACGCGGCGGCGCGGTCGGTGCACGAAGGCCTGCGGCTCATGCCGCCAGGCGCGGGCAGTCGTCGCACGGAGGCCGAGGCCTGGGCGGCGCGGCTGGAAGCCCACGAGCGTGCGCAGGTGGACGCACGCCGACGGGAGCGGGTGGAGGATCCGAAGGCGCAGGAGCTCGAAGACTCCCTGCGTGGCTCGCGGGTCGTCAGCGATTCCCCCGCGCCCTGAAGTGTCAGGCCGGAGCGCCCGACTCCTCGATGGAGTCCCGGTAGGACTCATCCTCCCTGCGCGACTCCGAAACGGGCTGGATGAACGACGCGACCAGCGGCCACTCCAGGCGCGCGAAGTCCTGGAAGCGCAGCTCCAGGGCCTCCTCGTGCGAGCCCGCGCGAAAGAGCAGGCGCTCATTGAGGCTGAGCGACTCATCGATCGCCACGGGCATGCCGTACAGCTCTCCGAAAGGCGGCTCGGCGCCGGGCTCACAGCCGGGGAAGTGGTCGACGAACTCGGCCTCCGTGGCCAGTCGCACGGAGTGCGCGCCGAGCATCTCGCGCACCTGGTGCAGGTCCACCGACGCCAGCGCGGGCACGACGATGATCCACGGTTGTCGGTTCGCCTTCACGATGACGGACTTCGCCACGCGCCAGCTCGGCACGTTCAGGACTTCCACCAGCTCCATCGCGGACTCGGCCCGGGCATGGGCATACCGCTCGAAGGGGACGCGATGGCGCCGGAGGTATTGCTGGATGGCGGTCGGGATCACGGGACGTCACCTCCTTGCCATGAAGGTGTGTCCGGACGACGCGTGGGGCCATTCGCCATCCGGTACAGGGCGGACGGGCCTGCCAGTACCCGTCCGGCGTTTCGGAGGGCAGGCAGGCAAGGCTTGCGCCCGGCCTACTGCTGGAAATCGTACACGCTGCCCAGCTTGAGCAGTCGCGTCAGCTCATCGAGCGCGGTCATCGTCTCGCGCGCCAGCTGCGGATCCCTCACGTCCTCGGGCTTCAGCACGTCGCGGTAGTGGCGCCGCACCCAGGCGGCCAGCGTCTGGTGCAGCGCGGGCGAGTAGAAGACGTCCGCGGTGATGGCGTCCCGCTCCGCGTCCGTGAGGGAGATGCGCTGGCGCAGGCACGCCGGGCCGCCGCCGTTGTTCATGGACTGCCGCACGTCCAGGTAGTGCACGGCCTTCACCGGGTTCTCCTCGGCGACGACGCGCTCCAGGAAGGCGCGCGCGTGGGGCGTCTCGCGGCTCTCGATGGGCGCGATGATGGCCATGGTACCGTCCGGCAGCGACAGCACCTGCGAGTTGAACGGGTAGGCCTTCACCGCGTCCTTCACCGGCAGCTCGTCGTTCGTCGCCACCACGGAGCGGAAGTCCGGCCCCAGCTTCTCGCGCAGCGTCTGGAGGAGCGCGGGGTGATCCACGAACGCCAGCGCGTGCAGCATGAGGAAGCGCTCGTTGCCCACCGCGAGCACGTCCGTGTGGAACGCGCCCGCGTCGATGCCGTCCGGATGCTGCTGGGGCAGGACGACCTGCGCGGGATCCAGGTGGTGCAGCCGCGCCAGCGCCTGGCTTGCCTCCAGCGTCTGACGGGCCGGGAAGCGCTGGGGCCCCTTCACGTCCTGCCACGCGCTGCGGCCCCAGGCGAGCAGGTGCACGGCCTTGTGCCCCCGCGTCACGAGGCGCGTGTGGTTCGCCGCGCCCTCGTCCGCGAAGTGCGCCGCGCCGGGCAGCGGGGCGTGGACCTGGAAGTGCTTCGGATCCGCGAAGATGGCGCGCAGCACCGCGTGGGTGGTGTCCGCCTCGATGGCGCGGTGGAACATCTGCGTGAGGTTCGCGGGCGTCAGGTGCACCCGTCCGTCCGCCGTGTCCGCTGACGGCGCGACGGTGGCCGCGTTCGCCGTCCACATGGCGGAGGCGCTGGAGGTGAGGCGCAGGAGGTGCTCCGCGTCGCGCGCGGCGCGGGTGATGACCTCCTCGTCGGTGCCCGTGAAGCCCAGCGTGCGCAGCGTGCGCAGGGACGGACGCGGCTGGGGCGGCAGCACCGCCTGACCCACGCCCAGCTCCGACACGAAGCGCATCTTCTCCAGCCCCTGGAGCGCCGCCTCCCGGGGTTGGCTCGGCTGGCCCCCGTGGGTTTGTGACGCCAGGTTGCCCGGCGAGAGGCCGGCGTAATTGTGGGTCGGACCAATGAGGCCGTCGAAGTTGTATTCGCGCATGGGATATGGAGACGCGTCGTGGAGCGTCCTCCCCTAACTAAGCGCCTGAAGCGTACCCTGCGCTACCTGCTCATCGCCGGGATGTTGCGCCTGCTCCAGTTCCTCTCACTGGGGACGGCCCGCGCCCTGGGGATGACGCTGGGCGGCTGGGCCTACGTCCTCGCGGGGGGCGAGCGGCGCAAGGCCCTCAAGTCGCTCGCCCGCGCCTTCCCCGACCGCAGCGACGCGGAACGTGACGCGCTCGCCCGTGACGCCTTCCGCCATCTGGCCGCCGCCGCCCTGGAGGTCGCCTCCACGCGCGCGCTGGATGCGGGGCTGGAGACCCTGGTGTCCTGGCCCCCCGAGGACCGGCGGGTGCTGGAGGCCGCGCTGGCGAAGGGGAAGGGCGTCGTCTTCGTGTCAGGCCACGTGGGCAACTGGGAACTGCTCGCCCGGCGCGTGGCGAAGGCGGGCTACCCCAGCCAGAGCATCGCGAAGGAGACCAGCGACCCGCGCCTCACCGCGCTCGTGGAGGACTTCCGGGCGAAGGGCGGGGTGCGCAGCATCTGGCGCGGTCAGGAGGGCGCGGCGCGGGCCATGCTCCGGACCCTGCGCAGCGGAGAGATTCTCGGCATCCTCATCGACCAGGACACCAAGGTGCAGTCCGTCTTCGTGCCCTTCTTCGGGGAGCTGGCCGCCACCCCGCGCGCGGCGGCGGACCTGGCGCTGCGCACGGGCGCGGCGGTGGTGGTGGGCTTCTGCCAGCGCGAGGGCAAGGGCTACCGGCTCACCATGGAGGAGGTGCCCGCTCCCGACGTGACGGAGCGCGAGCAGGCCGTCCAGGCCCTCACCGCCGCCCTGTCGCAGCGCATCGAGGCGGCCATCCGCCGGGCGCCCGAACAGTGGGTGTGGATGCACCAGCGGTGGAAGACGCGTCCTCCCGAGGACGCTCGCCCGGCCCTCGCCGACACAGCGTCCGCCCCGTCGCGGTGATAAGGAAGACCTCGTGTCGCGCCTGCTTGCCTTGAGCTTCCTGGGACTCCTCGCCACCGCCTGCGCACCGCGCCGTCCCGCCGAGGGCGCCGCGAACGAGCCGCGACCGGACGTGGTGCTGGAGGGCGCGCGCCTGCGCTCGTTCGAAGGCGACAAGCTGGTGGTCTCCGGCACCGCCTCGCGCGTCCTGTACCGGCGCGCGGGCGGCGAGGTGCTGGCGACGCACGTGACCGTGCGGCTGCCCCCCGGCCAGGGCTCCCGCGGCTCGCCCCTCCCCATGGAGGGCGGCACGGAGATCACCGCGCCGAATATGGACGGCAGCCTCGCGTCCAGACAGTGGGTGGGCACCGGGGGCGTCGTCGTGCGCACGGGTGACGGGATGGTGGCCCGCACGCCGCGGCTCACCTACGACGCCGCGATGCAGCGGGCGCATGGCGAGGAGGGCGTGACGGTGAAGGGCCCCGACTACCAGATGCGGGCGGACCGCTTCGTGCTGTCCGCCCCGGACGAGACGTTCACCTTCGAGGGCGCGGTCGAGACCGTGCTGGGCGGAGCGACGCAGTGATTGAGTTCCTCGTGATGGCGCTGTTCCTGGCCCAGCCAGTACCGGCTCAGGCCGCCCCGGCGACGCCGCCTGCCGCCCCGGGCACGCAGGCCGTGGCCCCGAAGCCCGGCGCTTTGACGCCGAAGCCCGGTGCCCCGAAGCCCCTCGACGCAGGCACGCCGCCCGCCCCGCTCCCCGCGCCGGGCACCTCGCTGGCCCCGGTGGACCTGCGCAACCCGGTGGATCTCTCCGCGGACCACGTCACCGGCGACCGCGCCCAGGCGGTGCTCACCGGCAACGTGCGGGTGAAGCACCAGACCATGGACATCCGCTGCGACAAGATGACCGCCTACTACAACCAGCCGCGCCAGGTGACGCGCGTGGTGTGCGCCGGCAACGTGCGCGCCGTGGACGGCGACCGGCAGGCCCGCGGCGAGCGCGCGGACTACGACGTCCCGTCCGGCGTGCTGGTGGTGACGGGCTCCCCGGAGGCCCGCCAGGGCAACACCTACGTCACCGGCACCAAGGTGCGCCTCGTGCTCGGCAACGAGCGCGTGGAGGTGGAGAACGCCCGCATCCTCGTGGAGTCCCCGAACTCCACCGCCGTCCCCGGCACCCGCAAGAAGACCCCCGCGACGCCGAAGCCGGGGGGAACGGCCCCATGACGGAGGGCGCGAAGCTCTACGCGGAAGGGCTCCAGAAGGCCTTCCGCCGCCGCCAGGTGGTGCAGGGCGTCTCCTTCAACGTCGCCCCGGGCGAGGTCGTGGGCCTGCTGGGCCCCAACGGCGCCGGCAAGACGACGAGCTTCAACATGGTGGTGGGCCTGGTGACGCCGGACGCGGGCCGCGTGCGCGTGGGCGACGAGGACCTCACCCACCTGCCCATGCACCGCCGCGCGCGCCGGGGCGTGGGCTACCTGCCACAGGAGGCCTCCATCTTCCGCAAGCTCACGGTGCGGCAGAACTTCCTGTCCGTGCTGGAGCTCCAGAAAGGGCTCGCCCGCGCGGAGCGGGAGAAGCGCGCCGCCACCCTCCTGGAGGAGTTCGGCCTCACCCACGTGGCCGAGTCCTGGGGCGAGACGCTCTCCGGCGGCGAGCGCAGGCGCGCGGAGATCGCCCGCAGCCTCATCCCCGCCCCCCGCTTCATCCTCTTCGACGAGCCCTTCGCCGGCGTGGACCCCATCAACGTGGGCGACCTCCAGCGGCAGATCCACCTGCTGCGCGAGCGGGGCCTGGGCATCCTCATCACCGACCACAACGTCCAGGACACCCTGGGCATCTGTGACCGGGCCTACATCATCGCACAGGGTCAGATTCTCGAAGAGGGCACCCCCGCGCAGATCGCCGGGTCTGCTCGTGCGAGAGCCGTCTACCTGGGAGACCGCTTCCGTCTCCAGGCGCCTTGACGATCCAGACGCTCCGTGTGTCTCCAGATGCTCCGCGTGAAGTTGGCCCCGCTTTTGCGTCGACGTTTGAACATCGGGCAGGCAGGCGGGGGTTGCGGCAACCTTCTGGATTTCTTGCAGATTTCTGACAATGCAATCCAGGAACCACGTGGAGGGGCACTGGACGTGGCCGAGGGTCCTTGTTAGGTTGGCACGGTCCTTGATTGGAAACTCCATTCAAGTGGCATGCCCGTCTTCTGGAGACGCCCCCTCATGGCGATGGAACTCAAACAGAGCCTGAAGCTCGCGCAGCAGCTGGTGATGACGCCCCAGCTGCAGCAGGCCATCAAGCTCCTCCAGCTCTCGCGGATGGAGCTCCTGGACCAGGTCCGCGAGGAGATGGAGCAGAACCCGCTCCTGGAGCAGCCCGAAGAGGGGATGCCGGGTGAGGTGAGCGAGAAGGAGCCGGGCGAGGCCTCGCTGGAGGCCGACAACGCCGAGGCCATCCGCGACGGCGACATGCCCTCCGCCAACCCGGAGACGGCCCAGGAGTTCAAGGCGGACGGCGAGGGCCCCCCGGAAATCGATTGGGAGGCCTACCTCAACAGCTACCAGTTCAACGAGCCCACCACCGCCTCCAACAAGGGCAACGTGGCCACGGACGACCTGCCGTCGTTCGAAGCCAACATGGTGAAGAAGGAGGACCTGGTCGACCACCTCCAGGTGCAGCTGGGCACGCTGCGGCTCAACGAGGCCGAGCGCCGCGTGGCGGTGCTCATCCTGGGCAACCTGGACGACGACGGCTACCTCAAGCTCCCGGACATCGAAGGCGACCCGCTCATCCGCCTGTCCAACGAGGCGGACGTGCCCATGCACGTCGCCGAGCGCACCCTGCGTCGCATCCAGAACCTGGAGCCCCGGGGCTGCGGCGCGCGCGACCTCCAGGAGTGCCTGCTCATCCAGCTGCAGGCGATGAAGGATCCGCACGCCGCCCTGCTCGGCCTCATCATCAAGCGGCACATGAAGTATCTGGAGAGCAAGAACCTGCCGGCCATCGCCAAGGACCTCAAGGTCACCCTGGACGAGGTCGTGTCGGCGGCGAAGCTGCTCCCGAAGCTGGACCCGCGGCCGGGCCGCAACTTCAGCGGGGACGACGCGCAGTACATCACCCCCGACGTCTTCGTCTACAAGCTGGGCGAGGAGGACTACACCGTCGTCCTCAACGACGACGGCCTGTCCAAGCTGCGCATCTCCGGCATGTATCGGAACGCGCTGAAGAACGGCGCGGTGAGCCCCGGGCAGACGAAGGACTTCATCCAGGACAAGCTGCGCAGTGCGATGTGGCTCATCCGCTCCATCCACCAGCGGCAGCGGACCATCTACAAGGTCACCGAGAGCATCGTGAAGTTCCAGAAGGACTTCCTGGACAAGGGCATCGCGCACCTGAAGCCCCTCATCCTGCGCGACGTGGCGGAGGACATCGGCATGCACGAGTCCACCGTCAGCCGCGTGACGACGAGCAAGTACGTGCATACGCCGCAGGGCATCTTCGAGCTGAAGTACTTCTTCAACTCGTCCATCTCGCGCGTGTCCGGCGAGGACACGGCCAGCGAAGCGGTGAAGCACCACATCAAGCAGCTGGTGTCGCAGGAAGACTCGCGCAACCCGTACTCGGACCAGAAGCTGGTGGAGCTCCTGCGCTCGCAGGGCACCGAAATCGCCCGGCGCACGGTGGCCAAGTACCGCGAGGTGCTGGGCATCCTCCCCAGCAGCAAGCGCAAGCGCTACTACTAGCGCGCTACTCCTGGCGACTGCCGCGACCCGGCCCTGCCCATCAGGGCCGGAAGTGGGGCATGAAGCGGGTCCATGGACCCGCACGCCCCCGTCTCTGACGCCGAAGTGCCCCGCCGCGACCTCGTGCCCCTCGTCGTTCCGCCCGTCACCCTGGAGGGGACGGCGGTGCGGCTGGTGCCCCTCTCCCTGTCCCATGTGCCCGCGCTCACGACGCTCTGCGAGCCGGAGCTGTTCACGCACTTCTCGCGCGTGCTGCGCACGGAGGCCGACGTGGCGGACTACGTCGCCGCCGCGCTCCGGGCCGCGGACGCGGGCACGGAGCGCCCCTTCGCCATCTGTGAGCGCAAGAGCGGGGACGTGGTGGGCACCACGCGCTTCATGGAGATAAACCGCGACTTCCGCACGCTGGAGATCGGCTCCACCTGGCTGGGGCGGCGCGTGTGGCGCTCGCGGGTGAACACCGAGTGCAAGTCCCTGCTCTTGCGCCACGCCTTCGAGACCCTGGCGGTGATGCGCGTGCAGCTGAAGACAGACAGGCGCAACGAGCGCTCGCGCGCGGCCATCGCCCGCCTGGGGGCCACGTTCGAGGGCATCCTGCGCAACCACATGCTGGTGCGCGGCGGCATCGTGCGCGACAGCGCGTACTACAGCATCCTCGACACCGAGTGGCCGGCCGTGGAGCAGCGTCTGACCGGACTGCTCGCGCGGGAGTGATAGGGTCCGCGGCGCTATGTCCTTCCCTGTGCTCTTCGCGCGTCGGACCGTGGGTGGAATCCGGGTCCTTGGTGTGGTTGGAACCCTGCTGTCCCTGGCCGGCTGTAGCGGCGGCGAGACGAAGGTGATGTCGCTCGCGGAGCTGTCGGACCGCACGCTCACCTACGCGCTGGCGGACGTGGACGACGTCCTGACGCCGGACGCGCAGGGCGCGCACCGCTTCACCGTCAGCTACTCGGTGTCGAAGGACGGCGCCCCGTGCTCGCGCTTCGCCGACGACGTGACGGCCACCTTCAACGGCGAGCCCATGACGCTGGTGCCGGGCGGCGCGTCGGACGTGGGGGGGCGGGCGGACTCCTGCGAGAACAGCCGCGCCTTCTTCAACTACGACCCGGCCGCGTGGGGCCGTGAGCCGGTGGGCGACATCACCGTGCAGCTCCAGGACGCCACCAGCACCGTGCGCCTGGTGCTCCAGGGCGCCAAGGCCAAGCGCCAGTTCACGTACCAGGGGGAGGGCGCCGCGGACCGGCTGCGCGTGGGGCAGACCTACGCGTTCCTCTGGGAGCCCGCGACGGAGGTGCCGGGCCCCATCGAGGTCGTCCTCTTCCGCGAGGGCGGCCGGGCGCCCACCAACCTCACCGCCACGCAGGAGGGAGGGAAGGTGAGCATCACCATTCCGCCCAACACCCCGCAGGCGAACCACACCCTCACGCTGGGCGGGGACCTGGCCGGCGTCGTGCGCGAGTGCACGGGCGTGGCGTCGTGCGACGGCGGCATCTTCCACTCGCAGGACTTCCTCGTGTCCGTCGTGCCCTGAGCGCGTGGCTCCAGGCCCTGCCCCGAAGGCGGGCGGGCAGCTGCTCGCGTGAAGCGGGGGCTTGCTCCACGGCCCGGGCTGGCAAATAGGACCCGGGTCGGAATGCCCCTCCCGTGACCGGCAACGGACACAACACGTGTCCTCTAGCGGTCGCTTGCGCGCGCGCATGTCGAGAACGGGAAGTTCCTACGTGGGGGGACGGGTTGCTTTCGGCGTGGGCTCCGTCTCTGATCTGTGACGGAGCTTACCTCTCTCCCTAGGAGGCGGCCACGCATGCAGCTCAACATCACCTTCCGTCAGTTCGGAGCGTCGGATTCCCTGAAGGAGTACGCCCGTGAAAAGGTTGACCGGGTGAACCGACTGCTGGACCGGGCTGGAGAGGCCCACGTGGTCCTGTCGTTGGAGCGGCACCTGCACCACGCGGACATCACCATCCACTCCGGCGCCTGGATCCTCCGGGGGCGAGAGAAGAGCGATGACATGTACGCGTCCATCGACCTCGCGATGGACAAGATCGAACGGCAGCTGCGGCGCTACCGCGACAAGCTCAAGTCGCACCACGGCAAGGAGAAGGTGCACCACCGCCAGGACCTGGTGAACACGCTGAAGGTCCGCCACGACGTCTTCGAGGTCTCCGAGTCGCTGGACTCCACGGAAGCCTCCGTCACGTCCGTCACGCCGGCCACGGCCGGGGCTCGGGCCGACACCGCCCAGGCAGGCGAGGCGGGCATCGCGCGCCTGGTGCGCACCACGCACCTGGCCATCCAGTCGCTGTCGGTGGATGACGCGGTGATGCAGATGAACTTGATGAACAACGACTTCTACGTCTTCCAGAACCAGCAGTCGCAGGCGCTGTCCATCGTCTACCGCCGCAAGGAAGGCGGGTTCGGCCTCATCGAGCCGCACCTGCCGTCCGAACCGGTGGCCGCCACCGGCACCTGACGTCCAGGTGTGTCCGGCCCACCCC
>NZ_RAWA01000480.1 GCF_003611675.1 Corallococcus sp. CA053C
GGATGGGAGGAAGCCCGACCGCCCATGCCCCCCAAAGTGCCCGCCAAAGCCGCCTTCTTCGACGTCGACGGGACGCTGGTCCGGACGAACATCGTCCACGTCTATGCCTACTACGCGACCAACCGGGGTTCGCTCCGGGGCATCGCGGGCCGCACCCTGGGGACCGCCCTGGGGCTGCCGGTGTTCGGCATCCTGGATGCCGTCAACCGCAAGGCCTTCAACGAGTTCTTCTACCGCTACTACGCGGGCCTCAGTGAAGACCGGCTCGTCACCATCGCGGAGGACATGTTCGAGGACGTCCTCAAGCCGGCGCTCTACGAGCAGACGCAGGACCTCATCGACGAGGCGCGTCGTTCCGGCTGCCGCATCGTGCTCGTCACCGGAGCACTGGACTTCACCATGCACCCGCTGGCCCGGCACCTGGGCTGCGACGACGTCATCGCCAACAAGATGCAGTTCGTGGGCGGCAAGGCCACCGGCAAGGTGATCCCGCCCATCATCGAAGGCGCCAACAAGGCCAACGCCATCCGGGCCTACTGCGAGAAGGAAGGCCTGGCCCTCAACCAGTGCCACGGCTATTCGGACAGCGCCTCCGACTACGCCATGCTCGCCGTCGTCGGACGGCCCACCGCGGTGAACCCGGACCTGCGGCTGCGCTCGCTCGCGCGCGCGTACAACTGGCCCATCCTGGACCTGAAGTAACCCCCTCCTTCCCCCCCCCCGGCCCACGCCCATGCGCCCGCTCAAGACGCTCCAGAAGCTGTACGACGAGGAAAGCCAGGTGGTCATCACGGAGAAGGGCAGCCCCCCGCGGGCGCTCTTCTACGGCGAGGGCTTCCTCCAGGAAGACCTGCCCGTGGGCACCCGGGTCATCTTCCCCCGCCCCCCGCTGGAGGGCGTGCCCAACGTGAAGGCCGCCATCCGCTGGGCCATCAACCACCCGGAGGGCATGGACCCGCTGCACGCGCTCTTGCGCCCCGGCATGCGGCTGACCTGCGTCATCGACGACATCAGCGTGCCGCTGCCGCCCATGGTCACGCCCGACGTGCGCCAGTCCATCCTGGAGGTCGTGCTGGAGCTGTGCGCGGACTCCGGCGTGGATGACGTGCACCTGGTCATCGCCAACGCGCTCCACCGCCGGATGACCGAAGGCGAGATGAAGCGGATGGTGGGCGAGAAGATCTTCGACGCCTACTACCCGGACCGCTACTACAACCACGACGCGGAAGACCCGGACGGCATCACGGAGCTGGAGCGCACGAGCCACGACGAGGTGGTGGCGGTGAACCGCCGCGTCGCGGAGAGCGACCTCATCGTCTACGTGAACATCAACTTCGTGCCCATGAACGGCGGGCACAAGTCCATGGGCACGGGCGTCACCAACTACGCGTCGCTGCGGCACCACCACAACCCGAAGACGATCCGCGACTCCGACAGCTACATGGAGCCGAAGGCGTCCGCGCTCTACACGAAGAACACGCGCATCGGGACGGTCATCGACCAGACGCTCAAGGTCTTCCACATCGAGACCACGCTGAACAACCGAATGTTCGGCGCGCCCACGGACTTCCTCGCGAAGAAGGAAGAGGACTACACGGAGGCGGACCGGCTGAAGTTCCAGGCCCTGCGCTTCACGCTGTCCAAGCTGCCCCGGGCCGCGGCGCGCAAGGTGCTCAACGCCATCCCCGCGCCCTATGACGTGACGGGCGTGTTCGCGGGAGCCACGGAGCCCACGCACCAGAAGACGCTGGAGCAGAGCTGGAAGCAGTACGTGGTGCCGGTGGAGGGACAGAGCGACATCGTCATCTTCCCCATCCCGTTCGTCAGCCCCTACAGCGTCAACTCGGTGCTCAACCCGCTGCTCGTGCAGGTGATGGGGCTGGGCTACTTCTACAACCTCAACCGGGGCGTGCCGCTGGTGAAGAAGGGCGGCGTGCTCATCCTCCTGCACCCGGCCTACGACGAGTTCGACCCCGTGCAGCACCCCAGCTACATCGAGTTCTTCCACCGGCTGCTGCCGGAGACGCGGGACTCCATGAAGCTGGAGCACAAGTACGAGAAGGAGTTCGCGGAGAACCCCAGCTACGTGCACCTGTACAGGAAGGGCAACGCCTACCACGGCGTGCACCCGTTCTACATGTGGTACTGGGGCGAGAATGGCCGCCAGCACGTGGGCAAGGTCATCGTCGCGGGCGCGGAGAACAACCACGTCCCGGCCCTGCTGGGCTGGGAGCGCACCGACACCCTCTCCGAGGCGATTGAAGAGGCGCGCGGCTTCATGGGGCGCTCGGCGTCCATCAGCCTGCTGCGCATCGCGCCCACGGTGATGGTGGACGTGAAGTGAAAGGGTCGCACACGGACATGGGCACGCCCTCCGAGCTGAACGTCACCGAGGTCTTCACCGGCAAGCGCATCGTCTTCGTCGGCACCACCGGCTTCGTGGGCAAGGTGACGCTGTCGATGCTGCTCTCCCACTACGGCGACGTGCTGGACCGGGTCTACGTCGTCGTGCGCAAGGGCAGCGCCGCGTCCGCGGAGCACCGCTTCTTCGACAAGGTCGCGCCCAGCGAACCCTTCCAGCCCCTGCGGGACAGGCTGGGGGACGAAGGCGCGATGGCGTACCTGCGCGAGAAGTGCATCGTGCTGGACGGCGACATCACCGACCCCTGGGTGGGCCTGGAGGAGGCGGACGTCGCGAAGCTGACGGGGCAGGTGCACGCCATCGTCAACTGCGCGGGGCTCGTGTCCTTCAACCCGTCGCTGGAGGTGGGCCTCAACGTCAACACCCACGGCGTGAAGAACGCGGTGGCGCTGGCGCTGCGCTGGGCGGTGCCGCTCATCCACATGTCCACCGCCTTCGTCGCGGGCAACCGCAGCGGGCTCGTCTTCGAGGACGAGCAGGTGCTGGGCTACTTCCCGAAGATGGAGGAGATGGACGGGCGCGACTTCAGCCTGGAGCAGGAGCTGGCGGACGCGGAGAAGACCGTGGCCCGCTTGCGCCAGCAGGCGGATGACAAGGCGCTCACGTCCATCTTCCGCCAGAAGGCGCTGGACCGGCTGGAGGAGGAGGGCCGCGACGCCACCGACGAGAAGACCCTCCGTCTTGCCGTCGGCCGCGAGCGCAAGCTGTGGCTGTCCGGTGAATTGGTCCGCGCGGGCATGGAGCGCGCGCAGCACTGGGGCTGGCCCAACACGTACACGTACACCAAGCACCTGGGCGAACAGGTGATGGCCGGTACGCCGGGCCTGCGCTACTCCATCGTGCGCCCCTCCATCGTGGAGAGCGCGGCGCACTTCCCGTTCCCGGGTTGGAACGAGGGCTTCACCACGTCCGCGCCGCTGGCGTACGCGGGCATCAAGGGCCAGCGCGGCATCCCGGCAGGGGACCACGCCATCCTGGACATCATCCCGGTGGATCAGGTGGCGGGCGCCACGCTGGGCATCACCGCGCACGCGATCCAGGTGGAGGAGCGCCGCGTCTACCACCTGGCCTCCGGTGACGTGAACCCGTTCCTCGCGAGCCGGTCCGTGGAGCTGGTGGGCCTGTACCGCCGCCGCTTCTACCGCAACCGTGAGACGGGCAACTCGCTGGTGAACTCGCTGCGCTCGCGCATCGAGCCGCAGCCGGTGAGCAAGCAGGAGTTCCAGCTGCTCAGCGCGCCCATGCTGATGAAGGGCGCGAAGCTGCTCAAGAAGACGCTGGACGAGGTGCGCCCGTCGTGGGGCGCGCCGCGCATCCAGGCGATGGTGGACAAGGCGCGCGGGGTGCTGGACGAGGTGGAGTCGCAGGCGGGAAGCCTCACCGGCCTCATCGACCTGTTCCTCCCCTTCCTCTGGGAGAACCGGTACGTCTTCCGCTGCGACAACACGCGCTCCGTCTACGAGCGCATGGTGCCCGCGGACCGCGCGAAGATTGACTGGGCGCCGGACCGCATCAACTGGCGCGAGTACTTCCTGGGCACGCACCTGCCCGGCCTGGAGAAGTGGGTGTTCCCCGGCCTGGACGAGGAGCGCGAGAAGCGCACCGCCATCCCCGCGTCGCGCGACCTGCTGGAGCTGTTCGAGTCCACCGTGCACGCGTGGCGTCACCGGGTGGCCTTCCGCATGGCCGCGGGCGAGAAGGAGGAGCGCTTCACCTTCGGCGAGGTGCACCGCTACGCCGCGCGCGTGGGCAGCTTCCTGCTGGCTGCGGGCCTGAAGCGCGGCGACCGCGTGCTGCTGGTGTCGGAGAACCGGCCCGAGTGGGCCATCTGCTACTTCGGCATCCTGCGCGCCGGCGGCACCGTCGTGCCCGTGGACCCCGCCCTCACGGAAGCCGAAGTCGTCAACATCGCGAAGCGCGCGGAGGCGAAGCAGTGCCTCGTGTCCGAGCAGGCCGCCGAGGACTTCCCTGGCCTCTTCAGCGCGCTGGGTGATGGCGTCGGCGTGACCAGCCTCGCGGAGGCGATGACGGGCGACCCGGCGTACCCGGACCGCATCGGACCCGTGCGCAAGTCCGCGGCCCCCGACGACGTGGCGAGCGTCATCTTCACCTCCGGCACCACCGGCACGCCCAAGGGCGTGATGCTCACGCACCGCAACTTCACGTCGCTGGTGGCCAAGCTCGCGGGCGCGTTCAACGTGGGCGTGGGCGACGGCGTGCTGTCCGTGCTCCCGCTGCACCACACGTTCGAGTTCTCCGCCGGCTTCCTCACGCCGTTCTCGCGCGGCGCCGAAATCACGTACATCGACGAGCTCACGTCGGACCGACTGGGCGACGTCTTCGAGACGGGCCGCGTCACCGCGATGATTGGCGTGCCCGCGCTCTGGCAGCTGCTGCACCGCAAGATTACGCAGGAGATGGCGGCGCGTCCGCCCGTGGTGGAGCAGGCGCTCAAGGCGCTGATGGCGGCCAACGGGGAGCTGCGCAACCGCAGCTCGCTCAACCTGGGCAAGCTCTTGTTCTGGCCGGTGCACCGCAAGTTCGGCGGGCGCGTGAAGGTGCTGGTGTCGGGCGGCTCCGCGCTGTCCGAAGAGGTGCACCAGGCCTTCCACGAGCTGGGCTTCACGATGCGCGAGGGCTACGGCCTCACGGAGGCCGCGCCGGTGCTGGCGGTGTCCGAGGCCACCAACAAGCGCATCAAGGGCACGGTGGGCAAGGCACTGCCGGGCATCGAGTTCCGCATCCTCTCGCCGGACAACGACGGCATCGGCGAGGTGCTGGCCAAGGGCCCCAACGTGATGGCCGGCTACTTCGGCGACCGCGAGGCCACCGAGTCGGTGGTCAAGGAAGGCTGGCTGCACACCGGCGACCTGGGCCGCATGGACGACGAGGGCCGGCTGTACCTCATGGGCCGCGCCAAGGACGTCATCGTCGACGCCAACGGCAAGAACGTCTACCCGGACGAGTTGGAGGAGCTGTACCAGGAGCACCCGCACGTGAAGGAGCTGTCCATCGTCGGCCTGCCGGACGAGTCCGGTGGCGAGAAGGTGGCGTGCCTGTGCGTGCCGGACTTCAAGGACCGGCCGCGCGAGGAGGTGCGCCACGAATTGGAGGAGCACTTCCGCAAGGTGAGCGCGGGCATGCCCTTCTACCGGCGCGTGAAGCTGGTGCGCTTCTACGACGGCGAGCTGCCCCGCACGTCCACGCGCAAGGTGAAGCGCAAGCGCGTGGTGGAGGAGCTGCAGCGGTTGGACCGCGTGGCCGCCAACGCGGGCCGCGTGAAGGAGAAGGCGCAGGCGCAGGCGTCGTCCACCGGCGGCGTGGCGGACTGGCTCTACCCGCTCGTCGCGGAGGTCTGCCACCGCCCGGTGTCGGACGTGCGTCCGGACGCGCAGCTCCTTGGCGACCTGGGCTTCGACTCGCTGATGCTCACGGAGATGTCCGTGGCGCTGGAGGGCGCGGGCGTGCCGCTGCCCGCCATCGAAGACCTGACGCAGGTGCAGACGGTGGAGGACCTGCGCAAGCTGGTGGTGGCGTCCGGCCGCCGGCCTTCGCAGGAGACGCGCGCGCGCGACATCCTCAAGGAGCAGGAGCGCGCGGAGGAGAAGGAGATCCCCGTCCCCGAGGCCGTGTCCGCGGTGGGCCGGCAGCTCCTGTCCTTCGGGCAGAAGGTGCTCTACGGCGGCGTCTTCGACGTGAAGGTGACGGGCAAGACGTTCATCCCGCAGAACCGCAACTTCCTCGTCATCGCCAACCACGCCAGCCACCTGGACGCGGGGCTGGTGCGCGTGGTGCTGGGCGAGCAGGGCGAGCGCATGGTGTCGCTGGCCGCGCGCGACTACTTCTTCGACACGCCGCTCAAGCGCGCCTGGTTCGAGAACTTCACCCACCTCATCCCCATCGACCGGCAGGGCTCCCTGCGCGAGTCGCTGCGCGTGGCGGGTGAGGCGCTCCGGCAGGGCTTCAACGTCCTCATCTTCCCGGAGGGCACGCGCTCCACGACGGGCGAGCTGATGGAGTTCAAGCCGACGCTGGGCTACCTGTCGCTCACCTACGGGGTGGACGTGCTGCCGCTCTACATCCACGGCGCCTACGAGGCGCTGCCCAAGGGCTCCATGTTCCCGAAGACGAAGGAGCTGGAGGTGCACGTGGGCCCGGCGCTGGAGCACGCGTCGCTGCGGGCCCGGGCGCAGGGCATGGCGCGCTCGGAGGGCTACCGCTACGTGACGCACATCGCGGAAGAGGCGGTGCGCAGCCTTCGCGCGGGCAAGGTGCTGGACCTGGAGCAGGTGGGGCAGGACCGCGACTTCACCC
>NZ_RAWA01000481.1 GCF_003611675.1 Corallococcus sp. CA053C
CGTCGGTGCTGGCCATGGCGGCGTCCACCGGCGGTCCCGCCGCCGTGTACCGCATCCTGTCCGACCTCCACGGCAAGGACGTGCCGCCGCCCATCCTGCTGGTGCAGCACATCGCGCTGGGGTTCGGTTCCGGCCTGGCCACGTGGCTGGGCACGGCGACGTCGCTGCGCGTGAAGGTGGCCGAGGACGGCGAGCCCCTGGTGGCCGGCACCGTCTACCTGGCCCCGGACGACAAGCACCTGGGGGTGACGTCGGACCACCGGGCGCAGGTGTCCGGCGCCGCCCCCATCCAGGGCTTCCGCCCGTCCGCCAACTGGCTGTTCCGCTCCGTCGCCCACGCGTACGGGCGCGCGTCCCTGTCCATGGTGCTCACCGGCATGGGGCAGGACGGCCTGGACGGCATCCGCGACGTCCACCTGGCAGGCGGGCACGTCCTGGCCCAGGACGAGGCGACGTCCGTCATCTACGGAATGCCCGGCGTCGTCGTGGGCGCCAACCTGGCCCACGAGGTCCTCCCCCTGGGGCAGATCGCCCGCCGCCTCCAGGCCCTCTTCCAACCCGGAGGAAGGGCCAGTTGAAGTGTCAGCTCGGCGAAATTCACCGCCCCGTGGCCGGGACTGGAATGGACTCCCTGGTGCGAAGTGTCCATATCGGGTTCCAATGGGGGCCTCCCCCCGTCCCCCCTCACAGATGAGTGCTCCCACGACTGGCCCGGCCTACGAAGCGGTCTTCGCCGCCATACCCGACCCTGCCTACGTGCTGGATGGCACGGGCCGGCTGGTGTCGTGCAGCGCGGCCGGGGCACGAGCGCTCGGCCGGACGCCGGTGGAGCTGCCGGGGAGACACTGGAGCGAGCTGGGCCTGCCGACGGAGGCGCTGACGGCGCTGGAGGCCGCGCGGGTGCGGGTGGTGACGCTGCGCGAGCCCACCACCGTGGAGGCGCCCTGGCCGGGCGAGCAGGGCTTGAGGCTGCACGCGCTGGTGCTCACGCCGTTGCCAGCGGACGCGAACACGCTGCCCGTCGTGCTGGTGACGGCGCGGGCGCTCACGGAGGCCGAGGCCGTCTATTCGCGCGCGCTGGAGCTGGAGCAGGCGGCGCGCGCGGAGGTGGAGACGGCGGAGCGCCGGCGCTCGTTCCTCTACTCGGCGATGACGACGCTGTTCACCCACCCGCCGGATCCGCAGGGCATGTACACGCTGCTCGCGCACCTGGCCGTGCCGGACCTCGCGGACTGGTGCCTGGTGGACGCGCTGGAGCAGGGCCCGTGGGTGGGCCGCGCGGCGGTGGCGTGCCTGGATCCGACGCAGCAGGAGCGCGCCCGCGACCTGCCCACGCGCATGGAGCTGCGCGACGACGCACCGGTGGGCCTGTTGCGCGTGCTGCGCACCGGGGAGCCGGAGCTGGTGCCGGCGGTGACGGATTCGCTCCTGCGCGCGGCGGCGGCGGAGCCCGCGCACCCGGCGCTGCTGGAGGCGCTCCAGGCGCGCTCGTACATGATCATCCCGCTGCGCGCGCGCGGCCACACGCTGGGCGCGGTGACGTTCGTGAGCTCCGGCTCCGGGCGGCGGTACGGCCCGGACGACCTGGCGCTGGCGGAGGACCTGTGCCTGCGCGCGAGCCTCGCCATCGACAACGCGCGGCTGGTGGGTGAGTCGCGCCGGGCGGCCCGCGCTCGCGAGGACCTGCTCGCCGTCGTGTCCCATGACCTGAAGAACCCGCTGGGCGTGGTGCAGCTGGGCGCGGCGCTGCTGCTGCGCGGCACGGCGGGCAAGCCCGGCGGCGAGGCGGTGGCCAAGCAGGCCAATCGCATCAACGACGCGGCCGAGCGCATGTCCCGGCTCATCTCCGACCTGCTGGACTGGGGCCGCCTGGAGGCGGGCCACCTGCCGCTGGAGCTGGGCGAGCACACCGCCGTGGCGCTGGCCACCGAGGCGCTGGAGTCCATCCGGCCGCTCGCGGAGGCCAAGGGGCTGCACCTGGAGGCGGACCTGCCGTCGGAGGCGCTGCGCGTGAAGTGCGACCGCGGCCGCGTGCTCCAGGTGATGGGAAATCTCCTGGGCAACGCGGTGAAGTTCACCCCGTCGGGCGGCACGCTCGCGGTGCGCGCGACGATGCGCGGCATGGTGGTGACCTTCGACGTGCGCGACACCGGCAACGGCATCGCCCCGGACGCGCTGCCGCACATCTTCGACCGCTACTGGCAGGCGCGCGACGCGGCCAGCCGGGGCACCGGCCTGGGGCTCGCCATCGCCAAGGGGCTCGTCGAGGCGCACGGCGGCACCATCCGCGCGGAGAGCACCGTGGGCGTGGGCAGCCTCTTCACCTTCACGCTGCCCGTGGCGACCCTGGGCGCGTCCACCACCATCACCCCGGCCGTGGCCGTGGGCGGCGGTGCGCTGGCGCGACCGCGCGACACCTACGAGCATTAGGAGCGTGTTGGCGTAACGAGCAAGGAGTCGGATAACAGGCTCCTTAGAGCGCAGAGGGCAATCCCAGGCTCAGCCCCGGAGTTCTTCTACGAAGGGACGGCTGAATGCCGATGCAGGTCCTGAGCGGGCCTCCGCCCACGCAACGACCTGCTTCTTCACAAACGCGCGTGTTGGCAATTGGATCGCGCCCCGGCTGCGTAGCGCCAGCTCCAGAGCTAGCGCATGGCGGCGGCGCATGGGCGCGCGGACCAGGGCCTCGAGCAGCGCCTGTGGGGTGAAGGGTTGTCCCTCGAGGTAGCGCTGCCTCGCGTTCAGCCCGGGTCGCGCCTTCCGCCACCATGCCGCTACGCTGTCGGGCTGCGGTAGCGGCAGTGCGTGCTCGGGTTTGAGAGTGAGGTCCGCGTCAAGGTCCTCTTCCTCCAAAGGAGGGAGCGCCTCATCCTCCTCCTCGCGTGGGACCGCGTACTGCTCTGCGATGCACAGCCCTGTCACAGCGCTGAAGGCCTCGCCCGCGAGCGCAGCTACGGGCTTGTGTCGTAGCAACTCCACACATACGTCGGCGGCCTCCACGCGCCCGGAGAAGCCGAGCGCCCAGAGCACGTCTGGCCGGAGTTTCTCATCCGAAAGCAACTCCAGCAGCCGCTTCACGTCTCGCTCCTCCCCGCTCATTCCCAGCAATAGCAGGGGCAACCGGCTTCCTGGCGCTCGCGCAGTGGCCGCGGACTGGCAGGCCGCCCAGGCGCCCCGGTGGCCCGCCATCAGCCCTGCGACGATGGCCGTGTCCCTGAGCGCGGGCTCGCCCGAGTCCAGTGCCCGCTGGAGCACGCCGGGAGCCACCGGGAGCCGCGCCCGGCCAACAGCGCGCAGGGCGGCGGCGGCGACCTGATGCTGCGGGTGGGTGAGGAAGGGCGTGCACAGCGCGGTCGTGGCCAGTCCGTGCGTGCCCAGCGTATTGAGCACCAGGGCAAGCAGTTCGGGGACGGCGTCTTCCTGCTTCAGCAGTGACGTCAGGTTCGCGGGAGTGGCGAGCGATGGAGCCAGCTCGAGCGCACGTTGGATCATTGCGAGCGCGGGAAGCTCGGCAGTGGGCAGCGCGGAGAGCACGGCGGCAGGACCGGGGGGCTCCTCGGCCTGGAGCAGTGCCAGCGCCGCGGCGACAATGCGCTCGGGCTCGTCCGCCAGCGCGGAGACCAGCAGTCGCTCCGCTACGGGCGCCCCGCCCAGCACCAGTCCGTCCAGATGGGCGGCGACCTGCTCCTCCAACCCTGCCGTCTCCTCCAGCGAGTAGTCCGGCGCGTCGAGCGCCGCCTCCCACTGGCTCCAGCGAAAGGCTGCCTCGCTGAGGTGCTCCTCGTAGATGTCCCAGCGTAGCGGCCGTCCGGAGTTCGTGGCCATGGCAGGCTAGTTGATCTCCACCGCGCCACCCTTGATGCGGTGGGTGCCAGTGGCGCGGGATTCCAGGTACGTGCCCTTCACGATGACCTTGCCATTGCGGCGCAGCGTGATGCTGGCCTCGCCACACTTGAGGACGATTTCATCCTTGCCCTCGATGACCACGCGTTTGCCGTCCACGTGGGCGTCCACGGACGGCTTGACCGCCTCAGGTGGCGGGTCGTTCAGCAGAGCGTCCAGCAGGGGCGTGCTGGGCTCCTGGATGAGGCCCATGACGATGGGCTGGCGCGGGTCGCCATTCTCGAAGAGGAGGACGACCTTCTGCCTCCGGGCCACCCCCGTCTGGAGGGCTCTGGCGTCGAGGGCCGTGGCCAGCTGTGCGGGCAAGGGACCGGCGGTGTTGCCCGGGAAGTCGACGAGCGGCACGCCGGAGGCATCAAGCCCGGCGAGCTGACCGACCCGACTGCCAAGGATTGACTCTTGCGACGGCGCCCCCATGAGGGTGGACTTGCTATCGGCAGACACAGTCATGACGGTCCCCTGGCGTGGGTGATGAGAGGCAGACTAGCGCACGGTGCGCATGCCGCGCGAACCCGCCTTGTCCGAGGCTCCTCACTCAGCGCTCGTAGCGGGCGAGCGAGGGCATGAGTTGGTGCTCCGGGGACGTTTGGAGCCCCACGCCGCGCGCCAGGCGCAAGAGGGCCAGGCCCTCGATGAAGATGTGCCGCTCGGTCTCGCCCTCCGCGGTGGGGGAAAAGCGTCTGGCCGCCAGTTCCCGGCAGCGCCGCTGGTGGTCTTGGACCGCGTCCGCCAGCCCAGCCTCGAAGGCCGACGCGTCCTTTTCGAAGAGCGCCCTGCAGAGGCGCTGGCGAGCATCCGGCTCCGGGTCCAGCTTCGCCATCCGCCTGAGCAGCGCCTCCTGCTGCTCCGAGGGTTGGAACCCGTCGAGGAGCAGGATGTGGAGGAAGCGCCCGTAGACGAAGTCCTCCTCGTACTCCTCCCCTGAGAGCCACTGCACCGGGGCCAGGTGCGCAAGTTCCCGCGCCAGACCGTCCTGGCCGGCCACCACCGCGTCGCAGAAGGGGTCGAAGTTGCCGGTTCCCGCGAAGCGCACCGCCGGCCCGCCATCCCTCGCCGCCTTCAGCAGTTCCGCGTGCGCCTCCGCGGACAAGGTCAGGTGGCGGAAGAAGCGCTCCGTGTCCGCTTCCGCCAGAAGCAGTGCGATCGCCAGTATCCTCTCGCGCCGGGAGACCTCGTGCAGCAGCCGCACCCGCGCCTCCCCGGTGACGGGTTCCAGCAAGGCCTCGCGCAGCTGCCCGAGTTCATGGCTGACATTGATGATGATGGTGTTCATGGACAAAGGACGGTGGCTCAGAGGTCGTAGTTGTCCTTGGGCCTGAACTCCGCGCCGAAGTCCTCCATCGGCATGAACACCATGCCGGTGCAGCCAGCCTCGATGATGGTGTGGGCCAGGTCCTCGCGGATGATGAACATGTCGGGCCTCTCTTCCAGCCGGAAGACCTTCGTGTCCGGACCCAGCTTGCTCGTATCCAGCACGAGACGCTTGAAGCGGCGGATCTCATGCGTGATGAGCTGGTTCATCCTGAACTCGGAGTGCTCCCGGTCCACGCAGGCCACCACGTCAAGCAGGTTGGCCACGAAGTAGGGCTCGGACAGAAGCTTCCGTTTGTGGTTGCGCAGCTTTACCGGCAGGAACTCGAAGCGGGCGCCCGAGGCGGATTCGAGGATGCTCCTGAGCTTCTCTGAGACGATGTAGAGGCCCAACGTATTGGGGACGGAATCCACCGGCTTGAGCCCCCCGACAGGCGAGAAGTCGAACACGACCTCCGCGGGGAACCAGCTGCTCGCCGGGCGTCCCTCGTCGAGCAGGAAGTCCTTGTCCTCGATCTCCGGGGGCGTCTCGTCAATCTGGACGAAGGCTTCGTCATCATCGTGGGTCCAGGGGTGGTAATTCATGGTCTATCTTCCGGGCCTCGTCTTTTTGTTCTTGAAGATGACGTCATTGACCTTGATGGGCTGCTCGTTGGCGAGCATGGTCCAGTAGTCCTCTTGAAGCTCGTAGAGTTCCCGCTTGATCGCGGCGACCTTGGGCTCATCGCAGGCGGCCTTCGAGAGCTTCTTCAAATCCTTGGATAGCTTCTTCGCATCAGCCTTGACCTGCTTGTCGTATTTCGGGTGCGAGCCCATGTGGTAGGGCAGGTTGTGGAAGCGGGTGTCCGGTGCGTGCGCGGGCAGGAAGATGATGTTCCTGCCGTTGTGCACGTTGTAGTCAACCCGCTTCAACATTTCGCGCTCCCGGTCGCCGAACAGCCCCAGATACTGGGCTTGGGGAATGAGATGGTGGGCCTGGTTCGCGTAGGGAGTTCCGCTGCGGGAGAAGTTGGGAATGACCTGACCGGTCCGCTTGCCCTGAATGTATGCGGCGGCGAATTCGAAGTAGTAGCGCTCGATGTGCTCGGGGCTGAGCTTTCCGATAGGGGCGAGTGACGTGGAGGGGTTCGTGCCCTGGCCACTGTTGCCGGCCTTCAAGGCCGCCCGGATGCGCACGGGCGTCTTGTAGCGATTGCAGTGCCCCCCATCCGCGAGGATGGCGGCGTGCCCGTTCTTCCGGTAGTCGGTTTCGGAGTCGTCCTGCTTGAAAACCCAGATGCCGTTGTTCTCGGGCAACGCCTTGAAGATGTGACCGTCTGACATGACCTGACCTCCAGATCGCTTCAGGAAGAGGGGGGGGCTAGAGCGCCGAACAGGTTAGGTCACGCCGCGCGCTGATAGCGCGCGGTGACCTCGAGGTTTTGGACGACCGCGAGTCGCCTGAGGTCAAAGAGGTTGCGGCGCGTGCCGCGATAACGGGCCTTCGG
>NZ_RAWA01000482.1 GCF_003611675.1 Corallococcus sp. CA053C
CCCGGGAACTCTCCCCCCGCCATCTCCCGGGCCGCCTGGTTCGCGAAGAGGGGCCGGCCGGAGCGGGGCTCCATCAGCATCAGGGCCACCGGCGTCCGGTCCAGCACCGCCTCCAGCCACTGCTGCTGGTTCCTCAGCGACGCGGCCCACTCCTGCAACTTCTGCCGGGCCTCCACCTGCTCCGTCACGTCGATGGCGAAGGACAGCACGCAGTCCACCTGCCCGCTCACGTCGCGAAGCGGTTGGTAGGTGACGTCGAAGAGCCGCGTCGTCGCCACCCCGTCCCCGTCATGGTCGAAGACGATGGGCAGCTCCTTGTCCGTCTGGACCTGGCCGGAGGTGTAGGCCCGCTCCAGGATGGCCGAGTAGGCCCGCCCCGGCTCGTTATCCAGGTCGTGCAGCGAGACGCCCGTCAGGTCCCTCCCTTGCGACGCCCTCCGGAAGAGGGGATTCACCAGCGTGAACACCTGCTGCCGGCCCGCCACGATGGCGACACCCGCGGGCGCGCTCATCAGCACGGCGCGCAGCCTCGCGCGCTCGGTCTCCACCAGCGCTTCGGCCCGCTTGCGCTCGGTGATGTCCTCCGCCGTGGACACCCACTCCCCGATGTCACCCGTGTCATCGAAGACGGGCACCGCCCGGCCCACCACGTCCCGGTAGCCTCCCGCGTGGAAGCGCAGGCGGAACTCGCCCTGGTAGGACTTGCGCGTACGCAGCGCCTCCACCCACCCGCGCACCACGCGCTTGCGGTCCTCCGGGTGGATGGCGTGGAGCCAGCCCAGCCCCAGGTGCTCCTCGTGGGTCTGCCCGGTGAAGGCCAGCCATCGCGGCGCGGGTTCGACCACCTCTCCCCGACGGTTGGTCGTCCACACCGGCTGCGCCATGGCCTCCACCAGCGAGCGGTAGCGCTGCTCGCTGGCCCGGAGCGCGTCGTGCGCCTTGCGCTGCTCGGTGACCTCCGCCACGACGACGCCCGTGCCCAGCAGCACCCCCGAAGCCGTCCGCACCGGGTAGTAGCTGGCCAGGAAGTGGCGCTCCACCCCCAGGGCCTTGGACGTCGCGCCCTTGATTTCAAAGGTCCGCGCCTCTCCCCCGTCCATGATGTGCTGGTAGTGGGGGCGCAGCGTGGACCACATCTCCGGGACGATCTCCTGCACCTTGCGGCCCAGGTGGGCGGCGCGCGGAATCCCGTTGAGCTCCGCCAGGGCCTCGTTGACCTGGACGAACCGCTGATCCATGTCCACCACGGCAAGGCCCACGGGCGTGCATGCCACCAGGGTCTCGAGGAGCAGTCGCGAGTGCTCCTCGGTGATTCCCTCGGTGGCCACACTGTCGAAGCTGGCGCTGGGACTCTCCACGCGCGTCTCCTGGGGCCCGGCCCCTTCCTTCGCGAGCGTGGAAGCAGCGCCTCGTGACGCTGCTTCCCGCCCCCGACAAAGGCCTGATCTGGAGGGTGCGCATCCCGGGGACGCCCTGGCAGCCGCCACCCACCCGGGGCTGGAGCCGCTGACTGGCCGGCCCCTGGCGCCCGTGTCACCCGCGCCGTCGTCGGGGGCCCCGGCCCAGGTGCAGCCCCAGCGCGAGCAGCAGCCCCAGCACGGCGCCTCCCCCTCCGCTGGTGCCACAGGAGCACCCTCCGCCTTCACCTCCCAGCGTGCGCGCCTGGCCTCGCAGGGTGAGGGCCGCCTCCGCGTCCGTCTCCCCCCGCAGCCGCAGCCGCAGCGTGCTCGTGGCGGCGCCTCCCTCCTGTGGATGGAAGCTCACCCGCAGCGTGGCCTGGGCTCCGGAGGGCAGCTCCGCGTCCAGCGCGCTCGCATCGATTTCGAAGGCGGGGTTCGTGTTCTCCAGCAGGCTGATGCGCGCGGGCGAGGCGGACTGGTTGGTGAGGGTGATGGCGCGGGGCTCGCTCGTCGCGCCGATGTCCACCCAGCCCAGGTCCAGCTCCTGGGGCTCGATGGAGAGGAAGCTCGCCACCGTCACGCCGGACAGTGACAGCAGCGCGGCGCGCTCCTGCTCCTTCGTGCCCAGCACCAACGTGGCCTTCGACGTGGCCACCTGCGCGGTGTCGTACCGCAGCTCCAGCGTCAGCGAGTCCCCGGACGCCAGGGCGCGGCCTTCCGCCGCGATGACCGGGGACACCACGGTGAAGTGCGACGCCTGGGGCCCCTCCACCTTCGGGGGCAGGAGCACGAGCTCCCGTGTGCTGTCGTTGGTCAGCACCACCTTCGTCGACGCGGCCTCCGCCTGGCGCACGGTGCCGAAGTCCACCGTGCGGCTCAGCGCGCGGAACACCGTGGACAGTCCCCGGCCCGACAGCATCACCCTGGATACGGGCGACTCCACGTCGCTGGTCACCAGCTCCAGCGCGGCCTTGGAGGTGACGTCCGGGCGGGGCACGTACTTCACGAAGAGGTCGCGCCACTCCTGGGGCCCCAGCGTGAGGGGCAGCACGGGCTCCGGCTCCAGGCTGAAGTGCGACGGCTCCGACTGCTCCGCCACGCCGACGATCTCCAGCCCCGTCACCTTCAGCGACTGGAGCGATTCGTTGGTGATGCGCACGGAGCGGATGGCGGACGCCGAGGACTCGGCCACGCGGGCGCCGAACTCCACGTTGAGCGCCGACAGGCCGAGCTGGCTCGTCCTGCCCTGTCCGCCCAGGGTCACCACCGTGCTGGTACCGCGGCTGTCGTCCGACGTGATGCGCAGCGCGGCGTTGAAGCGCCGCTGGGCGTCCGGGCGGAACTGCAGCGTGAGCGCCACGTTGCCTCCCGGCTCCAGCACCGCGGGCAGCGCGGGCTTCTGCATCACGAAGGACTTCGCGTCCTCGCCTTCCAGCTGGAGGTCTTGAATCGTCAGCCGGCCGGCCTCCGCGCCGGTTCCCGCGTCCGTGCCGTTGCCCGCTCCCAGGTCCAGGTGGGTGAGGCGCAGGGCGATGAGCTCCGAGCCCGCGCCCACCCGCGTGCCGCCGAAGTCCAGCGCCGCGTCGAAGGGGGCGCCGTCCTCGCGCGCCACCTCCAGCCGCGCGGACGTGGCCGTGCCCTGCAAGAGCAGCGGCAGCGGCGCCTGGGCCGTGGTGCCGCTGGTCGTCAGCGTGGCCGTCAACGTCCTGCGGCCTCCCTCCGGCCCCTGCGGTTGGAAGCGCAGCGTGAGCGGCGCGCTGCCTCCCGGGGGCACCAGCAACGGCAGGCCCGGCGCGGAGAACTCCGAGCGCCAGCGACTGGCGGCGTCGAAGTCGAGCGACACCTGCGCGGCGGCGATGCCCGTGTTCGTCACCGTCATCACCACCTCCGCCTTCGCCCCGAAGTTGACCGGGCCGAAGCTCACCGCGCTCGAAGGCAGGGACACGCTGCCCAGGCCCTCGACCTCCAGGGTGACGGCGGTGGGGCTCGTCTCCGCGTTGCTCACGAGGGTGAGGCCGCGGCTGATGGGCCCCCGCGTGGAGGGCTTCGCCGCGACGTGGAACGACGCGGTCGCGCCGGGCAGGACGTTGAAGCCGGGCAGCGACGGGGCGCAGGTCGCGGTCGCGGGGCGCGGCTCCGGGTAGAGGCAGAAGTCGCCGGGGACGGTGATGGAGTAGACGGCGAGCGGCGCCTTGCCCTCGTTCTTCACGACGATGGGCTGCGAGGGCCCCTCGATGCCCTGGGCCTGGGGCGCGAAGGACGGACGGGTGCCGCCGGGCAACACCAGCACGGGCACGGTGCCCCGGCCCGTGGCATTGAGGGGCAGGTCCGTGGAGCCGTCGGAGTTGCTCAGCACGTGCAGGGTGCCCAGCGCGTCCTGGGACGTCTCCGGGCGGAAGGTGACGTCCAGGAGCGCGGTGGCGTTCTTCACCAGGGTGAGCGGGAACGAGCCCGTCTGCGGCTTCGCGGTGAAGGGCCCGGCGGCCAGCACGTTGGACACGGTGAGCGTCGCGGTGCCGATGTTCTTGAGCGTCATCGTCTGCACGCTGGAGGTGCCCCGGGGCACTTCACCGAAGGTGAGCAGGCTGGTGCTCAGCTCCAGCTTCGCGAACGCGCCCACGCCGGACAGCGAGCGCGTGAGGTAGGGAATGGCGGGGTCCTTGTCCGTCGCCAGCTTGATCTCCAGCCGGGCGGACTCGAAGCCCGTCCGCGTGGGGCTGAAGGTGATGTCGATGCGGCGGGTGCCGTTCACCGGGATGAGGGTGTCGGGCCACTTGTCGACGCTCGCCTTGAAGTACGTGTCCGGGTTCGTCACGACGCTGCGCAGGTTGATGGGCACCTGGCCCGTGTTGGTGAGGACCAGGGACTTCAGGGTGGTGGTGTTGGGCAGCGTCTCGTTGAAGTCCACGGACGCGAGGTCCGCCGTCATCTGCACGTCCGCGCCCTGGCCGCTCAAGGGGAACCTGCGGGTCACCGTCGTGCTGGACTGCTCTCCGCGGAAGACGACCTCCAGCGTGTCCCGGGACAGCCGGCCCACGGTGCTCGGGGCGAAGGTGACGCGGAAGGGCGACTTGCGCTCCTCGCCGGGCGCGATGGGCACCTCCGAGGGCGGCACGGCGTCCACCGCGAACGGCGAGGACGAGGTCAGCACCTTCGCGCTCACCACGCGCAGCGAGTCGTTGGCCTGGAGGAGGTTCCTCAGCGTGAGCTGCGTGTTCGCGTGGAGCTGCTCCACCTGCTGCTGCCCGAAGTCGATGGACTCCACGCCGAAGACGGGGATGGGGCCGGTGGCGCTCGCCTTCACGAGCAGCGTCGGGGGCAGGGGCTGGTCGTCCATGGTGAAGAAGCGCGCTCGCGTCTCCAGCGTGCCCACGTCCGTGGGCCTGAACGCGATTCTCAGCGGCGTGGACGCGCCGGGCTGCAACGTCTGCGGGAGGAAGTCGCGGAGCTCGAAGTGCGCGCCGCTGTCCAGCGTGATGCGCGAGAGGAACAACGCCTGGTTGCCCTTGTTGGTGAGCTGCACCTCGCTGACGGTTTCAGTTCCCGGCGGCTGGCTCGGGAACGACAGTGTGGCGGGCGTCACGACGAGCTCCGGGGCGAGCGCGCGGCCCTGCAACGTCACCGGGGACACGGGCACGGTCGCGGTGCTCTGGAGCTGGAGCGTCCGTTCGAAGGACTCTCCCCAGGTGGCCGCCACGAACGTCAGGGTGAGCAGCGCGCTGCTGTGCGCGGGGACCGTCAGCCCCTCGGCGGGGATGCCGGAGAGGAGGTACGGCCGCAGCGGCTCCGAGGGGACCGGGAACACCGTGACGGGCCAGTCGGTGGGGTTCTGGAGCGTGAGCTGCTTTTCGGGGGAGGCCCCTCCCACGACGGCGTCCCCGAAGGGCAGGGTCGTGGGGCTGACCGTGAGCTGAGTGCGCTTCGCGGTGCCACTCAGGGCGATGTCGGACGGACAGCCCGACGTGGGCGTGGAGGTGAGCGAGAGCGTTCCCCCCAGGGCTCCGGAGTCCTGGACGCGCGGGTCGAACGTCACGAGCAGTTCGCGCGGCGCGGCTCCCGGCGCCAGCGTGAAGGGCGTCGAGGGGTTGACCGTGAAGGCCGCGAAGCTGACGGCGGGCGTCACGCTCAGCGACACGGTGCCCGTGTTGGACACCGTGACGCTCTTGGTTTCGCTGAAGGCGTCTCCGGCCTCCTGTTGCGCGAAGTCCAGCGCGCTGGGTGCCAACGCGAGGCACGCGATGCCCGGCACGGTGTCCCCCGAGAAGCTGACGGACGCGGTGGGCGTGCCCGTGTCGTTGCTGTGCACCTGGAGCGTCGCGGAGGCCGGGCCGGCCGCCGTCGGGAGGAACGTGACGGAGAGCGGCTTGCTCTCCCCGGCCGCGAGGCTGAACGCCACCGCGGGATCCACCTGGAAGGACGTGGCGCCCGTCAGCGTCAGGCCCGTCACCTGGAGGCGGGCGTCGCCGTCGTTGCGCACGGTCACCTGCTGCGCGGCGCTCTTCGTGCCCACCGCCTGTCGGGGGAAGGAGAGCGTGTCGTGGCTGAGGGCCACCTTCGGCGGGAGGACGCCCTGGCCGGTGAGCCAGGCGGTGGGCGCCGCCGGACACAGGTCGGTGTGCGTCAGCGACAGCGCGCCCAGGAAGTCGCCCCGCGTGGTGGGTTGGAACTGGACGGTCAGGGACGCGGCGCCGCCGGCTGGAACCGTCAGCAGGGAGGCGGGGACGGTGAAGGGGGCGGTGGCGCCAGGCGTGTCGGAGAACGGCGCGTTGCCGAGGTTGAGCACCGTCACGGTGCGCGACGTGGAGGCGCCGGCCGTCTGGGTGCCGAAGGGCACCGTCGTCTGGCTCAGCACGAGCAGCGGGCCCGTGGCCTTGCCGGACAGGGACGCCGTGAGTGTCGGCGCGTCCGGATCATCCGTGTCGAGCACCAACGTGCCCCGCATCGTGCCGGGCTGCTGCGGCGTGAAGGACACGTTGACGTCCAGGGTCCCCGGCCCCGCGGTGGTGGCCGCCGGGACGATGCAGGGCAGGGTGCAGGCCAGCCCCAGCGCGTCGCGCACGTCCTTGAGGAGGAAGCCTCCGCTGGAGGAGACGTAGAGCAGCTTCCGGGGCAGGGCCGAGGGGTTGCGCAGCCGCACCTTCCCCACGGCCTCCGTGCACGCGGGCTGCGCGGGGAGGTCGAGCGTGTTGCTCGACAGGGTGAGCGGGGCCGGGAGCGTGGGGCCGGGGCCTCCCGCATCCAGCGCTCCTGCGTCCAGTGCTCCTGCGTCCAACGTTCCGGCATCAG
>NZ_RAWA01000483.1 GCF_003611675.1 Corallococcus sp. CA053C
GGTGGCGTGGCTCGCCAGCGCGCGGTGGCGCGAGGGGCCTTCGGTCTCGCGCGCGATGCGCTGGGCCTCTTCGACGTGGGCCTCGGCCCGCTCGGTGGCCACGAGGCGCGGGCGCTGCGAGGCGCGCACCTCCTCCTTCGTGTCCTCCGTGTACTCGAAGTGGAACAGGCGCTTGATGACGAGCGTGGCGTACGCGCCCGGAGGCAGCGTGAAGGCCACGTTGACCTTGATGGCGCCGCGGTTCACGTCGTCGTTCTGCGTGCGGCCCACGACGAGCTTGTGCGGGAACATCAGGAGCGGGCGCTGCTCCTCCTTGAAGTACAGCAGCCGCTCCGCGTTCTTGATGCGCAGGTCGGCGAGCTGGAGCTTCTCCTTGCCCAGCACCCACGCCATGGCCTCCGCCACCTTCGGATCCTTGAAGGTGGTGTCCGGCCCGACGAGTGGGAACGTCGCCTCGCGCAGCGTGGCCAGCACCTCTGGGCTCGCGTCCCGGAAGTGCAGGAGCGTGCCGGCCTGGTAGCGCATGGGGAACATGTGCTCGCGCGGCAAGAGCAGCTGCAGGTAGCGCCGGACGCCCTCGTTCCAGAGGTAGCTCTGGTACTCGAAGAGGATCATCGCCCGGTAGTCCGAGTCGATCTGCAAGAACGCCCGCATCCAGTCGCCCGGCTGGTCGCGCAGGCTCTTCAGGATGCGGTGGTACTTCTTCGCGCCCTCGAAGGGCACGCGCGCGTCCCAGCGGCCCCAGTTGTCGCGCCAGAAGCCCTTCACCTTGGCGTCCTCGGTGCGATCCAGCTCCGAGGGGCGGGCGAAGTAGTTGTGCAGCGCGGCCTCGAAGTCGCCGCGGATGATGTCCTTGGCGATGAAGCCCTGGCCGTGCTTGAGCGCGCCGAAGCGCTGGCTGTCGAAGTAGTTCACGACGCCCAGGCGGTTGACCTCGGCGGTGGCCAGGTTGAGCGGCGCCAGCGAGTCGTGCGTCATGTCGCGCACGGTGACGGAGAAGCGGTTGGACGTGATGTTGCGCGCGGAGAGCGCCTTGTCCGTGCGGCCCAGGAACTTCAGGCGCAGGTCGGGCTGCTGCATGTCGACGTCCGCGCCATCCACCGCGATGATCTGCTCGGTGCGGCCCTGCTTGTCCTTCAGGCCGCAGTAGCTGATGGAGCCCGGCTTCAAGCCGAACGTGGTGATGAGGCGGTTGACCGCGTCAAAGGTGGACAGCTTCTGCTTGTCCATGAGGTAGACACGATGCCGCCCATTGGCGGCTTCGTCGAAGCGGTAGGACTCCTTCACGGAGAAGTCCTCGGGTTTTTGCTTGATTCGCACGACACCCCCTTACCAGCGTGGACGCGCGGATTGAAGCGTTCGCGCCCGAATTGGGCATAACCTGCAACCCCATGAGACCTCTTCCCGTCCTCCTCCTCCTGGGACTCGCCGGCCTCGGCGCTGGCTGTGCCACCCCGCTCTCGACGATGCAGACCGCGAAGACGCTGGCTCCCGGCCAGGTCCAGGTGACGGGCAGCGTGGGGGTGTTCGCGCCGGTGGGGACCTTCGCCCAGGTGGTGGACGTGGGCATCGACCAGGGGCGGGAGGCGAAGGACGCCATCGAAGAGGGGCGCGCCTACGAGCTGTCCGAGGAGGATCAGCAGCGCCTGCTCACCGCGGGCGTCGCGCTGGTGGTGGCCCCGCCGGGCATCAACCCGGAGCTGATGGTGCGGGTGGGCGTGCTGGACGGGTTGGACCTGGGCGGGCGCTACAGCGGTAACTCCCTGCGCTTCGACGGCAAGGTGCGGCTGGCCCACGGAGGCGAGGCGAGGAACCGCTCCTATGACCTGGCCCTGGGGCTGGGGGTGTCCAAGCACCTGTTCTCCGGGGCGGTGCTGGACGTGCTGGAGGTGGTGGAGCTGGGGGACTTCAGCCGCTACGACGTGGAGGTGCCCCTGTACATGAGCGCGGAGTACGGCGACGTGTTCAAGCTCTACGGCGCCCCCAAGTACGTCTACAGCCACACCCGCATGGACCCGGAGCTGGTGGACTTCTCCAAGCAGGGCGCGCCGGTGACGGGGTTCGACGTGAGCCTGCCCGCCACGGTGTCGAGCCACTTCGTGGGCTCCACGGTGGGGATCGCGCTGGGGTACCGCTACGTCCACATCTACGCCGAGCTGACGGGCGGCTACGTCTTCTGCAAGCCGAACATCTTCGGGCTGAAGCGGGACATCGGTGGGATGACCTTCCTGCCGTCCATCGGGCTGGCCTTCCGCTCGCCCGGCCCCAGGCCCGCCGCGTCAGCGGCACCCGCGGCTCCGGGGACGGTGGCCCCGCCTTCGATATGAGCGGGGGATCCCCGGGGACTGACCGGCCGTGCAGGGTGGCGGTGGCCAGCCCGTGGGGGGTGGACGCGAGCGTTCCTTTGGGGGAGAAGGCTCTGGTAATGTCCGGGCCGGTGAGGATTCGCGCGTGAACCAGGCACCCGCCCCATTCCCGCCCAGGTCCGGGTCGCACCCGCGCGGGCCGCACCTGACGGGGCGGTTCGCGGACGGTACGCTGGGGGAGTTCCCCTTGGGACCGACGACGTCGCTCGGCCGCCACCCGTCCAACACGCTCCGGCTCGTGGACCGGGAGGTGTCCAAGGAGCACGCCACCATCGAGAAGGTGGGGCGCGACTTCGTCCTGCGCGACCTGAACTCGTCCAACGGCACCTTCGTCAACGGGCGCCGGGTGACGGGGGAGATGCGCCTGCGCGACGGGGACGAGATCGCCCTGGGCTCCTCGCGGCTCGTCTTCCACGGCGGTGACGCGGCGCCGGGGCAGGGCAACAACCCGCCCACGCTGCCGGGCGTGACGGTGGTGGCCAACGCCGTCTCCATGCCGGCCTTCCTGGCGCAGATGGACCAGGTGCCGCAGAACTTCCGCCCGTCCGAACAGGTGACGGACACCGCCGCGCTGCGCCGGGACTACGAGAAGCTGCGCATCGCGCACGAGTTCCACCGGCAGGTGAGCCTCAAGGGCAACCAGGCGGACCTGTTCGAGCAGATCCTCAAGGTGGCCTTCGAGCTCCTGGCGGCCGACCACGGCGTCATCCTGAAGGTGGGCGTGGAGGGGGAGTTCATCCCGGCCGCGGTGCACCACCGGCAGGGCAAGCAGGTCAACGTCATGCTGTCGGACACCGTGCTCAAGCGCGTGGTGGAGACGGGCAAGGCGGTGCTGACGGCGGACGCCATCATCGACGAGCGCTTCTCCGCCGCGGAGAGCATCGTGGCGCAGGGCATCCGCTCCGCCATGGCGGTGCCGCTGATGGTGAACGGCGACATCCAGGCGGTGCTGTTCCTGGACAGCCGGCAGCAGATCAACGCCTTCTCGGAGAAGGACCTGACCATCCTGTCCGGCATCGCCGCGCAGGCCGGCATCGCGCTGGAGAACGCGGCCCTCGCCGAACAGATCCGCAACGAGGCGGTGACGCGCGCGGAGCTGTCGCGCTTCCTGTCCAAGGCGGTGGCGGACGCGGTGATCAACGGCGGCACGGAGGACCTGCGCCAGAGCCGGCTCGCGGAGGTGAGCTGCCTGTTCGCGGACATCCGCGGCTTCACCACCCTGGCGGAGAGCGACTCGCCGCAGGAGGTGGTGTCGATGCTCAACAGCTTCTTCACCGCCATGGCGGACGTGGTGTTCCGCTACGAGGGCAACCTGGACAAGTTCATCGGGGACTGCGTGATGGCGGTGTGGGGGCCGCCCTCGTCGCACCCGGATGATCCGGCCCGGGCGCTGAGGGCGGCGCTGGAGATGCAGGACGCCGTCACGGAGCTCAACCGGCAGCGGGTGCTGGACGGCAAGAAGCCCATTGAAGTGGGCATCGGCGTCAACACGGGGCAGGCCGTCGTGGGCTACATGGGCAGCGCGGAGCGGCACGAGTTCACCGCCATTGGCGACACCGTCAACACCGCGTCGCGGCTGTGCGGCATCGCCAAGAGCGGCGAGGTGCTGGCGTCGGAGGCGACGGTGCGCAAGTCCGGGCCGGGCTTCGACGTGGAGGAGCTGCCCATGCTCCAGGTGAAGGGCAAGGAGAAGGGCGTGCAGACCTTCCGCGTGCATGGCGCGGAGCTGACCACCTCCACCTCCCGCAAGGTGCGCTGACCGTGCGCGCCATGACCACGACGCAGTCGTGCCCCAACTGCGGCACGGTGCACGACACCCGGGTGTACGTGAGCGGCCAGAAGGTGGTGTGCCGCTGCGGCATCCGCTTCGAGGTCCGCCGCGCGGACGTGTCCAGCATCCGTCCGGCCGAGCTGTCGGTCAGCCGGCCGCCAGCCCGTATCGAAGAGGAAGCAGGCGTCGCGGTGACGTTCACGCCGCGCACGGTGGGAGATCCGCCGGAGTCGATGTCACCTTCCGCCACCGCCGGTGTTGGGGTGGGCAGGGAGGACAGCAGGGTGGGACAGGAGACGGAGCCGCGCGACGCACCTTCGGGAGCCCCGGGCAGTGCCGGGCCGCCCGTGGATGCCGTGCGCGGGGAGTCCGCCGCCGGGTCCCCTGGGGGCACCGCGATGAACGTCCTGCGACCGGATGGCGTGGGGAAGTCGGGCGAGGGTGAGGTGCCCGTGGCGTTGGTGCCGGCCGCGGAGGAGGCCCCGCCGGCGCACACGTCCGGCGTGGCGCTGCCGTCGTCGGCGCCGGAGCCCCGGGACGCGGCGCTGGACGAGGCCACGGTGCTGCGCCCGAAGGCGCCGCCCGCCCGTGAGCCCCGGGCCCCGCTGGACACGGGATTCCGGGCGGAGGACGCGGAGACGGTGGTGTCGGGGGCGAAGCCCCGGCTCCCGGGCCTGGAGCTGCTGGAGGTGCTGGGGCGCGGCGGCATGGGCGAGGTGTGGCTCGCGCGCCAGCAGTCCCTGGGGCGCACGGTGGCGGTGAAGGTGCTGCCGCCCCGGCTGGCGAAGGACGCGGAGTTCGTGTCGCGCTTCGACAAGGAGGCCACGGCGCTCGCGGCCCTGAGCCACCCCAACATTGTGCAGATCATCGACCGGGGCGTGGAGGGCGAGCACTACTACTTCGTCATGGAGTACGTGGAGGGCCAGTCGCTGCGCCACGCGCTGGGCGGCGCGGATCCGCTGCCGCCCCAGCAGGCGCTGAAGGTGCTGCTGCAGGTGGCGCGCGCGGTGGAGTGCGCGCACGACAAGAACATCATCCACCGCGACCTCAAGCCGGAGAACATCCTGCTGGACGGGCGACTGCACGCGAAGGTGGCGGACTTCGGGCTCGCGGGCATCCGGCAGCCGGACTCCCAGAAGCAGCTCACCGCCACGTCGGTGGCCATGGGCACGCTCAACTACATGGCCCCGGAGCAGCGCCGGGACGCGAAGAACGTGGACGGCAGGGCCGACCTCTTCTCGCTGGGCGTGATGATGTACGAGGCGCTCACCGGCGAGCTGCCCGTGGGCCGCTTCAAGCTGCCGTCCCAGCGCGTGCGCGGCCTGGATCCGCGCGTGGATCCGGTGGTGGAGCGGCTGCTGGAGACGGACCGCGAGGCCCGGTACGCCACCGCGAGCGAGGTGTGCGAGGCGCTGGAGGCCCTGGTGGCGTCCTCGTCGTCGCCGCACGTGGCGCCGGCGTCGGAGCTGGCGCGGGGACGCGGGGAACTGGTGCCCACCCGCAAGCTCCCGGCGAAGCCGGAAGCCGTCATCCTGGACACGCTCCACGCGGGCTGGGGCCGGGTGCGCACGGGCCTGTCCGTGGTGGGCGGGCTCGCGCTGCTGGGCTTCGCGGTGCGCGCCTTCGTGGGGCCGGTGAGCCTGCACCTGGGCCAGGACGACAAGTACGTCCTCGGCACCCAGGGCCTGAAGGTGAAGCCGGGGCAGGCGCACTGGCCGCCCAACACGGAGGGCGAGGTGTTCTCCGGCCTCAAGCTCACGCCGCCCACCGGCGACGGCACGGCCTCCACGCTGGAGGTCGGCTTCGAGCAGGGCACCGAGGAGCTCAACGTCCACAGCGGTGACTGGCGCATGGTGGACGGCGAGCTGCAGGTGCAGCAGGGCGGCATGGAGACGGACGGCGAGCGACTGGTGCCGCGCGCGTACCTGGCCCACCGCTACTTCATCAGCGACGACTTCACGGCCGAGGTGCTGATGGACGTGAAGCCGCTGGGCCGCGAGTTCACGGTGGAGGAGGACGCGCAGCACTTCGGCGAGCTGGCGTTCCGCATCCGCGACGTGCAGGTGTCCGTCTTCGCCATCCCGGACGTGGGCATGCGCCTGTCGTGGCGCTACTTCTCCGAGGACGGGCGCGAGGTCGTGGGCAACAGCGCCGACGACACCCGCAACCTCGTCGGGGACGAGATGCCGCTGCCCCGGCAGGGCCCGCTGCTGGTGCGCCTGCAGCTGAAGAAGCAGAAGAACGGCGTGCGGGTGGACGCCTTCCTCAACAAGAAGCTCTTCGCCAGCAAGATGCTCCCGGGCTTCGAGGGCCGCGTGGGCAAGCTGGCGCTGGGGTGCCGCAACCTCAAGTGCACGTTCGATGACCTGAAGGTGGTGGGCCCGCTGCAGGCCCGCCCGGTGCGCCGCGTCGCAACCGGCGAGTAGTCTCACCCCCGGGGTGGGGCTTGCCGCCCCACCGGCCCGTTTCCATCTTGCTCCCGCCGGGCTCCGCGTTCGCGGGGCCGTCAGGCTCCCGGGCGGGGGTGGGCATGGGCATGGAC
>NZ_RAWA01000484.1 GCF_003611675.1 Corallococcus sp. CA053C
CGCCTGAACCGGAACCCGAGCCGGAGCCCGCCCCCGCGCCTCCCGACGAAGCCTCCGCGTCCTCGGAGGACCCGTCCGCGTCCTCCGAAGAGCCGCCACCCGACGAGTCCCAGGGCGAGTCCATGCCCGAGCCTGACGGCGGTGGCGCGATGGAGGGGCTCGCGGACAAGAAGAAGTTCGTCCCGCTCATCGTCATGGGCGTGGTGGGACTGACGTTCCTCGCGCTGATGATCGCCGTGCTCGCGGGCGCCTGAAACGACAGCGGCCCCACGAGGGGGCCGCTGCACTCCTGAACTTCCAGACTTCCGACTCCGGCCTTAGCGGCCGGAGGAGATGCGCGCGACCGGCTGGATGTTCAGCTCGGGCGACAGCTCCTGGTAGCTGAGGATGGAGAACGAGGGGTTGAACTCGTACTCCAGCAGCTTGCGCACGTAGCGGCGGATATCCATCGCCGTGAGGATGACGGGGCGCTGGGCGCTGGGCGGCAGGTGGCCGCACTCGGAGCGCACCGCGCCGACAATTTCCTGGGCGATGTCCGGCTCCAGCGCCAGGTGGGCGCCCGCGGAGGTCCGCTTGATGGAGCTGCGGATGGCCTCCTCGATGTTCGGATCCAGCAGGTACACCACCAGCGTGCCGGTGCCGCGCGCGTACTTGTGGGAGATGTACCGGCGCAGCGAGGCGCGCACATGCTCGGTGAGCATGACGTTGTCCGCCTCCACCTGGCCGTACTCCGACAGGGCCTGGAGGATGCCGCGCAGGTCGCGGATGGAGATCTCCTCCTCCACCAGGCGCCCGAGGATGTCCGTCAGCTTCAGCACGTTGACGATCTTCGGGACCACTTCCTTCACGATGGCCGGGAACGCCTTCTCCAACTGCTCCAGCATCGTCTGCGTCTCCTGCACGCCCACGAACTCGCGGGCGTTCTTCCGGAGCACGGCGGCGGTGTGCAGGATGATGTAGCCGGGCACGTCCCAGGTGGTGAGGCTGGCGGCCTCCAGCGTCTCCCGGTACTGCTCGGGCACCCACGCGGCCGGCTGGCGCGTCGCGGGGTTGATGGCCTCGAAGCCCGGGATGTTCATCAGCTTGAGGCGCTCCACCGTGTCGTTCACCAGGATGTGGCCCAGGGTGGCCTGGCCGGTGACGACGGGGACCTCGTTGATTTGAATCTGGTAGGCCCCGGGCGGCAGGCCGCCATTGCCGCGCGCGCGCACGCCGGGGAAGCGCACGCCCAGCTCCACGAAGAGGCCGTCGCGCATGAACGGGATGAGTTCGAAGAGGAACTTGCCGCCGTCCTGCCGCGAGTCCACGAAGGGCACCAGCGCGTCGGACACCTCCAGCACGATGGGGGTGACGACGGGGATGAACAGCTCCGAGTCCGGGTTGAGCTGCTCCTTGGGCGCAGGCTCTGAAGACACCGGCGTGCCGAAGCTGGACTCCGTCGCGGGGCCCGCGTCCTCCGCGGCCTGATCCGCGTCCTTCTTCTTCATCATCGAGTACGCGCCGAAGCCCGCGCCCGCGCCGAGGATGAAGAAGGGAATCTTGGGGAGGCCGGGGATGAGGCCCAGGCCCACGAGCATGGCCCCCGCGATGGCGATGGCCTTCGGGTAGGCGGTGAGCTGGGTGCCCACGTCCTTGCCCAGGTGCGCCCCCTCTTCCTCACCGCCCACGCGCGTCACCAGGATGCCGGCGCAGGTGGAGATGAGGATGGCGGGTATCATGCCGACGAGGCCGTCACCGATGGTGAGCAGCGTGTACTTCTGCGCCGCGTCGCCCGCGGCCATCCCCTTCTGGGTCACGCCGATGATGAGGCCGCCCACGATGTTGATGACCGTGATGATGATGGACGCGATGGCGTCGCCCTTCACGAACTTCATGGCGCCGTCCATGGCGCCGAAGAGCTGGCTTTCGCGCTCCAGGTCGCGGCGCTTCTTCTTGCCCTGATCCTGATCAATGGAGCCGGCGCGCATGTCCGCGTCGATGGACATCTGCTTGCCGGGCATCGCGTCCAGGGTGAAGCGCGCGGCCACTTCGGCGACGCGCTCCGAGCCCTTGGAGATGACGATGAAGTTCACCACCACCAGGATGAGGAAGAGGATGGCGCCGACGACGAAGTTGCCCTGCACCACGAAGTTACCGAACGCCACGACGACTTCGCCGGGGTCGCCCGTGAGCAGGATGAGTCGTGTGGTGGAAATGGTGAGCGACAGGCGGAACATCGTCGTGATGAGCAGCACCGTCGGGAATACCGACAGCTGCAGCGCGCCTGGCACGTAGAGGGAGATGAGAAGAAGTATGACCGAGATGCTGATGTTCAGCGTCAGCAGGATGTCCAGCAGGAACGTCGGCAGCGGGACGATCATCATCCCGACGATGGCCACGACGACCACCGCCAGGACGATATCGGAGTACTTGTTCAGGAAGCTGTTCGGATCGCCGGTTGCCATCGTCGGGGCGCCATCCTAGTCCGTGCCCGCCCCGGTTCCCAAGGGGGGGGTGTGCCCTCCCCTGGCGAGGGAGGGACCTGCGGGGATGCTACGAGCGGTCCTCGGGGGCTTCGGCCTCGGCGCCCTCGTCGGAGCTCTCCAGGGCCGCGGCGGCCAGCATGCGCGCACGACGGCTCAGGGGGTCCTTGTCCTCGGGATCCAGCGACACGGCATGCTGGAAGTCATGGGCGGCGTCCGTCACCCGGCCCTGGCGCAGGAAGGCCTCGCCCCGGTTGACGAAGGGGGTGATGTCGGACGGATCCAGCTCGATGGCGCGGTTGAAGCACGCCACGGCCGCGTCCAGATCCTCCAGCGCCAGGTGGCAGGCCCCCAGGGCCGTCTGGAAGTACGCCTCTGACGGATCCAACGAGGCCAGGTGCTGGAAGAGGCCCAGCGACTCGTGGAACTGCCCGTCCTGGAACAGGTTGAAGCCTTCGGTGGCCCGCTCGAGCATCTCCGGGCCGGACAGCGGCCGGGTGTTGTCGTTCGACACCGGAGCCTTGGATTCGGTCGTCATCAGCGCGGGTCCCTCACAGGGAGGACAGGAGGACGTTGCCCGCAACCGACCACCGAGGGACTGGGGTGGCTTCGGGCGCGGACAGCTTAGTCTGTTATCGGCACAACCTCCAAAGAGGGTGCGTCCCAGCAAGCGTCGTGGGTTTCCGAGGGCCTCTTTCCCGGCGCCGAAAAAGATCGGAAAATGCCGAGGAAACTTCCGGACCCCGATCCCCCATAATCCTTTTGTAAGCAGCTTCGCAGCGCACCCACCCGCTACCAAAAACCTGGAGACATCCCATGTCCAACGCTACCGTCGCCGGCGCCGCCATCTCGAAGGCCTTCAACACCAGCCAGAAGCTGAACTCCACCGAGGAGGCTTCGCTCAAGGGTCTGACCGGCGATGACCGTACGCGCGCCGAGGCCCAGCTGATGCTCCAGAAGCAGCAGGAGGCCGTTGCCTTCGCCTCGAACATCATGAAGAAGCTGAACGAGATCGCGATGTCGATCATCGGCAACATGAAGTAATCCTGCCGCTTCCTGGCAGAAAGAGCCGGTCCTCCTTCACGGGAGGCCGGCTCTTCGCTTTTGCGGGCCTGTCCTCACCAGCGCGAAGGCCCCGGCACAAGGCCAGGGCCACGCGGTCTGCTTCTCCGCCTACTTCTTCGAGGAGGACGGCTGCCCGCCCGAGCCCTGGACGCGATCCGCCTGCTGCTTGAGCGCGAGCAACGTGCCGCGCGCGCGCTGCGTGGAGCGGCGCTGCAGGGACGGGTCGTTCTGGATGGCGCGGCTGAAGTCCGCGAGCGCGGCGGGGACGTTGCCGCGGCGCAGGAAGATCTCCCCGCGGCCCACGAGCGCATCCCCGTTGTCGGCGTTGAAGCGGAGCGACTGCTGGAAGGCGTCGAAGGCCTCGTCGAAGCGCTCGAGCGTCATGTACGCGGCGCCAACCTGGCAGTGCAGCACGCTGTCATACGGCGACGCGGCCACGAGCCCCTTGAAGATGTCCAGGGCCTGGGCCGTCTTGCCCGCCTGCATGATCTGGTGTGCCGTCGCCGCCCAGCGATAGAGCGTCGCCTGCGGCATCTTCAGGAACTCCCCCAGCGTCACTTCTCCGCGAATCAACCGCGCATCTTCTTCCTGCTGGCGGGACTCGGCGGACTGGGCTTGGGGCGGGGGCTTGGGACTCAACGTGAACCTCCTGACGAGCGGGGCACCACACCGCCCCGCTCGCGGGAGGGTGTGACGACTAGAAGAAGATGTTGCGCGGACGCACGGTATCACTCATGCGCGGGATCTGCTTCAGGGTCTTCAGCATCGTGGTCACCGAGTCGAAGGCCTCCGACAGACCCTTGCGGTGCTTGCTCTTGTCGTACGTGCCGCCGAGGTCATCCGCGCGGGTGAACGGGTTGAAGCCGTTCGTGCGCGTCTGCGACAGCGAGTCGAAGGTGTTCGACACCGCGTTGAGCCGGCTCTGCAGCGCGGCCAGCGGCTCCTTGTTGCTCTGGGACAGGGCCGGGTTCGCCGAACCACCGTAGGTGTGGGTGACGTTGACGTCGCCGCCCTTCTTCAGCGTCTCGCCGCCGTTCTCCGAGCCGACGATCTCCGCGCTCTCGAAGGTCCAGTCGTCCGTCGAGGCGCCCATCGTCACGACGTCCACGGTCTTGTTCTGGCCCGCGAAGCGCACCGCCTCATCGACCGCGTCGCGCTTCACCTCGCTGATGGTGCCCTTGCCCTTGTCCAGGTCCTTCACCGTCACGTGGTCGTCGCCCATGATGATGTCGAGCGAGCCCGTCACCGTCATGCCGTTGCCGTACGGCACGGTGTTGACGTTGATGCGGGTGCCGTCGCCCAGGACGAACGTGGTGTCGTTCTTGAAGTCCCACTTGCCGCCGTCGCCCTCGTCGACGTGCGGATCGCCCCACACGCGGGTCTCCTTGCCGTCCGGGCCCGTCACCTTCCACTCGAACTGGCCGAGCGGTTCGATGGTGTAGCCACCCGGGGTCTTGATCTTGTTGTCCTTGACCTCCAGGGAGTAGCGCGCGTTGGCGTTGTCCAGCGGGTTCGGCATCTCCGTGGGGAAGGCGCCCGAGCTGGCGGAGGCGCTCTTCGTCGTCACCGACTTGCCCATCTGATCGGCCTTGGCGTTCGCCTTGTCCGACTTGGCGGTCGCGCCGGCGATGGCCTTGTCCACCAGGCCCAGCGTCGACTCGATGAGCTTCGTGTTCTTCGCGATGGTCGCGTCGTTCACGCCAGGACCAGGATTCTTCACGCTGACGGTCTGGGTGTTCAGGCCGCTGATGTTCGTCGCCATGGGCATCCCCCGGGTAAGGGAACTGGAAGTCAGGAAACCGCTAAAAATGGATGAACTGGATGGATTGTCGCTCGCGGGCGGCTGGAAGTTTCGCTTGAAGGAGTGCGAATTTTCCAGTCAGGGCCCATGCGGTCCCCCCGGAAGGCCCTACCTCCTATGCGGGCGAACCGGCCCGGACCGCGCGAGTCCGGGAAATGGGGAGAAAATCCGGATCGGAAAATACCGAGGAAACTTCCGGACCCCGATCCCCCATAATCCTTTTGTAAGCAGCTTCGCAGCGCACCCACCCGCTACCAAAAACCTGGAGACATCCCATGTCCAACGCTACCGTCGCCGGCGCCGCCATCTCGAAGGCCTTCAACACCAGCCAGAAGCTGAACTCCACCGAGGAGGCTTCGCTCAAGGGTCTGACCGGCGATGACCGTACGCGCGCCGAGGCCCAGCTGATGCTCCAGAAGCAGCAGGAGGCCGTTGCCTTCGCCTCGAACATCATGAAGAAGCTGAACGAGATCGCGATGTCGATCATCGGCAACATGAAGTAATCCTGCCGCTTCCTGGCAGAAAGAGCCGGTCCTCCTTCACGGGAGGCCGGCTCTTCGCTTTTGCGGGCCTGTGCTCAAACGCGAAGGCCCGGGAGCAGGAGTGCTGCCCCCGGGAGTACAGCGCGCCTGGCGGTGACTCAGGGCGTCGGAAGCTGGGCGTTCAGCAGGATCTGATGCCGGGTGGTGACGAGGACCTCGAAGTCCGCGGTCACGGAGTCGGCGTAGTCCCCGGTGTCCTTGAGGCGGACCTGCATGGGCCGGGGCGACTTGCCGGTTTGGGCGTAGCGGGCCGTCACCGTGTACCGGCCGACGGGCACGTCCTCCACCACGTCACCATCCCCCGTGTGCACCAGCTTCTTCGTGATGGGGGCGCCGTCGCTGCCGTCCACCAGCTTGCCGCTCGGGGTGAGCGTCAGCTCGATGTCGTCCGAGTTGATGGGCTGCTCCGGATCCGCGGGGTCCAGCAGCTGATCCACGTACACCGCGACGAACCCTCCGTAGAAGCCGGAGTCGGGGCGACTGCCCGACAGCTTCCAGGTGAAGTTGCGCACCGCCCCGTCGGTCCCGGCGAAGACGCTGTCGTCGTTCGGATCCAGGTCGAAGGTGTAGGAGCGGGAGTTGTACTGGACCTTGTGGGTCGCGCTGGCGTGCCAGGTCCCCGCCGGCTTGCTGACGTCGATGCGGTAGGTGCCATCCGAGCCCGTCGTCGCCAGGGCGTTGGTGTTGTAGATGAGCGTGTTGTCCGCGACGACCGTCACCCCGGACATCGGCTGGCCCCGGGCATCCACCACCTTGCCCGACATGGAGCCTGCCTGCTGGGTGC
>NZ_RAWA01000485.1 GCF_003611675.1 Corallococcus sp. CA053C
GGGTCGGAGCGGCGGCATCCTTGGCCGAAGCCTTGGGCGACGTCTTGGCCGAAGACTTCGGCGAAGCCTTGGGAGCCGTCTTGGTGGCGGCTTTGGGCGCGGCGTGAACGGCCACGGGCGCGAGGGCCATGAGGAGGGCGAGGAGGGGGCGGCGCATGACTCTCAGTCCCCCTCTTCCGACGACAGGACGTCCTTGAACTCGGTGTCCAGCGCGCGCAGCGCTTCGCTCTTCTGCTTCGCGACCTTCTGGATGTTCGTGGCGTTGTCCTGCGTGCGGCTGAAGGCCACGTCCACCGTGCCGGTGTCCGCCTTGAGCACCAGCTCGTAGAACTGCTGCCGCACGCGACGGAAGCTGTCGTAGGCGATGCGGCCCACGAGGTTGCGCGCGTCGCCCGATGCGCCGGCCACCTCCTGCTCGTAGCCCTTCAGCAGCGCCTGTTCGGCGCGCACCTTGTCGCGGATGGACTGTACGCGGTGCTCCAGCCGCGCGCGGAGCGCCACCCGGGCCACCGCGACGCGACCGCGCAGCACGTCCGTGCGCGTGCGCACCGCGTGCATGCGCAGGAGCACGCGGGTGTCCTCGCCGGACAGCCGGGACTCACCCGCTTGCAGCACCGCGTGCTCCTGCTGGAGCGTGGCGGCGTACCGGGTGCGGATGGCGGCCTCGCCCTCCAGCGACGTGTCCGTGGACTGGCGCTCGGTCGCGAGCCGGGCACGGGTGTGGTCCAGCTCCGACTGCAAATCTCTCAGCGTGGCGATCTCCGCCTGGAGCTGCACCAGGAATTCGCGCTCCTCGGCGGGGTCCGCCTGCCGGTCCTCGCGGCTGTCCTCCACCCACTTGCGCACGGCGGCGGCGTTGGCGTGCAGGCTCTGCAGCTCGTACCCCAGCCGGAAGGCGTCGCGGTCCACTGCGTCCACGCGCGCCTGCATGCGGTGGCGGCGGTCCTCCAGCTCGCGGGTGGTCGTGGGCAGCGTCGCGAAGCGCAGGCGCTGGGCCTCGCGAACGCCCTGGGCGACGAGCAGCTTCTCGCGCTCGGCGGGCGTCAGCTTCTCCTCCACCAGCGCCGTCTCCGCGCGGACGAGTGACTGCTCGGCCACCGTGAGCGCGGTGTCCACGGTCTCCACGCGGGTGTAGCCCTCCTGCAGGTCCGGGAACGCCTCCGGCCCGCGCGCATCCAGCGCCTCCAGGATGCGCTCCGCGATGGCCTTCGCCTCGCCCGCGCCCTGCCGTCCGCTGTCCAGATCGCCCACCATCCGCACCGCGTTCGCGACCTCCCTCTGCGTGGACGCGTACTGGAGCGCCAGCGGCGGGAGCAGGGTGCTCACGTCGAGCGACTTCTCGTTCCGCGCCAGCAGGTTGTCGAAGTACGCGACGGGGTCCTGGTTCACGCGCAGGAGCGCATCCACCTTGTCGCGCGCGGGCGCGAACGTGCGCACCACGCCGTCATAGGTCTCCAGCGCTTCGTCGTACTGGCGCAGCTTCTGGAGCAGGTGGCCCTGGAGGATCTGCGCCTCGGGCGCGAGCTGCGAGTTCGGTGAGACGAGCAGCAGGATGTCCGTGGCGTTCTTCGCCTGCACGAAGTCCTGCTTGCGCACGTACGCCGCCGCCACTTCGAGCAGCGTCTCCGGGAAGCGCTCGCTCTCGCGCGGCACCTGGCTGTACTGATCCAGCGCCTCGTCGTAGCGGCCCGTCTCGTACAGCAGCCGGCCTAGCGACACCCGCGCCAGCTCCCGGAAGCGCTGGGCCTCCGGCTCCGGCAGGCCCGTGGACACGACGGCCTCCGGCCCGGTGGCGACGATGCGCTGGAACTGCGCGATGGCGGCGGGGTAGTCCCCGGCCTGCACGCTCAGGACCCCCAGGTGGTAGACGGCCTGCACGCGGAAGCGGCCGGGCGTCTGCGCCAGCGGGGCGAACAGCGCACGCGAGCGCTGCTGGTGCTCCTCCGGAGACAGGTCCGTGCGCTTGAAGGTGCCGCGCGCGTGCACGTAGGCGATGTCCGGGGCCAGCACGCCGCCGGACAGCTCGCGTGCCTTCTCCACGTACGCGTCGATGCCTTCGAACTGCTGGAGCCGCGCGGCCACCGCGAGGTAGCGGCTCACGGCTTCCTTGTAGCGCTGCGGCGTCAGGGGCAGCGACAGCACGTCCCGCAGGTACACCCGCGCGCCAATGTCGTTCTTCTGCTGGTAGAGCGCGTCCGCCAGGTAGAAGACCGCTTCGGGGTAGCGCGGGTTGGACTTGAAGTCCGGGTCGCTCACCAGGTCGTAGAAGAGGACGGACGCGGCGGCCCAGTCCCCCAGGAGCGAGTGCAGCTCCCCCTCGGAGAAGCGCTTCAACTGCGAGTCGGCGCTGCTCGGCTCGGGGCGCTCGGTGAACTGCGACTCCACGAAGCGCAGGCCCGCTTCGGCGGTGCTCAGCTGCGCCTCCACGGCCTCCACGGACGCGGCGCGCGTGCTCAGGGAAGCGGGGAGCGCGGGCAGCGCGCTCCCGGGCTTGGTAGCCGGGGAGGGCGCGGGCGCGGCCCCAAGGGACAGGGCGAGGGCCAGGGCGTGCAGCGTCGCGGTCACGGCGGTTCCCGCTCCTACTTCGTCCCGCTGGAGGTGGAGGCCGGCTCGGGCACCACGCCCGGCGCCGCTTCCGTCCCGGAGACGGGCGGCTTGGGCGTGCGCGTGTCCTTGGCCACTTCGATGTCGTAGCGCACCGCGGGCCGGTCCTTCAGGTCCGTGGTGAGGCCACCCTTCTCCACGCCCACCACGTTCACCGTGGTGACCTTTCCGGACTCCGCGTTGAAGGTGTAACTGGATTGCACCTTGAACTTGTAGCCTTCCAGGTAGCTGAACACGCCGTAGCCGCTGCCCCGGTACACGAGCCGCACCGCGAGCTGGTGCTGGCCCGGCACGATGCGGCCGTTGAAGACCTCCAGCGACTGGTGCCGGTTCAAGTCTCCCTGCGTGTCCACCTGGGTGAAGATGGGCGCGCCGTCCAGCGCGTACACCACGGACTCGAGCTGGAACGCGTTGCCCATCTCGTTCTTGTGCACGAGCACCGCGCGGGCGCCCGTGGACAGCTCGCCGCCCATCACCGTCTCCTGCAACAGCAGGAGGCGCGCCTTGGAGCGGTAGATCTTCTCCTTCAGGTCGACGACCTGCTCCTCCAGCGTCTTCACCCGCGCGGTGAAGGCCCTTGCGCGAACACCGGCCCTGAAAGGCCAGCGCTCAGGAGCGCGAGGAGACGGAAGGTGGCGGATGCGACGCGCACGGTACGACCTCGGAAGGCGGCTCTGCCCGACGGCACGAGGTCATACCATCCTTTGCCGGGGGCTGCCCGATAGGGGGCAAGCCAACCCGGCAGGGAAGCAGGCGGCGATCAGCCGCCCTTGCGCAGCTCCGTGAGGACCAGCTTGGCCACGGCCTTGAGCGTGTCGAACACGCCCACACCGGTGGGGGCCACGGCCTGGTACTCCGGCATGTTCCGGGGGTTGAGCGTCTTGTGCATCTCTTCGGTCGTCACCGCGTTGGGCAGGTCGCGCTTGTTGTACTGCATGACGGCCGGGATCTTGTTCAGGTCGTAGCCCTGCTCGGCCAGGTTGATGCGCAGGTTCTCGAACGATTCCATGTTCGCCTCCATGCGCTCGATCTGGCTGTCGGCGACGAACACCACGCCGTCCACGCCCTTGAGGATGAGCTTGCGGCTGGCGTCGTAGAACACCTGACCGGGCACCGTGTAGAGGTGGAAGCGCGTCTTGAAGCCGCGGATCTCACCGAGCGACAGCGGCAGGAAGTCGAAGAAGAGCGTGCGGTCCGTCTCCGTGGAGAGCGAGATGAGCTTGCCCTTCGTGTCCGCCGCCGTCTTGTTGTAGATGTACTGGAGGTTCGTGGTCTTCCCGCAGAGCCCCGGCCCGTAATAGACAATCTTGCAGTTGATTTCGCGGGATGAGTAATTGATGAAGGACATGGCTTCCCGGGTTACTCGCTGAAGAGGTTGTCGATATCGTCGTCGGAGATCTCGGCGAACGGCGAACCGGCTCCGGGGCTGTCGGTCTTCTTCACGAGGCTTTCGAAGATCTTCGTCAGCTCGTCGCTGGCCTTCTTGATGCGAAGGCGCACCAGACCCAGGCTCGTGCGGTTGTCGAAGATGACGACCAGCACCACCCGGCTGCCGACGATGGTCATGTAGAGGCTGTCCTTCGCCCCTTCATGGAACTGGTTGGGGAACTCGTTCTCCCCGATCAGCTTCGCCAGTCCGCCCATGGCGGCCACGTTGCCGGCCGTCAGCGACGCGAGCGACGTGGTGTCGATGTTCTGCGTCTGGCCCGCCGAGGAGATGAGCTGGCCGTTCTTGTCGACGAGGAAGACCACCTTCGCGTTCGCGTCCTTCGTGAGCCGGTCGCAAACGGCGTTGATCTTGGTGAACTCCTCTTCGTACATCACCAGTTGCGTGCCCATGGGCGTATGCGCTCCTCAGCGTTCGCTCGCCCCGCTCACGGCGGCGCTCCGATGTTTCTGGAGTGAATCCCGGAGGTTAGACGAGGCGCTACCGACCGTCGTCATGCTTAGCAAAGCACTTCCACTCCAGCAAGAAGCCAGCCGTGATCCGCGCCGCTTCTTGGTGGAATGACGGTATCGCGGGTTGGGCCACCTGCCCTCCTTCTCTATACTCCGCCGGGCCTTGCGCCGCTCGATCCCCCTCACCGACATCCTTCCGCGCCTGCTCGTCCTCCTCCTGGCGCTCGTCTGCTCCCGGGCCTCCGGGGCGGAGCCGCTCGAGCCGGAGCGCGCCTCGCTGCGCCTGCGCTACGGCCTGGCCCAACGCGAAGGTCAGCAGGTGGATGTAGGGCCCGGGCTCACCTACGCCGGGCTGACACCGAACGATGGCGCGCTCACGTTGACGGGTTGGACGGCGGGCTTTCTGGGCGGTCAGGTGGATCTGCAGCGTGAAGCGTTCGACTTGAGGGACGCGGCGGCGGTGCGGGTCACGGGCGGCAGCCTCGCGCGCGGCTCGGTGGGGCCGCGCGGGCGCCTGTTCCTGGGGCCGGTGCGGCTGGAGCTGGGCGCGGGCTACGGCTTCGCGCAGCTGCCGCTGTTCGGTGGGTTCTCCACCGCGCCGGTGTTGCAGCGGGGCGTGCGGCACGCGGCGCTGGTGTCGGGCCGGGTGCTGGTGGCGCTGCCGGCGGGCTTCCGGCTGGAGGCGCGAGGAGAGGTGCCGCTGACGCTCTCCGCGCACGCCGCGGGAGGGCTGAAGGCGTCCTCCTCGGGCTACGTCGTCGGGGCGGCGCTGCTGCACCCGGTGGTGCGCCGGGAGCGGTGGACGGGGACGCTGATGCTGGAGGTGCAGCAGGCGCGCGACACGATGACCTTGGAGGAGGTGGGGCTGCGCTCCGAGCAGCGGCTGCGGCGCATGGGGCTGGCGCTGGAGCTGGCGTGGCGGGGCGACGCGCGGGCGTCGCGATCTATTGAAGGCCCGCGTCAGGGCTTCGTCCCGATGCGGGTGGTGGACGCGGACACGGGCGCGCCGCTGGCCGGGGCCCGGGTCCTGGTGCCTTCCTTGAGGGCGCCCGGCACCAGCGAGGAGCTGGTGACGGACGCGCAGGGCGAGGTGCGGGCGCTCTTGCCGTCGGGCGCGCAGTCCGCGCGGGTGAGCGTGGAGGGCTATGAGGAGGTGACGGAGAGCGCCACCGTCAGCGACTCGGAGGAGAACGCGCCGGTCCAGGTGCGGCTGCGCAAGAAGGTGCAGGCGCCCACCACGGGGTCCCTGAAGGTGACGGTGGTGCAGGGCAAGGGCGGCGGCGTGCCCCTTCCCGGCGTGCGCGTCACCGCGGGCACCGTCGCGCTGCGCACGGACATGCGGGGCGAGGCGCTGTTGGAGGGGCTCGAGCCCGGCCCGGTGGCCGTCTCCGTGGCGGCTCCGGGCTTCCGTCCGGCGGAGGAGGCCGCGGTGGTGGTGGTGGGGCAGGCCTCCGAGCTGCGGGTGGAGCTGACTCCCGTGCGCAGCCGGAAGGAGCTGGCCACGCTGCTGGGCCAGGTGCGCAGCGCCCGGAGCGGACGGCCCCTGGTGGCGACGGTGTCCATCCCGCAGGCGAAGGTGCGCACGCGCACGGACAAGGTGGGCGGCTTCACGGCGCGCGTCCGCGGCGGCACGTACCGCATCACGCTCTCCGCGCCCGGGCACGTGTCGCAGACCAAGACCGTCACGGTGCGCGACGGCGAGCAGGCCATCTTCAACGTTGATTTGTTCCCGAGGGGCCGGTGAGTCGCGAGGCCCCGCGCCCGCGCCCTCCGTCCGCCGCCGAGGTTTCAGTGAGTCCTGTCCGAATCCTGGCGCTGTCGCTGCTCGTCCTCGTCGGTGGCTGCTCGGGGTGTGAGCGCGAAGAGGCGGCGAAGCCCGCGCCCGTGGCCGAAGTGGACGCGGGGGCCGCGGCGCCGCTCGCGCAGTTGGAGGGCCTGTCCGGCGACGTGCGCCTGGAGCGCGCGGGCAAGGTGGGGCCGGCCGTGGCGGGGCCGTTGCTCGCGGGCGACGCGGTGGAGACGGGCGAGCAGGGCTCCGCGGTCGTGCGCTTCCCGGGCGGCCGGACGGTGGAGGTGGGCCGCGACGGTCGCTTCGCGCTGGGCTCGGACGCTACGGGCGTGGTGATGAAGGTGGAGCGCGGCATCGTGCTG
>NZ_RAWA01000486.1 GCF_003611675.1 Corallococcus sp. CA053C
CCCCACGAGCTGCACCCCCACCGGCAGGCCCGCCTCGGTGCGCCCCAGCGGGAACACCACGACGGGGTTCCCCGTGGCGTTGAAGAAGCTGGTGAACCCGCCCAGCGCTTCCAGGTAGCCGCGCGGCGCGCCGTCCACCTCCACCGGTCCGCCGAAGGGCGTGTGCGGGATGGCGGCCGTGGGCGACACCGGCACCAGCCACGCGTCCCACCCCGCCAGGAACCGCTCCAGCGTGGCCATGTGCCCGTCCCGCCGGGACAGCGTCGCGCCCATGCCGGCGAGGTCCAGGTACGTGCCCCGCACGATGGCCGCCGCCATCCGGTCCTCTTTGAGCGGGAGGAACTGGTCCCGGAAGCCCTGGCACCAGGCCGGCGGCAGCGGGGCGCCCACCTCCCCGCCCTCCATCAGGCCCCACACCTCCAAGAGGTCGTCGAAGTCCAGGGCCTCCGGCACGGCGTGCTCCACGACGACGCCCTCGGCCCGCAGCGTCGCGGTGAAGCGCTCGAGGAGCTGGCGCGTGGAGTCGTCGGCCCGGAAAGGGCCCAGCGTGTCCGCCCACGCCAGCCGCAGCCCCTTCAGCGCCCGGGGCTTCGCGGCGCCCAGCGGCGCGACGGGCGGCACCTCCGGGTTGCGCGGATCCTCGCCCTCGATGAGGGACAGGATGAGCCGCAGGTCCGCCACCGAGCGCGCCAGCGGACCGGAACACGCCATGTGGCGCACGTGGCGCGGACCATTGGGCATGTCGGGGACGTGGCCCGCGTTGGAGACGCGGTGCTCCGTGGGCTTGATGCCGACGATGCCGCAGAAGTGCGCCGGCAGCCGGATGGAGCCGCCAATGTCGCTGCCCACCTCGAAGGGGGTGAAGCCCGCCGCGACCGCCGCCGCCGCGCCACCGCTGGAGCCGCCCGTCGTGCGGCCCAGGTCATGCGGGTTGTTGGCCCGGCCCAGCAGCGGCCCGTGCGTCTGGTAGTCGGAGGCGAACGGCGGCAGGTTCGTCTTGCCCCAGAGGATGGCGCCCGCGGCCTTGAGCCGGGCCACCGCGGTCGCGTCCTCCGAGGGCACGTACCCGGCCAGCTCCGGATGGCCGGACGTCGTGCGCAGGCCCGCGGTGCTGAACGCGTCCTTCACCGTGAAGGGCACACCGTGCAGCGGTCCCCACACCTCCCCTCGCGCGAGCGCGGCGTCCGCCTGGGCGGCGCGTTCGCGGGCCCGCTCCTCGTCCCACGTCACGACGGCGTTGAGCGCGGGGTTGTGCTGACGGGCGCGGGAGAGGAAGGCCTCCAGCACCTCCACGGCGCTGACCTGGCGGGCGCGAAGGGCGGCGGCCAGCTCCGTGGTCGTCAGGGACACGAGCGCTCGCGCGCCCTCGGGAGACCCGGACTCCTGCAGCCCGACAGAAGACTTCATGTGCGCAACCCCCAGGAGTCGGCGACAGCGGCGGCACCGACGATGGGGGGATTTCTAGCAGGTCCTCGGGGCTACCGGACAGGGAAGGCCGGGGTCACCACGTAGGCCGTCGCCGCGGCGTTCACCTTCACGCGCGGGGGGCGCCGCTGGGCCTCGAACCACCGGTAGCCAGGCTCCAGGCCGCGCCAGAAGTCCTTGCGCGAATCGGTGACGCCGGGCAGGGCCTCCAGCGCCGCGAGCCCCGCCGCGTCCAGCCGGCGCGGGAAGATGTGCACCGGCACGTCGCGCCCCATGCGCGCCCGGGCCTCGGACACCATCACGTACAGCGCTTCAATGGGCCCGTCCTCGATGGCCAGGCAGCCGATGCTCACGCAGTTGCCGTGGATGTAGATGTCGCCGCCCGGCTGCGCGGCCCCCAGCTTCCGGTCGAGCGCGTTCGGGTAGCTCACGCGCATGGACAGGTGGAAGTTGCTCTTCGGGTTGAAGAGGTCGACCGTGTAGAAGCCCTCCGGCACCTGGGAGTCGCCCATGGCGCGCTTGGGGCCCACGTCGCCGGACGCCGCGCAGATGGGATACGTGCGCACCTTCACCAGCGGCTTGCCCCGGGGGCCCGCCCAGACCTCCAGCTCGCGCTCGACCTTGAAGGCCCGCAGGTAGAGCTCCTCCGGGGGCCAGGACAGGCCCGCTGCCTTGAAGCTCCGGACGAGCTCCGCCGTCTGGTGCTCCCGGGCTCCGGCGACGCGGTCTTCCGCGTGCGCGCACAGCGAGGCGAACAGGACACCCCACAGCGGTAGGACCTTCATCATGGGCGGACGGCTCCTCTTGTTGCGGGATTGGCGGGACTTGGACGTCCGAGCCGCGTCAAGCGGTCCCCGGGCAGGGATGGCCGGCGAACAGGTTACAGGGACGACCCCACCCCTGGCCCCCTGCTTGCCAAGCTGCTAGCAAGCGGTACGTGGGCCTTCTGGACGACGTTCAGCGTGACGGCGATGGAAACCAGGGCCTGCCCGGTGTTCTCATCTCCAACGTGCATCATGGCGAGCAGGGGCCGCCGGTGTACGTGACGCCTGAAGCTCCCCGCCCCGTGCCGTTCCGGCCTTCTGCCTAAGAATGAATGACTCCCTCGAGACCCTCCTCGCCGACGGCATCATTGACGCCGTCATCGGCCAGCTGAAGACGGGCAAGGAGGCAGAGGTGTGGCTCGTCCAGCACGCCGGCCAGGTGGTCGCCGCCAAGCTGTACAAGGAGCGCCACGAGCGCAACTTCCGCAACAACTCCGGCTACAAGGAAGGCCGTGAGGTGCGCAACTCGCGCACCCGGCGCGCCATGGAGAAGGGCAGCCGCTTCGGGCAGGCCGCCGCGGAGGAGGCCTGGAAGAACGCCGAGGCCGACTCGCTCTACAAGCTGCACGCGCAGGGCGTCCGCGTCCCCACCCCCGTGCTGTTCTACGAGGGCATCCTCCTGATGGAGCTGGTGCTGGACGAGCAAGGCCAGCCCGCGCCCCGGCTCGTGGAGGCCCCGCCCCTGACGCCCGAGGACGCCGAGGCCGTCTACCTGGACCTGCGTGGGCAGGTGATTCGCACCTTGTGCGCGGATCTCATCCATGGGGACCTGTCGCCCTACAACATCCTGATGAGTGGGAATGGGCCGACGCTCATCGACTTCCCGCAGACGGTGGCGGCCGCGCGCAACAGCCAGGCGGAGTTCTACTTCCGCCGCGACCTGGACAACGTGCGCGAGTTCCTCACGGGCATCTCGCCCCGGCTGGAGAGCCGCTCGGGGGACACGGGCGAGATCTGGAATGCGTACGTGCGGCGCGACCTGACGCCGGAGTTCTCGCCGTCGGGCACGTTCCGCGAGCCGCCGCGTCGTCCGGGGGCGCAGGGTCGCCCGGCGGGTCGGGCGGAGCGCTTCGGGCAGGAGGGACGCGGCGACCTGCGCGCGGCCCCGGCGCCCGTGGCCGCGGTGGAGCTGGAGGACGGCGTCAGCGCGGAGGAGGCGGAGCTGCGCGCGCTGGAAGCGCTGGTATTGCGGCAGGGTGGCGGAGAGCGCGGACGGCCGGTCGTCACGTCGAGCCCGCGCGATGGGCGGCGGCGTGGTGGGGGATTCGGTGGCAAGCCGCCGCCGCGCAACGGCAGTGCTCCCCGGCCCGGGAACGCGGGACCGCAGCAGGGTGCGGCGGCGCGTCCGCAGCAGGGCGGAGCACGGCCCGGCGGGAACAACGGACGTCCGCAGCAGGGCGGGCCGCGCGCCGGAAACGGTGCCCCGGTGGCGCAGGGCGCGAACGCTTCGGGCGATGCGCGCACGAATGGCCGGCCTCCGCAGGGTGGCGGGCCTCGCAACGGGAACCCGCAGCAGCGCGCGCCGAACGAGCCGCGCCGCGATGGGCGTCCGCCGCGACAGCCGAACGGTGACGTGCGCGCGAATGGCCCGTCGCAGCCGCAAACTGGCAATGCGCGCATCAACGGCGCGCCGTCGGGCGGCGAGCCGCGCACGAACGGGGAGCCGCGCATGAACGGCCGCCCTCCGCGTGGCGAATCGCGCGCGAACGGCCGGCCCCAGCAGGGCGGTGAGCCCCGGATGGACGTCGCGCAGCAGCATGGCGAGTCGCGCGCGAACGGCCGCTCCCAGGGCGGCGAGCCCCGTGCGAATGGCTCGCAGCAGAACGGCGAGCCGCGCATGAACGGCCGGCCTCAGCAGGGCGGCGGCGCCCGGGAGGAGAACCCGTCGCAGGTCAGCGGGCCCCGGATGAATGGTCGAGCGCAGCAGACCGCTGGCGCTCGGACGGACGGGCAGCCCTCGCAGCACGGCGAAGCGCGCGCGAACGGCCGGTCCCCGCAGAACGGTGAGCCGCGCACGCAGGATCGGTCCCAGCAGAATGGCTCCCGGAACGACGGACCGTCAGCGCGGCAGCCTGGCGAGTCCCGAGCGAGTGGCGCGCAGCAGAACGGCGAGCCGCGCATGAACGGTCGCCCGCGGCAGACCAATGGCTCCGACCCGCAGGCCCCGTTGCAGCAGTACAGCGAGCCCCGGATGAACAACCGGTCGCAGCCGCGAAACGGCGAGTCCCGAGCGAGTGGCGCGCAGCAGAACGGCGAGCCGCGCATGAACGGTCGCCCGCAGCAGCAGTACAGCGAGTCCGGCACGAACGCGTCGCCGCAAGGCGAGCCGCGCACGAACGGCCGGCCCCCGCGCGGACAGCGCACGCCGAACGCCGAAGACGCCTCCTTCGCCCCCCCGACGAACGGCGGACCCGGCGACAACCGCCGCCAGCGCGCGCAGGACACCGAGCCCCCGGGCGGGCGCGGTTCCCAGTCCGCCCCCCACGAAGCGCGTGGCAACCCGCAGGGCAACGCGCCCCGGATGCCGCGTCAGGCGCCGGAGCGGGGCGGAGGACGTCCCGCCCGGGGCGGCTCTCCCCAGGTCAGCTACGTGGGCCGTTCGCCCGCGTCCGCCTCCACCAACCGGGGTCCCGAGACGGGCTCGTAGTCGCCCGTCCCAGCGGAAAGGCCGGCGCGGACGCACGACGTCCGCGCCCTCCCCTACTCCGCCTTCGCCGCCGACTCCCGCGCCAGCTCCTCGCGGAAGAAGCGGCTGCCCTGCGCGAGCGTCGCCATGTACGGCCGCACGTCCTCGCGGGCCTCCGCGCTCAGCGCCGCGAACGGCGTCACGTGCGCGTCCGGCACGTAGCGGAACGTCAGGTTGATGCGCCGCGTGCGGAAGTCCGGCAGCTCCGGCGGCATCACGTGCCCGGCGCGCGTGTCCACCCGCTGCACCCGGTGGAACGTCTGCTCCTTCCACTGCGCGCCGCCGAAGAGCTGCAACGAGCCATCATCCAACCACTGCTCCAGCACCACCGCGTCGCGCTCGCCAGGCCGTGAGGACGTGACGAACTGGATGAGCGCACGCTCACCCAATGACAGCGACGCCACCGGCCCGGGCTCGAAGTCCTTGTGCTCGCCCACGCGCGCGGTGTCCACCCAGCGCCCGTCCTCCAACCGGCTGCCGTAGAAGTTCACCAGACACGTGTTGAGGTGCCAGCCCTGCGGCATGTCCGGGCCCCGGAACATCCGCCGCGCCAGCGCCTCCACCTTGACGAGCTGCCGCTCCAGCACCTCCGGGAAGGGCTCCGCCTTCACGCAGCGGTCCTTCACGCCCTTCGGTGGCCGGTAGTAGTCGAGGCACGCGAACTGCCAGTTGCCCAGCCAGTACACCGGCCGCAAGAGCCGCCGCTGCGCCTGCCCCTCCGGCGGGGGGAAGTGCTTCGAATAGCGCTCCTCCCACAGGGGGTGCAGCGTGCCCAACCACGCGAGGATCTCCGCGCGGTCCGAGGCCGCGAGGAAGCTCGCGTTGTAGTGGTGGCCCGGGGTGCGCTGGGCCGCCTTGCGCGCCAGCCCCGACGGCGGGCCCCTGCGGGAACCAAAGCTCATGCCCGCGTCCTTACGCCTCGGAGACGGCGACGTCGAGCGCCAGCTCGATCATCTCGTCGAACGTCGTCTGCCGATCCTCGGGGGACAGCTTCTCCCCGGTGAGGATGTGGTCCGACACCGTGAGCATCCCCAGCGCCCGCGCGCCGAACTCCGCCGCCACGCCATACAGGCCGGCGATCTCCATCTCCACCGCCAGGATGCCCATGCGGGCGAGCGTGGCGTTGAGCGCCTCCTGCGGGTGGTAGAACAAATCCGACGTGAACACCGAGCCCACGCGCACGGCCTTGTTCCGCTTCTCCGCCGCCTCCACCGCGCGGCGCACGAGCGTGAAGTCCGCCACCGCCGGGAAGTCGTGGTCCATCAGGCGCATGCGGTTCACCCGCGAGTCGGTGCCCGCGCCCTGCGCCACGATGACGTCGCGCAGCTTCACGTCCTCGCGCAGCGCCCCGCAGCTGCCCACGCGGATGAGCACGCGCGCGCCGTAGGTCCGCACCAGCTCCGTCGCGTAGATGGAGATGGAGGGCACGCCCATGCCGTGCCCCAGCACCGACAGCTTCTTGCCCCGGAAGGTGCCGGTGTAGCCCAGCATGTTGCGCACCGACGTGACGGCGCGCGCGCCTTCCAGGAAGCGCTCGGAGATGTAGCGGGCGCGCAGCGGGTCGCCGGGCATGAGGACCACTTCGGCGAAGTCACCCGGAGCGGCGGAGATGTGCGGAGTTGCCATGGAGCGTGAAGCCTTTCAGCGCGCGGTCGACAGACCGGACGGGGCGCCCGTCGGG
>NZ_RAWA01000487.1 GCF_003611675.1 Corallococcus sp. CA053C
GTCCGGGCCCGGCCATCGGCCCTGGCCATCGGGCTGTCCGGGCGGGGTCGTGATAAAGGGCCCGCGTGCGTTCCTTCTGTGTCCGGTGTCTGCGTCCCGAGAGCGCGTGCTACTGCGCGCACGTTCCCCAACTGGAGACGCGCACGCGCGTGGTGTTCCTGCAGCACCCCCGGGAGCGGCGCGTGGCCATCGGCACGGCGCGCATGGCCCACCTGTCGCTGCCCAACTCCGAACTGCACCGGGGCGTGGACTTCACCGGCCATGCGCGCCTGGAGGAGCTGGCCCGCAACCCCGAGCGCGTCGCGGTGCTCTTCCCCGGTGAGGACGCCATCTCCGTCGAGGACGCGCGGGCGAACCCGCCGGAGACGCTCATCGTCGTGGACGGCACGTGGCCGCAGGCGAAGAAGGTGGTGATGCGCAACCCGGTGCTCGCGAGCCTGCCGCGCATCGGCTTCGTGCCGCGCCGCCCGAGCAACTACCGCATCCGCGCCGAGCCCGCCGACCACTGCGTCTCCACCATCGAGGCGGTGGCGGAGATTCTTGGGCAGCTCGAAGGGCGTCCGGAGCACTTCGACCGCATGCTGGGCGCGTTCGAGTTCATGGTGGACACGCAGCTGGAGCGGCAGGAGACGCGCTCGGGGCCCGGCCGTCGGCGCATCTACAAGGGCGAGTGGCGACCGCCGCTGGAGCTGCGCTCGCTGGCGGATGCGGCGGACAACCTGGTCCTGTTCTACGCGGAGGCCAACGCGCACCCGCTGGAGGAGGACATCCCGCCGGAGCTGGTGCACCTGGTCGCGCGCCGGCTCACCACCGGGGAGCGCTTCGAGGCGGTCATCGCCCCGGAGCAGCCGCTCGCGCACAGCACGCCGCTGCATGTCGAACTGTCGGAGGAAGTGCTTCGCGCCGGGGAGTCCCGCGCGGAGGCGCTCGCCCGCTTCGAGTCATTCCTGCGTCCGGAGGATGAGCTGACGGTGTGGACCACCTTCGCGCTGGACCTGCTGTGGAATGGCGGCCTGTCGCGCAAGGCGGCGCGCAACGTTCGGCTCGCCACGGCGCGCGCGCTGAAGGGCAAGGCGGGGGGCGTGGAGCAGGCGGTGGAGATGCTCGGCGCGCCGACCGTGGCGCCCTGGTCCCGGGGCCGCGCGGGACGCCGCATCGCCGCGCTGGAGTCCGTGGTGCGGGAGCTGGTGAACCGGGGCCGTGCGACCGCGCCCCCCGCGCGCCTGCCTCGCACGGGCTCCGAGGGCTGAGCGCTTCAGGCTCCTGAGCTGATCAGGTGCTGACGCGCCCTTGGCGCTACTGGCCCAGGCGCGCGGTGCCGACGCGGGCGCCCAGCGTCGTGGAACCGGAGCGCCAGGGACGGGCCTGCTCGCGCACCCAACGCCCGAACCGGGCGATGAGGTAGCAGCTCACCAGCAGCGCCACGGACACGCCCAGCGCCGCCGCGACGCCCAGCCGGGGCCCGATGCGCTGCCCGAGGCCCGCGATGTCCGCCCAGCCGTACACGACCGGCAGGTGCAGCACGTAGATCCACAACGACAGCCGACCCAGCGGCGCCAACAGCCCGCTCACCCGCTGCGGCAGCAGGTTCACCACGCCCAGCACCAGCAGGCCCTGCGCCACGCGGTACATCACCATCGTGGGGCTCGTCGGCGTCCACTCGATGGGCAGCCAGCGGGTGAGCGCCAGCAGCCCCCCACCCAGCGCGAGGAGCGCGAGCCCCTGCGGCCAGCCCGGCTTCAACACGTGAAGGCCGTGCGCGGCGAAGGCTCCCGCGAAGAAGAAGCCCGCCCAGGGGAAGAACGGGAAGCGGCTGCCCTCGCCATTGCCGATGAACTGCTGCACCGGCACCGGCAGGTGCGCGCCCGCCTTCCACATCACCGTGCTCGCCAGCGGGATGCCCACCGCGAGCCCCGCCAGCAGCAGCGCCCGCGCGCCCCGGTTCGGCGTCAGCACCAACACGAACGCCCCCATCAGGAGCGAGGCGCCAATGCACTGGAGCGCGTCGAACTGGAAGACCTTGGCCAGCATGGCGTCGGAGTAGCCCAGGTCGCGCACCGCGCCCCAGCCCGGCCAATGCAGCAGGTATCCCAGGAACAACAACAGGAGCGCCCGGCGGAACCTGCGACCGAAGGAGTCCTTCGCGGCGCCGGGCTTCGTGCCCAAGGCCATCACCACCGCCCAGCCGCTCACGAGCAGGAACAGCGGCGCGGTGATGCCCCGCAGCTCCCAGTACCGCTGGATCCACGGGTGGTCGCGGAGCGCGGGAGCCAGCAGCGCGTCCAGCGTGTGTCCCATCACCATGGCGACAACAGCCAGGCCCCGCGCACCATCGAGCGCGGGGTGACGGGTTTGCCGGAAGCTGAGCGAAGGGCCGAGTCCGTTCAAAGCGCTCGCGAGCATAAGCCCACCTTCGGGCTCCGTCTCCAAAACGCACCAACCGTGGGGGTTGGCAGGCGTGAAAACGGCCCCGGATTTCACTCACAGACGGAGGTCTCGCGTCCGACGGGGGATGCTACAGGATGGATGCATGGTCCCGCGCATCACCCTGACTGCTGCCCTCCTGCTCCTCGCCCCGGCCTCCGCCGTCGCGGCGGCCACCAATGACTGGTTCGGATCCGACAAGCCCCGGCACTTCGCCGCCTGCATGGCCGCCACCGGCGTGGGCTACGGCGCGGGCGCGTTCCTCTTCGACTCCACGGGCGCGCGGCTCCTCTCCGGCGCGAGCGTGGGACTGGGCGTGGGCATCGGCAAGGAGCTCTACGACCGCTCCCGCGGCAAGGCCTTCTCGCTGACGGACCTGACGTGGGACACCGCCGGCACGGCCACGGGACTCCTGGCCTCGTTCCTCGTGGACCGCTTCATCACCGAGGTGCTGCTGCCCCCGCCCCGCGGCGTCGCCGTCGGTCGCGGGAGGGACGGGCGCGGCGGCCTCGGCTCGCGCGCGGCGCTCCACGAACTTCAGCAGCAGGTCGCGTTGCAGGCGCGGCTCCACGAGCAGCAGTCGGCCCTCGGGGTCGTCGCTGTCGGAGACGAGCACGGTGACCTGTCGGCGCGGGCACTGGTTCATGCAACCGGTGGGCATGACGTGCACCTGCTCGGCGAGTCCCCGGTCGGCCAGCTCCGTCTGGAGCCAGCGCGGCAGGTCCTGCCCTCCGCTCCGAGCGCACTTCGACAGGCATTTGCGACAGACGAGCACGTCCACCTCACGCCCCTTGCCGCCCGTGTCGTCCTGCATCCGTCGTCCTCCGTGCCCTTCGCTGTCGGCCCGCGCGTCCGCTTCCAGGCGGATGCACCGCTCCGGGGCCCCGGCGCGCGGCCGGAACCGTGATGGAAGAGAAGGGGTAGCGACGCGCCCCTTGTTCCGCAGGAGCCATGCGCCCCGCCCGCCGGGTCGCTGCCCGGGCAGGCGCTGGACTGATGGGCACCGGTAGCCCAGATGCGGGGTGCGGCGTTCTGCCGCGGAACAGGGGCCGCTCCGCGCTGTTAGTTTGCGACCGCGCTGTGTCGCTCGCGGAAGGTCCCCCACGTGCTGCGAAATCGACTGCTCCCCTGGTTCACCCTGTCGGCCCTCGGCGTGGGCGCGCTCGCCGGTTGTGAACGCGCCTCCGGAACTCCCCCCGAGGCTCGGCCTGCCCCGCCCGCGCCTCCCGTGGCGGTGGTGACGCCGCCCGCGCGGCCCGCGGTGCCGGACGCGTCCGCGGTGGCGAAGCTGGCCGAGCACTTCTTCCAGACCCCTCGCGGACAGGCGCCGCTGCCGGCGGACACCGAGGCGCAGGTGGCGCTGGGCCGCATGCTCTTCCACGAGCCCCGGCTGTCGAAGAACCACGACGTGTCCTGCAACTCCTGCCACGGCCTGGACACCTTCGGCGTGGATAACAAGGCGCTGTCGGACGGGCACCGGGGGCAGAAGGGCAGCCGCAACTCGCCCACCGTCTACAACGCGGCCCACCACATCGCGCAGTTCTGGGACGGCCGCGCCGCCACGCTGGAGGCCCAGGCCGAAGGCCCGATGATGAACCCGGTGGAGATGGCCATGCCGGACGCGAAGCGCGTCGAGGCCACGCTGTCCTCCATGCCCGAGTACACCGCGCGCTTCCGCTCCGCCTTCCCGAAGGAGCGCAAGCCGGTGACGCTGGCCCACGCCGCCAAGGCCCTGGCCGCCTTCGAGCGCACGCTCACCACGCCGTCGCGCTTTGATCGCTTCCTCGCGGGTGAGCACGCCGCGCTCACCCCCCAGGAGCAGCGCGGCCTGGAGGCGTTCATCACCACCGGCTGCACCACCTGCCACAACGGCCCTGCCGTGGGCGGTGCGTCGTTCCAGAAGCTGGGGCTGGTGGAGGCCTACCCGAACCTCACCGACGCGGGCCGCTTCGACGCGACGAAGAACGAGGACGACCGCGGCTACTTCCGCGTGCCCACCCTGCGAAACGTGGAGAAGACGGGGCCGTACCTGCATGACGGCAGCGTGAAGGACCTGCCCACCATGGTGCGCCTGATGGGGCGCTACCAACTGGGGCGCACGCTGAAGGACGGCGAGGTGGAGGACCTGGAGGCCTTCTTGAAGAGCCTCACCGGCGAGCTGCCGCCCGCCGAGCGCATCTCCGCGCCGCCCCTGCCCCCGAGCACGAAGCGCACGCCCGAGCCGGACCCGTCGTAAACGTCGCGCCCCGCCCGGCGGGTGGTAAACCCCCGGGTCCATGACCTTCTTCTTCCATCTCCACTCGGGGCTGCGCTACCTGGTGCTGTTGGCCGGCGCCATCGCGCTCGTGTACTTCGCCTTCTGCGTCGCCACGAAGCGGCCGTTCGACAAGGTGGGGCGCATCATCGGCGCGTCCTACTCCGGCTTCGTCCAACTGCAGGTGCTCATCGGCATCGTGGTGCTCGTGACGCGCGGCTACTTCCCGGCGCTCATCGGCCACATCGTGATGATGGTGCTCGCGGTGGGCGCCATCCAGGGCTGCCTGTCCGCGAACCGCCGCCGCACGCCGCCGGGGTACGTGCTGCCCCTCGTGGGCACCATCGTGTCGCTGCTCTTCATCGTCGGCGGCGTCCTGGCCATCCGTCCCGGCCTGTTCGTCTCCACCGCGTTCTAGAGCGTCCGCCCGTCGGGAACGGGGACCTGCACGGTCCACGTTCCCAAAGGGGCAGGTGCTTCACGCCGTCGCTGTCACTAACGACGGGCGCGGCGACGCAGGCCCAGCGGCACGAGCAGCGTGAGGAGCAGGGGCAGCAGGCCCGGACTGACGTTGCAGCCGCCGCCGTCCTCGTCGTCCTTCGGCGGCGACGTCACCGGTCCCGTGCCCGCGTCCGCGACGCCCGCATCCGTGTTGCCGACACCCGCATCCGTTCCACCGGTGCCGGCGTCCGTGCCGCCCGTGCCCGCGTCCGTGCCGCCCGTGCCCGCCGTGCAGTTGCCCAGCGAGTGCTCCAGCGCGCCCAGCGTGTACGCCCCGCTCGAAGGCCGGGGCCGTCCGCAGAAGTCGTCCGGCACCAAGGCGTTCCGCGCGCCCGCGCCAACGAGCGACGACACGTCACCCTTGAGGGTCAGGTCTCCCTTGAGCGGCGCCACGTACCAGGCCGCGAAGGTGGCCGTGGCCACGTTCATCTGGTTCGTGCCCGCGGTGAAGGTGCCACTCTCGCGGACCCGGATGGCCGACGACAGCACGTTGCCGTGGGCCTCGCCGGTGCTGGTGTCGAAGCGGTAGTCCACGCCCGTCGTGCCGACGAACGTGTTGAACAGCACGCGCGTGTTCGTGGCCCTGTTCAGGTAGACGGCGACGTCGGAGCAGTTCGCGACGATGTTGTTGCGGATCACGCCGTCCGTGTGCTCCGTCGTGCACGGCACGCTTGGATCGAAGGCAGGCGCGCAGAACTCGTTGCCCGTCCCGCCACCGCCGAAGGACAGGCCGATGCGCGTGTCCGTGAGCGCCAGGTCCTTCGCGCAGAGGACGCGGTTGCGCTCGAAGAGGCCGCGCTTGCCGCCGCTCTTCATGAAGGCGCCGTAGGAGATGCCGCCCTGCCTGGCGAAGTCGTGCAGCTCGTTGTCGCGGACCACCCAGTCGTCACCGGTGTCGATGTTGAGCTTGGTGACGGGCGTTCCCGTCACGCGCGGGCGGGTGTCATAGATTTCGTTGCGCTCGATGAGCCCCCGGTGGGGCATCTCGAAGACGCCGGAGCCGTTCTTCTCCGCGTTCACCTTGAGCTGCGCGTTGAAGTCGCGCACGCGGCTGTTGCGCAGCACGAAGCCCTCCGCGTGGCCGGTGACGTGGAAGGCGTGCTCGCAGTTCGGGTCGCTCGCGCAGATGCCCTCCACGGTGAGCCCGTCGAAGGTCCAGTACCGGCCGGACACCTTGAAGCCCTCCGTCGCGTTGAAGCGGATGAGGGCCGCGTGGCGGTTCGCGGCGCGCACGGTGATGGGCAGCGCCTGGGTGCCCTCCGCCACGCAGCTCAGGTTCGCGTTGAACGTGTAGGTGCCATCCGCGAGGACGATCTCGTCCCCGGCCTTGGCGGCGGAGAGCGCGGTCTGGAACTCGGCCACGGTGGTGACGTTCTTCACCGCCGCGCCGCCGGTCAGGGGCAGCAGGAGGAGGGCGAGGGGGGAGATTC
>NZ_RAWA01000488.1 GCF_003611675.1 Corallococcus sp. CA053C
ATGTCGATGTGCGCCCAGGGCATGCCGTCCACGACCATCTCCAGGAAGAGGGCCGCGGTGATGGCGCCGGCGTTCTCACCGCCGACGTTCCGTACGTCCGCCACCGCCGACTCGAGCTCCTCGCGGTCGCGGCCTTCCTGCTGGGCCTGCTGGGGGAGCTGTACCGCCCGGCGGTGTCGGCGGCCGTCGCGGACGTGGTGCCACCGCGCGACCGGGCGCGGGCGTACGGGCTGCTGTACTGGGTCATCAACCTGGGCTTCGCCATCGCCCTGCCGCTCGCGGGCCTGCTGGCGACCATGGGCTACCGGCTGCTCTTCATCGCGGACGCGGTGACCACGTTCCTCTATGGCTGCTGCGTCTGGCTGCTCGTGCCGGAGACGCGGCCCCAGGCGGAGCCGGGCCGTGAGGCGCGCTCCCCGGTGGGGGACCTGCTGGCGCCCTTCCGCGACGGCGTGTACCTGGCGTTCTGCCTGCCCATCTTCGCGCTGGCGCTCACCTTCTTCCAGAGTCACATGAGCCTGCCGGTGTCGCTGGTGTCACAGGGGCTGAGCCCGGGTGACTACGGCCTCGTGATGTCCGTGAACGGGGTGCTCATCGTCGTGCTGCAGCCGTTCATCACGCGGGTCGTCGGCAAGGTGCGGCGCTCCACCGCGCTGGCGCTCGCGGGGCTGCTGACGGGGGTGGGCTTCGGGCTGCACGCGCTGCCGGCGAGCGTGCCGTGGGCGATGTTCGCCGTGGCGGTGTGGACGCTGGGGGAGATGGCGCAGTCACCCGTGGCGCCCTCCGTGGTGGCGGACCTGGCGCCGACGGAGCTGCGCGGCAGCTACCAGGGCGCGTACCACATGATGTGGGGGCTCGCGTCCAGCGTCGCCCCGGCCCTGGGAGGCGCGGTGCTGGGACACCTGGGGGCGCCGACGCTGTGGGTGGGCTGCATGGTGCTGGGGCTCGCCGCGGGAGGCTGGCACCTGGCCATCGCGGGCACCCGCCGCCGCCGGGTGGAGGCCCTGCGGCTGGAGCGCCCGGAGATGAGCACCAGCCTCGACTGAGGCCTGGAGCCCCTGAAGCTCGGAGGCTCGGAAACGGCCCGCCGCGACGACTCGCGGCAGGCGACCGGAGGCTCCTGGCGACGACTACTGACCGAAGAGGGCTTCCGGCCGGGTGAGGCCGCGCGCGCGGGCCACGGGCTGGAGCACGTCCTGGGGGGGCGCGTCGGCGGTCAGCAGCAGCGCGCGCACGGCGGTCTCCACCACGTCTTCCGCGCCGGGGCGCACCATGCCGCGCCGGGCGTCCTCCACGCGCTTGCCGCGGTACACATCGAAGCGCTCCTTCACGCGCTTCGCCAGGTCCGCGACGGCCTTGTCGCCCGCGTCCACGCGCAGCTCCAGCTCATTGCGCAGCTGCACGGGGTCCGCGAGCACGCCGTAGCGGTCATAGCCCTTGTGGGCCACGTCCTCGTGCAGCACCGCGTAGTCCTGCGTGTTGGGCGCGGGCACCTGCTGGGGCGTGAGCAGGTCGCGCATCACCGTCGTCACGGTGGCCGTCACGGTGAGCCGGTGCAGCTGCACGTCGTAGACGAAGTCCGAATACATCGGCTCCTCCACGGTGATGGGCTCGCGGAAGACGGCGTCGCGGTGGTGCTGAACTTCCGAGCGCTGCGTCTCCGCCTTGTCCAGCGCCAGCTGCACCGCGCCCTCCAGCACGCGCGTGGCCTTGGCCTTCTGCACCATCAGGCCCTCGTCCTGGGTGCACTGCCCCGAGCAGCGCTCCGGGTTGCACTCCCCGGGCAGGCTGCCCGGCTTCTTCGCGTCGCGGGCCTCCTCGCCGCACTCCTGCAAGGCCTCGCGGCACTCGCGCTTCTCCCGCTCGCGGCACCGCTCGGCGGCGTCGCGCAGGGTGCCCAGCTCCACCTGGGCGCGCAGGTACTCGCGCAGCACCGCGGCCTGCTTGCGCTCCACCGTCTCCAGGGTGCGCTCCGTCTCCAGCAGCTTCGCCTCGAACTGGCCGCGCTTGGGGTTGGGCACGGAGCGGTTGCCCGCGAGGTAGCGCTTGGAGCGCTGCGACTCCTCGATGGCCTTCAGCGGCAGCACGCGCTCCAGCGCCAGCTCCAGCTTCACGCCCACGCGCCCCGGGGGCGCCTCCGTGACGACCTTCAGGGGGAGCTGCGTGGGCAGGAACGCGGCCAGCCGCCCCGCGCCCAGCCGCTGGGCGACGTCGGGCGCCTGCGCCTTGTCGTCCACGGGCGCGGCCACCACGAGGAAGGCCACCTCGTCGCGCAGCTTCAACCGCACCGCCTCCGCCCGCTCCCGGGCCGCGGTGGCGCCCACGCGCTCCTGGTCCGCGCGCAGGTAGGCCAAGAGCGCATTGCCAAGCTTGCCCGCCTTCTCCAGCGTCTCCGCGCTGGCGAAGAAGCGCTTCGCCCACGCCACCTGCACCGAGTCCACGCCCTTGCGCGCGCCCGTGTGGTCCGGGGCCACGGCCAGCACCGCGTCCAATTCCGCGCGGGCATCCTGGAGCTTCTCCTCCTTCAAGAGCCCCATCGCCACGCCCACGCGCGCATCCAGCGTCTGGGCGAGCAGCGCCCGCGCGCCGTCATGCTCCGCGTCCAGCTCCAGCACGCGCACCAGCAGCTTCGTGGCGGACGGCAGGTCCCCGGACGCATGGGCGGCGCCGGCCTCCTGGTACACCTCCGCGCCCCACTCCTTGCGCACCGCGCGCAGCTTCACGGTGACCTCGGAGGCCTCCGGATCCGCGGCCAGGGCGCGCAGGTAGGCGGCCTCGGCTTCCGCCCAGTGGCGTTCCTTCGTGGAGGCATCGCCCTCGCGCACGGCACGCGAGAAGGCGGAACAGCCACTGAGCAGGATGAGCGAGGCCAGGGCCAGGGCACCCAGCCAGCGGGACGGGACACGGGGGGTTCGAACAGGGGGGCTCACATTCCGCATCTTCGCGGGAAAGTCCTCCGAGGGTGAAGATTCCGACAGTCAAGCCCGCCCGCCCGGTCAGCGTGAAGGCAGACATCCTGGCAGGGCGGGCCCGGGACGCATGACGTGCATAGGCTGTTCTGCCTTTTGAGCGTTTCGAACCTACACGGTCTTCTGCTGACTGCGATGAGCCAGGGTGCAGGCGTTCAGTGGCTGCGTGCCCGGGGCTCGGGAATGACGCGACGCACCAGTTGGTAGAGGGAATCAGCACCCACGAGGGGGGCTAGAGAGAACCAATGCCTTGTCCACAGCCGCGACCCACCGAGTTTCATCTCCCGCTGCGGGCTGACTCCTTCTCCATCGAGGAGTACCGCAACGTCCACTGCCGCTTCTACAGCGGCTGCATCGACGTGGCGGTCCGCGAGGACTGGGAGAGCTTCACCTGCGCCAAGTGCCCCTTGTTCCAAGCGGACAAGGCACCGGGTGCGAGTTCGTATGCCTTCACCCAGCCCGCCGATTTCGGGCGGCCGTAGTCCTTTTTCAAGTGTGTGATTGAGGCGACCGGGCGTCCGACCGGGCCTGCGCTTCTCCGTGAGGGGAGGCAGCGGACCTGGGGGGCGCCCGTCGTTCGGCATCTTCCCGGCCTTCGGGCTGCTGACGCCTTGAGGAGCAGGCACCACCTTCGGAAGCGAGGGGGCGGGATGCTGGAGCAGCACGTCACATCATGGTTGGAGTTGCAGGACCTGTTGTTCGCGGGCTCGTGGAACGAGCCGCTGGGGCGGTTCCGGACGAGCTTCGTCTTCCGGGGCGTGCCGGCCGCGAGCCTGGACCTGTCGGCGGCGCTCAACCGCCAGGGCGCGTTCGTGCGGCACGAGCGGGACCTGCTGCGCGCCTTCCGCAAGTACGCGCGGGGCGTGCCGGGCACGGCGCAACTGACGTCGGTGTGGGACTGGCTGGCGCTGGCGCAGCACCACGGGATGCCGACGCGGCTGTTGGACTGGACGTTCAGTCCGTACGTGGCGCTGCACTTCATGACCGAGCGTCAGGAGTACGCGAACGACGACGGGGCCATCTGGTGCGTGGACTACCACCAGACGAACGAGCAATTGCCCCGGCCGCTGAGAGACCAGCTGCGGATGGAAGGCGCGGACGTGTTCACGGCGGAGATGCTGGCGACGGTGGCGGGAGACCTGCCGACGTTCGACGGGCTGGCGAAGCATCCGTTCGTGTTGTTCTTCGAGCCGCCGTCGTTGGATGCGCGCATCGTGAACCAGTTCGCGCTGTTCTCGGTGATGAACGGGCCGGAGCTGAGCCTGAACGACTTCCTGGGGCATCAGCACCAGGGGGTGCGGCGGCTCATCGTGCCGGCGTCGCTCAAGTGGGAGGTGAGGGACAAGCTCGACCAGGCGAACATCACCGAGCGAGTGCTCTTCCCCGGCCTGGATGGCCTGAGCCGCTGGCTGCGCCGCTACTACGCTCCCAGGCCCCAGTAGTCAGGGAGCAGGAGCAGGGGGGTGAGGGAAGCGCGGGCCCAGGCACATCCCCCGGTGGCGCAGGGGTGGGAGCGGAGGACGGCATGGGTGGTGCTTCCCCGGGACCCGCCGGATCTTTCGCCACCACTTCGCCCTGCGGGGTCACCGCATAGGCATCCCATCCATCAAGGACACGAAAACGCTGTCCGCCACACCGCCGAAAGTCCTGGTGCACCACCACGTAGTACAAGTCCGGCGTCGGCCCGGTGAACACGGCGACCATCAGGCCCTGCTCCGGGGTCGAACACCCGTCGAACAAGGTGGGGTCGATGTTCGTGCGGATCAACTCGCGCACGGCTCCCGCCGCGGCGACCGCGGCTCCCGCCTCCATGGGCTGTCCCACGAGCGTGGCCGAGTTCTCGTCCGGCCATTCAATCGGCGTCTTCCAGGCCGGCGACCGCGCGACACAGCCCACGAGCAGTGACACCAGCAGGACAGGGAGCGCGAATCGCACGGCGCGCATCCTCCCATGCCCCGGGAGCGGCGCCCACCGCGTCACGGCTCACGCGTGCACGGGCTCCCACCCATGGCCCGCGCCCCCAGGAGTCAGGGAGCTGGAGCAAGGGGTGGTGTTGCCTGCACGGGCGGCTCCACGGGAGCGGCGGAAGGCGTCTGGAGCGGCGGCGTCTCCACGGGAGTCCCTTCATCGGGAGGGCCTGGAGACTCCGCGACCACGTCTCCTCGGGGCGTGACTGCGTAGAAGAACCATCCATCCAGGATGCGCCTGCGCGGCCCCGTGCATCGCTCGAAGTCGGGATCCAGGAGCACGTAGTAGAGGCCCGGTGTGGGGCCCGTGAAAAGCGAGACGTTCAGGCCATCCTCGGGGTGCTCGCAGCCAGAGAACAACCGGCGGGGGTTGGTCTTCACGAACTCGCGCACTGCGCCCACCGCGGCCTGCGCCGCCCCAGCAGGCATGGGACTCGCCACGGGCCGGGCCGACTGTTCATCTGGCCATTCGACGACGCCCTTCCACGCGGCAGCGGGCGGCCGACACCCGGACATGACCAGCATGAGCCCCAGCCATCCCTGAACCTTTCGCATCCACCGTCCCCTACTCACGCAACAACTGGAGGGATCCCCCCTCACACCGGGGGGCGACACTGAGGCGACCGGCAAGTGACGGCGCACACCGGCCCAGGCGGATCCAGTCGCGCCGAGCTTCGCTCCACTGCTCGATCTCACCCGAGGGAAAGTAGCGCAGGAAGATGCGAGTTCCATCCTGACGCTCCGCGACCACGGCGGAGGCCATCTCGATGAATGTGCTCTGGAAGCGCGCAGGAGCCGGGTTGCCTGGGACCAGGCGGATCTCCGCCATGGCCACGGTGGGGTTGAACGCATCCGTGGGCCACACGCTCAAGTCCTGAGATGACGGCACCGCCCCACACGGATGGTTGTGGATGTAGCCCACCACCCAGACCTGTGACGGAGGGTAGTCCGCATCCTGCACCACGAAGAACGGCGTGCACCGGTTGTGACCTGCCTGCACGGGTTCGGTCACCCGCCAGGACAGCGACTCACGTGTCCCCGCGACATAGACCGTCGAGCAGTACTCCGTAGAGAGGCCTGGAATCGGCCGCTGCGTGGTCGGGTCACACGTCGTCGCCCCCGGACGGCGGAGCAGCGCCTCCGCCATGTCGCGGAGCAGGGAGATGGGAATGGACTTCTCACCCGTCGGCATCTCGGCGGCGGGGACCTCGGACCACGGTCCCCGAGCGCGCTCCGTCTCGGGCGCAGGGGGAGCGACAAGTCCGGTCGCGCACCCCACGAGCAGTGACACCAGCAGGACAGGGAGCGCGAATCGCACGGCACGCATCCTCCCATGCCCCGGCAGCAGCGCCCACCGCTTCACGGCTCACGCGTGCACGGGCCCTCGCCCCACCGGCCCCACCGGTCCTTGCCGCCGCGCCGCGCGCCTCGCGGCGTCCCGCTCCACGTCCGTGCGCGTGCTCTTGTGTGCCAGCGCTCCGCCCATCACGACCCCGCTCACGATGGCCAGCAGCAACAGGATCCCCACCAGCATCGAACCGACGATGAGCATGTGACCGACCTCTCCTGAAGGGCCCGCGCATCCAGGACGCCGGCCGCGTGCCTCTCAAGATGCGTCGCGCCCCCCTGCCCTCAGCAGTCACACCGGCATGCCCCGCGG
>NZ_RAWA01000489.1 GCF_003611675.1 Corallococcus sp. CA053C
GCCATGGCGTGCCCCGGCGTGGCGATGGGCTTGGGGGTGGGGGGCGCCTTGTACTGGAGCGAGGTTTCAATCTGCGCCGGCATCCAGCCGAAGTGCCCCGCCAGCGCGCTGATGAGCGCCGAGCGCGTCAGGCCCGGCGGCACCTGGGCCGTGACGGGCTTGAGCCGCTCCAGGGCGGCCATCTTCTCCTCGAAGCTCGCCTGCCTGCCCGCAGGGAGGAGGGTGGCGAAGAGGTAGGCCGTGAGGGGCTGGGCGCCCTCCAGGAGCCGCTCCACGCCGTCTGTGCCCTCCCGGCGCGCGAACACGTCCGGGTCGTCCCCCTGGGGCAGCAGGGCCACCCGGGTGGGGGCGCCCGCGGCGAGCAGGGGGCCGGCCAGCCGCTCCACGGCGGCGAGCCCCGCGGAGTCGCCGTCCAGGAGGAGGACCAGGTCGCGGGCCTCCGCGCGCTTGAGGCCCTGGAGGTGGCCGGCGGTGAGGTTGGTGGAGCACAGGGCCACCGCGTGGCGCACGCCCACCTGGTGCAGGCCGATGCAGTCGAAGTACCCCTCGACGAGGACCGCCGTCTTGCGCTTGTGGATCTCATCCCGCGCCTGGTCCATGCCGAAGAGCGTCTCGCTCTTGTTGTAGAGCCGGGACTCGCGCGAGTTGAGGTACTTGGGCCCGTCATCCGCGGCGACCAGCCGTCCTCCGAAGGCGATGGGCCGGCCCTCCGGCGCGCGGATGGGTACCATCAGCCGGCTGCGGAAGAAGTCGATGCAGCCCTCGCCGCTGTTGCGCTTCGTGATGAGGCCCGCCTTCAGCCCCCACTCCAGCATCCCGTTCTTCTGGAAGCGGTCCGCCAGGAGGCTCCACTGCGCGGGCGCCCAGCCCAGGCCAAAGCCGTGGGCCACCTCCTCGGAGACGCCCCGGCTGGCCAGGTAGGCGCGGGCGGCGCGGCCCTCGTCGTCCCAGAGCTGGGTGCGGAAGTGCTCCGCGGCGAAGTCCGTGGCCTCCTTGACCTGCTGGCGCTCCTTGAGGCCCGGGTCCTGCGCGGCCTCCAGGTCGATGCCCACCTCCTGCGCCAGGTCCCTCACCGCGTCCTGGAACGTCTTGCCCAGGTAGCGCTGGATGAAGGACACCGCGTCGCCGCTCGCACGGCAGCCGTGGCAGAAATAGAAGCGCTTCTCCGGGACGACGTAGAACGAGGGGGTCTTCTCCTGGTGGAAGGGGCAGCGGCCCTTGAACTCGCGCCCGGCCTTCTTGAGCTCCACGTGGCGGGACACCAGCGTCACGATGTCCACGCGGTCGAGGACCTCCTGGATCTTGTGTTCCGGAATCACGACGCCCCTCCATCCATCCGCATGAGCGCGGCCATCCGCCCGTCATCCTGACCGCAGGGCCTGACACGTCCGGACCGGTGGCACCCCTGGCCGTCCGCCCTCCCAGGTGGGGAGCTTGGACGCGGGCGGTGACCGGAGATGGACGAAGGCTGGGGCAAGGCGCGCGCTCCTCAAGGCTTCCCGCGCGCCTCCCGGGGTGGGGGACGAGCAGGCGACCTTGGGATCAGCGATTAGCGGCGAGCGGGCGAGGGATCAAAAAATCCGCTTCAAAGCCCGGTGGATTGGGAGGGCGCCTGGAGGAATTCCTCCGGCGCCCGTTCCCGGTGCGACGGTGCTTCAGGACATCTTGGAAAGCTGGGACTTCACTTCCTCGGAGATGGCCTTGCCTTCGGCGCGCCCCTGGAGCTTGGGGTTCACGTTCTTCATGACCGCGCCCATGTCCTTGGGGCCCTGGGCTCCGACCTCGGAGATGGCGGCCTGGACGGCGGCGGTGAGCTCCTGGGGGGTGAGCTGCTGGGGCAGATACTTCTGCAGGACGGAGATCTCCTGCTCTTCCTTCTCCGCCAGCTCCGGCCGGCCTCCGGACTTGAACTGCTCGACGGAGTCGCGGCGCTGCTTGATGAGGGTGGCGATGACCTGCTGCACGCCCGCGTCGTCCAGGGCGGAGGCACCCGGCTCGACTTCCTTGTACTTCACGGCGCTCTTGAGCATCCGCAGCACGCTCAGGGACAGCTCGGACTTGGACCGCATCGCGTCCTTCAGGTCCGCGTCGATGCGCTCTTTCAGGGTGGCCATGTCGGGACTCCTCACGGGCGGGGAAAAGGTGTCGCCGCGCCAGGGGATGGGACGGCGGGAGCCAGGGCACCTGACTTTTCAGGGGCGCCCCGGCTCCTCACTGCGAGGCCTGCGCTAGTACGACTTGCGGGCCTTCTTCACAGCGCGCTTCTTGGCGGCGAGGGCCTTCTTCTTCCGCTTCACGGAAGGCTTCTCGTAGTGCTCGCGCTTGCGGATCTCGGAAAGGATTCCGGCTTTCTCGGTGGCCTTCTTGAAGCGCTTGAGGGCGCTCTCGATGGATTCACCTTCCTTCACTCGAATACCGGGCATGCAGTCACCTCCTTCCGCCTAGCTGGGTGCGATCTGAAAATTTTCAAAGGGGCCGGGGTATGGCGCAGCAGACCGCAAAAGGCAAGGAGACCCGCACGGAAAGGATGGGACAGGGTGCGCTAGAGTGCCCTCCGCGTGCGTCGCCTCCTCCTCCTGGTACTCCTGCTGGCGGCCAGTCCCTCCCGGGGCGGCACGGTTGCTTCCGAGTGCTGGGCGTCCTGCCGCCGACACGTCACCGACCCGTCGCTGCGGGCCCGGACCTGCCCCGTCTGCGTCACCGGTGGGCGGGTGGACAGCTGGGTGACGTCCCTGGGCACGGGAGGCGCGGACGCCCGGATGGCGCTGGAGTCGGCGCGCAAGGATCCCAGCTGGCGGGTGCGCTGGGCGGCGGTGCGCGCGGAGGCCCGGAGCCGGGGGCTCACCGAGCGGCGGGCCCTGGCGGACTGGATCATGGACACCCCGCCGGACGCGGACCTGGGGGCGTGCCTCACCGCGGTCCGCGCCGCGGCGGACGCGGGGCGCTCCACGGCGGACTTCCTCCAGGACGCCGGAGCGCGGGGCCCGACCGCGGCTGCCCGGGTGTGGGCGCGCCGGGAGGCCGTCCGGCAGACGCTCGCGCTGGAGATGTTCTCGCAGGAGCCCGCCGTGCGGCTGCCCGCGCTCCTGCACCTGGCCACGTTCCAGGGACGCTCGGCCACGCGGGTGGTGCTGGACGCGGTGGCGTCGCGGCCCGTCGCGGGCGACGAGGTGATGGCCTCGCTGCTGTCCGCCGTCGCGGAGCGCCAGCGCGCGTCCGTGGGCCGGCTGCTGCTGACGGAGGCGAAGCCCCCGGACGAGGCTGTCATCAACCGGCTCTTCGCCGTGTACTCGCGCGAACTGGACGGATTGCGGCCGGAGCTGGCGTCGAGCGACGTGCAGCGCCGGCGCACGGCGGTGGCCGGGCTGCGGCGCTACGGCCCGCTGGCGACGCGCGAGTTGGAAGGGGCGCTGGGGGACGCGGATGCCCGGGTGCGCGAGCAGGCGGCGCGGGGCCTGGCGGAGTCGGGTGGCAAGCCCCTGCGCGAAGCCGCGCTCCAGGGGGTGAAAGGGGCGGAGACGGTGGAGGCCGCCCGGCCGTGGCTGGAGGCGATGGCCCACGAGAAGGGCTGCGCGGCCTTCCTCCGGGACGTGGCGGACGGGCGCAACGCGCGGATCCCGGAGATTCAAGGCGAGGCAGTGGCGCTCATGGGCGACTGCCAGGAGGGCTCAAGTCCCACGCGCCGGTTGGCGCCCTACGCGTCCGCGAGCGTGCCGTCGGTGCGGGCGGGCGCGGTGCGCGCGCTGGGGTCGCTGCCGCGCAACGCGGAGGCGATGGAGTTGGCGTCGAAGGCGCTGGAGGATGGAGCGCCGGAGGTGGTGGCCGCCGCGCTGGACGTCCTGGCCTCCTACCGGCAGCCCTCGCGGGGGGATGACGCGGCGGGGCTCCTGGGCTCGGAGCACCCGGTGGTGCGGGCCGCGGCGGCACGGGCGCTGGAGTTCATGGGCCGGCCGCCCCACGTGCGGGTGCTGGCCGAGCGGCTGCGCACGGATCCGGCGGTGGAGGTGCGCCTCGCTGTCGTCAGGACGCTGACGGCGCTGGGCGGTCCGCACGCGGTGGCGGCGTTGAGCGAGGCCGCGGCCCACGACGTGGACTCCCACGTGAAGCACGTGTCTCAAGAGGGGCTGCGCCGTTTGGGCTTCGGCCGCTGACGCCGGGCAGGCTTCCGACTCATGCATGAGTCGTGTCGCAAGAGCGGCTGTGCCGTTTGGGCTTCGGACGCTGACGCCGGGCGGGCTTCCGACTCATGCATGAGTCGGGTCGGAACTCACGCCGCGCCAGCCGGGCTTCGGCCGCGGATCCGGGCCCGTCGTAACGGGCCCCACGGTGGCTCCGCTCACGGACCGCTGACGGCCTTGGCGTCCACCCGGTTCCGGCCCGCGTGCTTGGCGCGGTAGAGGTACTTGTCCGCGGCGGAGATGAGGTCCTCCGGCTGGGAGAAGTCCGAGTCCAGCAGCGTCGCCACGCCCAGGCTGATGGTCACCTTGATGGGCGTGCCGCTGAAGATGAAGTCGCTGCGGTCCACCGCCACGCGGCAGCGCTCCGCGCACGCCAGGGCCGCGTCCTCCGCGGACTCGCGCAGCATCAGCGCGAACTCCTCGCCGCCGTAGCGCGCGAGCAGGTCCTCGGTGCGCACCGTGTCCGCCACCCGCTGCGCGATGCGCGTCAGCACGAAGTCTCCGGCCGGGTGGCCGTACACGTCGTTGATGCGCTTGAAGTGATCCACGTCGAAGAGCACCAGCGACAACGGCACGCGGTGGCGCAGGCAGTACGCGAACTCCTTGCGCACCGTCTCCATGAAGTACTTCTTGTTGTAGACGCGGGTGAGGCCGTCGCGCGTGGCGGACTCGTAGATGCTGCGCTGGTACTGCTCCTCCAGCGCGTCCTGGATGCTGAACTTCAGCACCGTGTTGGAGCCGATCTGGATCTTGTCGCCGTCGTACAGCGGCGCGGCGCTCACCTTCAGGCCGTTCAGGTACGTGCCGTTGGTGCTGCCCAGGTCCACCAACTGGAAGCGGCCGTCACCGATGGCCACCACCTTGGCGTGCTTGCGCGAGATGCCGTCGTCCTCCACCTGGAACTGGGCCTCCGAGCTGCGGCCCAGCACCACTTCCGAACGGTCCAGCTTGAACATCCGCCCGATGCCGGCGGCGGACTTGGCGCTGATGACGATCAGGTACGCGCTCTGCTGCTGGGCGCTGCCCAGCAGGTCCGAAATGGAATGGACGGAAGTTTTCTCCTCGGACATCGCGCCTCCCATCTTAGGGGCCGCCTTTTCACGGCGGCAAGCACACCCACGTTCCTTTCATGCGACCGGTATCAGACGACCCGCCCCACCCGTGTGGGCCTGCGCCGCTTCGACGTCGGCGGGGGGACTGTCGGCCGCCCGACGGACAGCTCGCCCGCCACCGGCGTCCGGAGGAAGCGCGCCAGGGGCTCGCCCCCCCGGGGATGCTCCGCCAGCCCCTGCATCAGCTTCACCAGCGCCGCCGAGGGGGTCATGTCCGCGCCGCCCACCGCCCCCTGCGCCAGGGCCATGGCCCCGGACTCGTAGAGCGTGAGATCCACCCCGTTGCGGTACGCCTGGCTCACCACCAGCACCGGGATGCCCCGCTCCCGGGCCTGGACGAAGAGCGGCTGGAGCGACCGTCCCAGCTCCGGCGCGATGGGCACGTTGCCCGCCCCGTACGCCTCCAGCACCAGCCCCTTCACGTGCGGCAGCAACTGCAGGGGCAGGGCGGGATCCAACCCCGGGTACACCTTCAGGAAGAAGACGCGCGGATCCAACGCCTCGTGGAGCTTGAAGGCCCCGCGCGGCTTCAAGCCCGCTTCGAACGTGGCGTCCACGCCCAGGGTGCCCAGCACGGGGAAGTTGGGGCTCTCGAAGGCGTCGTACTCGGCCACCTTCACCTTGCGCGTGCGGTTGCCCCGGTACAGGTGCGAGTCGAAGCAGATGGTGACCTCGCGCGGCCCCTGGAGCGCGGAGAGCACCGCGTCGATGAGGTTGAGCCGCGCATCCGAGCGGATCTCCCCCAGTGGCCGCTGAGAGCCCGTCAGCACCACGGGGCAGGGCGGGTTGCGCAACATGAAGGACAGCGCGCTGGCCGTGTAGGCGAGCGTGTCCGTGCCGTGGGTCACCACCGCCCCGTCGAAGTCGGGCAGTCGACGGTGGAGGTGGGCGGCCATCCGGCTCCACAGCTCCGGCTGCATCTCGGAGCTGTCGAGGTTGGAGAACAGCTCCAGCTCGATGTCCGCCAGCTGGAACAGCTCCGGGGCGCGCTTGCGGAGGGTCTGGAAGAAGGCCGCCGGACGCAGGGCGGAAGGCCGGCCACCGGCCATTCCGAGCGTGCCTCCGGTGTGTAGCAGCAGGACTCTGGGCATGGGCGAGGGGCCTCCCTGCCAAAGCCCGCCTTGCTTTACAAGCATTGCGCGCGTGGCTAAGACCCGCGGCCGTGATCCTCTCGTGTTGGAAGCGTCTTGCGCCCGTGCTGGCCGCGGTGACCCTGCTGGGCGCCGCCTGTACCAAGAGCGCTGAAATCCCGGCCTCGCCCCCCGCCAAGCCAGCGCCCGCCCCGGCTC
>NZ_RAWA01000048.1 GCF_003611675.1 Corallococcus sp. CA053C
GGGTGGGCTGGGAGCACGCGCTGCTCACGTCGATGACGTCCCACGTCCTCTGGGTCCCGCTCACCGTCGCCATCCTCCACTTCGGGCTGCGCTTCCCCATGGAACGGCGGCGCTGGGCGTCGCGGGCCGCGCTCCACGTGGCCGGTGCGATCGTCATCGCGTTCGTCCGCGCGGGGATCATCTTCGCGCTGGATCCCTGGGTCGGCTGGTATGCGCGGCCTCCCACCTTCGCGGACGTGCTCGAGCACGCGCTCCTGGTCAACCCGTTCACCTACCTGACCGTGCTCTGCGTGGCGAACGCCGTCTACTACGCGGATCAGCTCCGGCTGCGGGACACCCAGCTGGCGCGCGCGCAGCTGCACGCGCTCAAGGCACAGCTCCACCCGCACTTCCTCTTCAACACGCTCAACTCCATCGCCGCGCTCGTGCATCGCGACCCGCACGGCAGCGAGCGGATGATCGCGCAGTTGAGTGATCTGCTCCGCGGCACGCTCGACGCCGCAGGCACGGAGGAGGTGTCGCTCCAGGAGGAGCTGCGCGCCCTTCAGCCCTACCTGGACATCCAGGGCGTGCGCTTCGCCGACCGGCTCACGGTGAAGCAGGACATCGCGCAGGAGGCGCTCACGGCCCACGTGCCCCACCTGGTGCTCCAGCCCCTCGTGGAGAACGCCATCCAGCACGGCATCGCACCGGGCACCGAGCCCGGGACGGTGACGCTGGTCGCGCGGCGCGCGGGCCCCGAGCTCCACCTGGAGGTCCGGGACGACGGCGTCGGCCTCAAGGAGAGCCCGGCGGACGTCTCCCGGGGCACCGGAGGCGGACGGGGGCTGCGCATCACCCGGGAGCGGCTGGTGCAGCTCTATGGCGGCGCCCACCGGCTGGAGCTGCGGGACGCCGTGGGCGGGGGCACCACGGTGGCGCTCGCCATCCCCTTCCGCACGGAGCCGTCCCCGTGAGCGCCCCGATGCGCGTGCTCATCGTCGACGACGAGCCGCTCGCCCGTCAGCGCCTCAAGGACCTGCTGGCGGAGGCCCCCGACATGGCGCTCGTGGGCGAGTGCCGCAACGGCCATGAGGCCATCGCGGCGATTGGCGCCGAGCGGCCGGACCTCGTCCTCCTGGACGTGCAGATGCCCGGGCCGGATGGCTTCGGCGTCCTCCGGGCGCTTGCTCCCGAGCACACGCCCGCGGTCATCTTCGTGACGGCCCACCGCGAGTTCGCGGTGCAGGCGTTCGAGTCCAACGCGCTCGACTACCTGCTCAAGCCGTTCGACCGGGAGCGCTTCCGCACGAGCCTCGCGCGGGCGCGCGACCGCCGGAGGACCGTGCCGGCCACGCTGGACCCGGAGCTGCTCGCGCGGCTGGAGTCCCTCTCGCTCCGACAGGACCCCAAGCCCTATGTGACGCGGCTCGTGGCCAAGGTGGGCTGGCGCATGCGCTTCCTCCCGGTGGAGGACATCGACTACCTGTCGGCGGAGGGGAACTACGTGGCGGTGCACGTGGGGAAGGAGTCGCACCTCACGCGCGAGACGATGGCCGCGCTGGAGGAGAAGCTCGACCCGAAGCATTTCCTGCGCGCGCACCGTTCGCTCATCGTGCGGATGGATCGCATCGCGGAGGTGGAGCCGCTTCCCCCCGGTGAGTATGTGTTCATCCTGCGGGATGGCACCCGGCTGACCTCCGGCCGCAGCTATCGCGCGCAGGTGCAGCGTGCGTTGGAGCTGTCGACGTAGGCGGCCTCCACCGTTCGTCCCAGACCCTCCACGGTTCGTCACATCTCCTTGGACCCCATCGCCGCCGCCGGGCGACGGTGCCTTCAACAAAGGAGATGCACATGCATCGATTCGCAATGCGGTGGTCCATGAAGTTCCTCCTGGCCGTCTCCATGGTGACGGTGTCAGGCACCGCCGGAGCCGAGGAGTGCGAGCCGGGAGGCAGCCTCTTCGCGCCCGGAGAGATCTCCCTGGAGGGGCGGTCCGAGTACCGGCTCGCGCTCTCCGCGGACGGGAAGACGGCGTACTACCACGTCGACTCGGAGACGCCGCCGTACCAGGCCATCTACGTCACGCAGCTCCAGAACGGCCACTTCGGCCCGGGCCAGGTGGTGTCGTTCTCCGGCACGTACCGGGACTCGGATCCGTTCATCTCACCGGATGGGCAGTCGCTGTTCTACTCGTCCACCCGCCCCGTGAATGGCGGCGCCGAGCGCGAGGACACCGACCTCTGGGTGGTGCACCGCGTCCGGGGCGGAGGCTGGGGTGAGCCCGAGCACCTGGGCCCGTTCGTCAACACGCCGAAGCAGGAGCTGTACCCGAGCGTGACCCGCGACGGGACGGTCTACTTCGCGAGCGGCACGTTCGACACCGACTTCGACATGTATCGCGTCCGGCGCCAGGGCAACCACTACACCGCGCCGGAGAACCTGGGCCCCGGGGTGAACAGCGCCGACTCCTGGGAATACAACCCGTGGGTGTCGCCGGATGGTCGCGTCATGGTCTTCGCGTCGCTGAACCGACCCGGTGGGTATGGGCTGGGGGACCTCTACGTGAGCTTCAACGTCGCGGGCACGTGGACCCAGGCCGTCAACCTGGGGCCGTCGGTGAACACGGAGAAGGATGAGTTCCACCCCCTGGTGAGCCGCGACCTGGGCCAGCTCTACTTCGTGCGGCAGACGTGGGACCCGTACACAGACTCGGACTTCTACCGGCTCGACACGCGCTGCCTCTGGCGCTGAGCAAACCTGAGCCGCATCAGCGTCATCCCGGGCATGGGAGGGAGAGAGGGGCTAGCGTGTCCCCTCCCCCGCCAAGGATGACGTGACATGGACTACGTTCCCGAGCAGCGCACGCACCTCTACCTCAATCAACCGGGGGACTACACGGGAGACACCTGGCATGTCGCCGCGGCCATGGTGCTGAACCCGCGGGTGCGGGTCCTCCTCACCGTGAGCAGTGACAGCAAGGAGGTCGAGACCGCGCCCGCCATCGCCGGGTACTACGAAGCCATCGGGCTGGGGCAGCGGGTCCAGCGCTACACGGGCGTCAAGCTGGAGAAGGTTGGCAGCGTCAATGGCAAGCCCAAGGCCCACCAGCATCGGGACACCGCGGTGATGAAGGTCGGCGGGGAGCAACCCGTCGGGCTCATCTATCAGAGCACTTCGGTCATCCTGCGAGAGATCGCGACCCAGGAACTGCCGCGGGTCCGGGAGCGGCTGCAACTGGGCCTCTGCGCCGGGCTGTCCGACAGCCAGGAGCGTGAGATCCAGAGGCGCGCGAACGCGTGGCTTGAGCAGCTCTTCTCGTCCGAAGACATCCAGACCGTCCTGCTGATCAACGGACGCATGGAACGCTACAACCCCCAGCACAACCTCGATGAGGAGCGGTTCGATATCATCAAGGAGGCCGTCCTTCGGGTCCCCGGCGCCCACTTCCTGGTGATGGGGAACCGGTTCGCGCTGAAGAAGGAGGGCACGCCCGCCTGGCTCAAGAAAGCGCACGAGCGGAGGCTGCCCGTGCCCGGGAACGACCAGGAGGCCGTGGAGGATCTCTTCGACCTCGTGGGCGTCGGTCACGACCTCGACCGGTGGCGGGGAACCGCCGCCTTCTGGCGCGAGGTCGCGAACTCCAAGTGGGGCCGCGAGAAGCGGGTGAAGTTCGTGGGCGGCCGAAGCGGCTCCACGGACATCGCCGCGTTCATGGGCATCGACGTGCTCTCCTGGGACCACTTCCTGCCGGAGGACATCGAGTACCTGCGGATGCGCGTCACCGCCCCGGACCTGATGCGGGTCTGCCACCTCCACGACGGCAAGAAGCCCAGGACCCCGGAGTTCTTCGTCCCCCCGGAAGAGGCCCTGCTGGGCCCCTCGGTGGAGATCCTCCTGCGGGGCGACCCCGGCGTCGCCTACCCCACACCGGTGCTCACGGTGGGTGGCAGCAAGAACCGCGAGAAGGCCCAGGTGAAGGTCCAGGCGAAGAAGAAGAAGAATGCGACGTATGAAACCAAGGGCGAGACCTCCAGCAGTCCCGTCTCCGCCATCGTCAGCTCCGTCTTCGACGTCTGGAGCTCCCTGTTCCTCGACCCCCATTGGATCCCCGGGAGCGGGGAGGCCGAGACGGCGATGGCCTACTCCGTGGATGGCCGCTCCTTCCCCAAGCCCACCAAGCCCGAAGTCGGGTGACTCCGGAAGCCGCGCTCGCGCATCAGCGCGCCAATGTTCGCGTCCCGGCCGCGAAAGGCGCGGTAGCTGTCGAATGGGTCGACCGTGTTGCCCACCGACAGCACGTGCGCCCGCAGCCGCGCGGCGACCTTCGGATCCATGGGGCCGCTGCCCTGCGTGAAGGCCTCGAAGGCGTCCGCGGCCAGCATGTCCGCCCAGAGGTAGCGGTAGTAGCCCGCCGAGTACGCGTCGCTTGAGAAGACGTGCCCGAAGTGCGGCATGCGGAAGCGCATGTTGACCTCCTCGGGCGCGCCCATCTTCCGGAGCGCGTCGCGCTCGAAGGCATCCGGGTCGATGGGCTGGCGCGTCTCCAGGTGCAGCGCCATCTCCACCCGCGCGGAGGTCAGGAAGTCGATCATGAAGAAGCCCTGGTTGAACGTCGCGGCGCGCTGGAGCTTCGCCACGAGAACAGCGGGCATCGGCTTGCCCGTGCGGTGGTGCAGCGCGAAGCGGCCCAGCACCTCGGGCGTGGCCAGCCAGTGCTCGAACAGCTTCGAGGGGAACTCGCCGTAATCGCTCACCACCCTGCCGCCCGCGAGCGATGGGTACGACACGTCCGAGCTCAGCGCGTGCAGCGCGTGCCCGAACTCGTGGAAGAGCATCTGCGCGTCGCGCCAGCCGAGCAGCGCGGGTTCGCCGGAGGCAGGCTTCGCGAAGGGCGTGCTGTTGGCCACCAGGGTCGTCACCTCGCCCCGGAAGCGCTCCTGGATGCGGTAGGGATCCGTCTGGCCGCCGTTGTACTTGCCCGGTCGCGCGTAGGGGTCGAAGTACAGCAGGCCCACATGCCGGCCGCTCGCGCGGTCCTTCACTTCAAAGACACTCACGTCCGGGTGGTAGACGGGCACGCCGGTGGCGGGGGTGAACGCGAACCCGAACAGCTCACCCGCGACCCAGAACATGCCCTCGCGCAGCTTTTCGAGCTGCAGGTAGGGTTTGACCTCGTTCTCGTCCAGGTCGTACTTCGCCTTGCGCACCTTCTCCGCGAAGTAGCGGTAGTCCCACGGGGCGAGCTTCACCTTCGGGCCGGAGCGGTCCGCGAGGGCCTGCATGGCGGCCACGTCTTCGCGCACGCGCGCGACCGCCGGCGTCCACACCTCCTCCATCAACTGGAGCGCACGCTCGGGCGTCTTGACCATCGACGACGCGAGCTGCCGGTGCGCGTGGGTGGCGTAGCCCAGGAGCCGGGCCTGTTCGGCGCGCAGCGCGAGGATGTCGGTGATGATCCGGTTGTTGTCATGGGCATCGCCGTGGTCCCCCCGGCTGTCGTAGTCGCGCCACACCTTCTCGCGCAGGTCGCGCCGGTCGGCGAAGGTGAGGAAGTCGGCCACCGCGGAGCGCGTGTTGGCCACGGCCCACCCCTTGAGGCCCCGTGATTCCGCCTCGGTGGCCGCGGCCTTCCGCATCGCTTCCGGCAGGCCCGCCAGGTCCGCTTCCGACTCCAGGACGACGCACCGGTCTTCATCCGCGAGCACGTTCTGCGAGAACGACGTGTAGAGCGTGGCGAGCCGCTGGTTGAGGGCCGCCATGCGCTTCCTGCCCGCGGTGTCGAGCCCGGCGCCCGCGCGCACGAACGACTGCCAGGTCACCTCGACGAGCCGCCGCTGCTCGGGCGTCCACTTCGCCTTGTCGGCCGAGTCGTGCACGGCCTTCACGCGACGGAAGAGCGCCGGGTCCTGGGTGGGTTCGTCCCAGAACGCCGCCAGCCGTGGCGCCAGCTCGCGCTCCACCGCCTGGAACCCGGGGGTGTTCATGAATGAGGACCAGGCGCTGTAGACCTCATGGACGCGGTTGAACGCGCGGCCCGAGTCCTCGTACGCGGCGACGGTGTTCTCGAAGGTGGGCGCCTCCTTCGAGCCCGTGATGGCGGCGAGCTCCTGCCGGTTCAACGCCATCGCGGCTTCGAGCGCCGGCCGGAAGTGCTCCACCTTCACGCGGTCGAAGGGAGGCAGCCCGCCGTGCGGTCCGGACCAGGATTCGAGCAACGGATTGGGCTCGGCTCCGGGCGGCGGGGCCGCGCTGGCGACCGTTCCCACCACGAGCACAGCCAGCACGGCGATTCTGTATCTCGTCATCAGAACAGAATAAGTGTTGGCTCCATGCGCAAGCCATCGAATGGAATTCGTCCAGGGGCCGCCATTTCCCCGCTCGACCGAATTGATCGCGCCATCCTGACCGCCCTCCAGAACAATGCGCGGTTGTCGAACAAGGAGCTCGCGGCCCAGGTGGGGCTCGCCCCTTCGTCATGCCTCACGCGGGTGAGGAAGCTGGAGGCGGAAGGGGTGATCCAAGCCTACCGGGCACAGCTCGACCCTCGCGCACTGGGGCTCGGGCTCCAGGCGTTGATTGGCGTCCAGCTGCGGCTGCACGTGGGCGAGGCCTTCGGCAGCATCGGGAACCACCTGCGGTCGCTGCCGGAGACCGTGGCCGTCTACTGCCTGGGCGGGAGCACGGACTTCCTGGTGCACGTCGTGTGTCGGGACACGGAGCACCTGCGGGTGCTGACCATCCAGTCCTTCACCAGCCGTCCCGAGGTGGCCCGCATCGAGACGTCGCTGGTGTTCTCGTTCACCAGCTCGGGGCTGCCGGTTGCCCCGGAGGATGCGGCGGGCGCGGGCCCGTTGGCTGCACGCCGGAGCCCTTTGGCTGCACCAGCCCGGCGAGGCTCCCGGGCGAAGCGGTAGGCCGTGAACTTCGTCTTCATCCCCGGCCTGTACGTGCGGATGCAGGCGCTGCGCGGCGAGGCGAAGCGGTCGGCCTGTCCCTATTCCTTCGCGGGATAGGGCGTGCCATCCCGGTGGCGGTACGCCGCGTCGCCCGGCCCGGCGACCATGTCGATGTCCGAATAGACGCAGCGATCCTGGGGGTCGGAGTTGCCGACCTCGAGCACCTTGGCCAGGCGGCTGGACTTGTTGATCAGGTGGTGGCCATCCGGGTCACCGTGCCTGAAGGCGACGCAGTCGCCCGGACGCAACACCTCCTCGCCCGCATTGGTGACCAGCGTCAGCTCGCCCTCCAGCACCCAGATGAACTCGTCCTCATGGCTGTGCCAGTGGCGCTGACTCGACCACGCGCCGGGTTCGAGGACCGTCACGTTGACGCCGAACCGGGTCAGGCCCGCGTGGCGCCCCAGTCGCTGGAAGGTCTGTGCATTGCAAGGCACGTCGAAGGGTGACGGATAGCTGCTGCCACCCTGGGACGGTACGGCGGCGAGGTCGATCTTCTTCATGGTGCAGGCACGCTAGAGGATCGAGCCTGACAGTCCAGCCAGCATTCACCCGGTGCGCGCATCCCGTGCGACAGTCCACGCATGGGTCAGAGTTCCTCGCCGCCAGTCGTCGAAATCGGTCCTCACGACACCGCGTTGCAGGCTGCGTTCTGCGACTACGTGCCCCAGGTGTTCGGCCGTGCCGACTTCCGGCGCTGGCGCGCGTGGGGCGAGTGGAACGACGACTACCGCGCGTATGCGATGCTCGAGGACGGCCGCGTGGTGGCCAATGCCTCGGTGATGCGGATGCGGCTCCTCCTGGAGGGACGGGAGGTGCGGGCCTGGCAGCTGGGGGCCGTGGGGTGCATTCCCTCTCATCGCGGACGGGGCCTGTCGCGCGGGGTGATGCAGGCCGCGCTGGACGCGTGCGGTGCCGAACCGGTGCTGCTGTTCGCCAACCCCAGGGTGCGTCAGTACTACCCGCGCTTCGGGTTCCAGCCCTGGAAGCAGACGCTGTTCGCCGCCGCGCACGAGGCCGTGCCTGAAGGCCCACCGGCGCCCACGCTCGACCTGGAGGATGCGGCGGTGCGGGCAGGCCTCGCCGCGCTCTCCCGTGACGGGCTCCCGGTGACGGAGCGCTTCGGTGCGCGCGGGTACTCGACCGTCGCGAGCTGGCAGCCGGCCAGCGGGTTCGGGCGGCCGTTGCGGCGACTGGGAGACGACGCGTGGGTGTTCGCGGGCGTGGAGGGCGACACGCTGTACCTCGATGACATCTTCGCCCGGGGGCCCTTCGACCTGCGCGCCTGGATCCCGCGCCTGATTGACCGGCCCATCCGCTCCATCCACTTCGGCTTCACGCCGGAGCGCTGGTGGCCGGAGGCGACGGAGGCCGGCGAGGACCTGGAGGCGGACCTGTTCGTGCGCGACCTGTCCCCGTCGCGCGCGCCCCACCGCTTCCCCGTGATGGCGCACACGTGACGCAGGCGTTACAGGGCGTTGAGGAAGGCCGCGAGGTCCTCCTCTTCCCGTGGGGTGAAGTCGAAGCCGAGCGCCTGCTCGTAGAAGGTCACCACGCCGGGCAGTGAGTCCACGATGCCGTTGTGCAGGTAGGGCGCGCGCGCGGCGAGCCCGCGCAGGTTCGGCGTCTTGAAGCGGTTCAGGTCGGCCCAGCGGCCCGTGACGAAGCCGAGGCCCGGGTCGGTGGTCTGGAGCGTCTCACCCGTGGCGGTGTTGCGCAGCGTGTAGACCGCCATGTCCGCCTTCTTGAAGGCAGGCGACGAGGCCTGGATGTTGAACAGGAGCCCATTCACGTTCTGCCCGTTGTTGGCGGCGGTGTGACAGCCGCCACACCGCCGGCCGTTGTGGTCGCCGTTGTTGAACAGCTCCTGGCCGCGAGCAATCTGCCGACGGTAGGGATTCCAATCCCATCTCCATTCGTCGAAGAGGTCGAACCGTCCCTCGACGAGCGGCTGTGAGGCCTGCGCCTCGGGCCCGCCTCGCGCGCCCCCCGCGTCGAGCCGACCCGCGCCTAGCACGAGCGACTGCGCATGCGAGATGCCGAGCTCGAAGTCCACGATGGCCGCGATCGTCTCCTCCGACGCCGGAGGCCCCTGCTGCGCCCCCGTCACGTTTCCACGGGCCTGACGGCTGAGCCCGGCGTGAAGGTCCCCCGCGACGGTGTTGGCGCCGTCCCACATCACCGTCAGGCTCTTGAAGTTCGCGGTCGGCAGTGGTCGGCGGAAGAAGAGGAGGTTGCTCGTCGTGCCGTAGCCAAACGGATCCTCGGCGGCGATCACCTGGAACTCCGCGTTCGCCGGGGGTCGCCGCAGCCGGAGGAACTTCCCCTGCAACAACATGCTGTAGGACTTCCGCCGCGCCGCGACCGTCGAGACATCCGAGAGCGGCGTGTTCGCATCGATGATGTTGAAGAGGGGGTGCAGGCCCCAGGTCAGGTCGAACAGCCGCTGGATGGTGGCTGGGCGGAGGCTCCACCCGTCCGACGGCTCATGGCAGGTGCCACAGTGGCGGCCATTGGTGCCCTGCGGCGTGAAGTATTCACCGGTCAGGTCCACGAAGCCCGCGGTGCTGTACGACGCGCCAAAGCCTCCCGGGTTGGGCAGGGGCAGGTTGTTGGGCAGTCTTCGCAGGGCGAATTCCTGCGCCGTTGACGCATGAGCTGCGTCTCCCCCTTCGGATCCATCCGCGACCGGTGCGCTCCCCAACACCCCCAGCAGGATGCACACCCCACCCATGAAGCCGAATGGCACACGCCGCATGTGGTTCTCCCCCTTCAGCCTGGAATCGGCTGGAAGGGGGTCATCCCAGGACAGGGAAAGGTCCTGTATGGCCCGCCGGTCACGGCCCTGTGTGCTTCCGTGCGCGTTGGACAGGCTCAGAGCGCGCGGAGGTGGTCCGCGGCGGGCATCTGGACCTGCGCTGCGCGCACGACGTCCGAGCCGAGGCAGCGCACCGGGACGACCTGCAAGCCGCTGGCGTCGCCGATGACCACCTCGCTGGGCGCCTTGGGGGTCTTGAACGGGTGGTCGATCTGATAGTGCCGCGAGCCCTTGCTGAACGGCCCGACGCAGCCCATCAGGTTGAACTTCAGCCCCTCCTCGAACGTGTCATCGGGGTGGAAGGCGATGCCCGAGAGATAGTTTTGCGCCTTGCCCTCCGCGAGGAGGTACAGCGTCTGGGTCATCGGCTCGTAGACGGCGGAGAGTTGGGTGGCGTTGACGAGCGTCTGGAATCCCATGAGGGCCTCTGGGGGTTGTGCCCGCTTGGGAGTGGGCAGTGCATGCCCGTTGCCTTGCAGCCGCCGCGCCAACCGACCCAGGCGACCCCGCAGGTACCTTCCCCGCCCCCTGCCCGGCAGGGTTGTTCCCGGCTTCGTAAGGTACAGTCGCGTGAATGCCTCGTTCCGGTGACCGCGATCCCCAGGCCCCCGTCGTGACGGCGGATGTGTCCACGGCCGTCGAAGCGCTGCCGCGGGGACAGCGCCCCTCCGCGCGCCCCATCCCGGCGTTGACCCTCGTCTCGCACCCCACGGCCACCCGCATCGGGGAGCGGCTGCTGCTCCACGGCCTCCTCGCCGGTCGGGAGGTCGCGCTCTCCCGCAACGCCCCGGACTTCACCCGCCCGGGCGAGCCGCTGGGGCTGCCCCTGGGCGACCCCTTCATGAGCCGCAAGCCGCTCCTGTTCGTCCCGGCGGGCGAGGGAGTCCGCCTCGTCCCGGGTGACGAGGGGCGCTGCACCTGCGCGGGCGAGCCGATCCACGGCGACCGCGAGTTCAGCCCCGAGGAGCTGGCGCGGGGCGTCCCGCTGGAGTTCTCCGGGCGCACGGTGGTGCTGCTGCACCTGGCCCCCCCACCCGATTCGAACGCACCGGCCTCCCTGGGCATGGTGGGACAGAGCGCCGCGCTCCACGGCCTGCGCCGGCACATCGAGCGCGTGGCCGACCTGGACGTGCCCGTCCTCATCCGGGGCGAGACGGGGACGGGCAAGGAGCTGGTCGCCCAGGCCCTCCACGAGCGCAGCCGGCGCGGGGGCCCCTTCGTCAGCGTCAACATGGGCGCCATCCCCAAGGAGCTGGCCGCCGCGGAGCTCTTTGGCAGCGTCCGGGGTGCCTTCACCGGCGCCCAGCGCGACCGGGAGGGCTTCTTCCGCGCCGCCCAGGGAGGCACCCTCTTCCTCGACGAGGTGGGCGAGTCCTCCCCCGAGGTGCAGGTCATCCTCCTCCGGGTGCTGGAGACAGGGGAGCTGTACCCGGTGGGGGCCAGCAAGCCCGTGGCGACGGACGTCCGCCTCGTCGCCGCCACGGACGCGGATCTGGAAGCCCAGATCGCCGACGGGCGTTTCCGGGCCCCCCTGCTCCACCGGCTGGCCGGCTACGAGCTCCGGCTTCCGCCCCTGCGCGAGCGCCGGGAGGACATTGGCCCGCTGTTCCTCCACTTCGCCCGACAGGAGCTGGAGGCGCTCGGAGAGACCCACCATCTCACCCCGAGCGACCCCTACGCCGCGCCGTGGATACCGGCAGCCCTGGCGGTGCGCCTGCTGCTGCACCCCTGGCCCGGGAACATCCGCCAGCTCCGGAACGTCGCCAGACAGCTCGTCATCGGCAGCCGGGGCCAGCCCTGCCTGGAGCTCGATGCGCGCCTCGCCCAGGAGCTGCGGCTTCCCCTGGCGCGGTCGCCCCGGGCGCCCACTCCCGCCCCGGAGCCAGCCCCGGAGCCAGCCCCGGAGCCCGAGGTCGCGGCACGCCGCAAGTCCACGGAGGTGGGCGAGGCGGAGCTGCTCGCGGCGTTGCGCGCGCACGACTGGGACGTCAAGAAGGCCGCCCACCACCTGGGGATCGCCCGCTCCTCCATCTACGATCTCATCGAGCGCAGCCCCAGCCTCCGGCTCGCGGGCGACCTGAGCGTGGAGGAACTCACCCTGTGCTTCCACGCCTGCCGGGGCAACCTGAATGAGATGGTGAAGCGCCTGGAGGTCTCCAAGCGGGCGTTGAACCGGCGCGTCAAGGAGCTGGGGCTGGTCCCGAAGGAGTCGTGAGCGACCGGCGACATGCCGGCGGCATGTCGCGGGTCGTGTCGCTTCACCGCGAACCCGGGGTCGCAAGAGCCGCGCGCGCCCCCGCTGCATGGGACCCACCCGGTTTCATGTCTGGCATCCCGCTTGAATAGGCAGACATCACCCCAGAACACTTCTGGGGTAGGTCTGGAGAGCGCCATGACATGCTGCACCCCCGACAGCATCACGCCCAACAGCATCAAGGACTTCACCGTCCACACGCCGCGCCCCCTGCCGATGACGGCCTGGTGCGATGACAGGTCCACCCTTCCCGTGAAGGCTCCCAGGGGGTTCCAGGTCTCGCACCGGACGTCGCCGGGCAGGAGCAAGCGCATCAAGGGCTGCCATCCCGCGAGTCCTCATCAGCGGGTGGCCTCGTGCGGCTCCGTGCCGCGCCAGACGGCCCAGGGCTCCAGTCAGCACAAGCCGAGTGCCTTTGGCCGCGCGCTGCCCGAGACAAAAGTAAACCCTGGGTCAATCGAGCCGACGAGCAATAGTGTCGGGAGGTAGCCGTAGCGGCTCAAGGTCCAACGCTGAGACGCCGCGCGACGGTGAGCAGTCCGTTCCACTCGTGGGCAAGGTTCGGATTGCGCTTGAGCGCCTGGGTGAGCTCCTCCAACGCCTGACTCCGCCAGTGACGCGGGTCCTCAGGACTGGCGGTGTCGGCCAACTCCAGGCGCAGACCGGCACGCAGGGCCTGGGCCACGGGCCAGTCGGGCCGGGCCTTCAGGACCTGCTCGGCGAGCTCGAGTCCCCGCTGGAGCTTCGGACCGGACTCACGGCCCGCGCGCTGCTGCCGCTCCACCCACAGGCGGTAGAAGAGGCCGGCCTCCAGGCGATACTCCGGATCGTCCGGTGACAGGGTGATGGCTTTCTCGAAGGACCTCGCGGCCGCTTCCATGTCGTCGGCCTTGAGCGCCCCGCGCTGCTCCTTCCAGCGGGCCGCGATCACCTGCGCCTTGCCAAGCTGGAGCCACATCTCCGCGTCCTGGGCATTCTTCTCCAGCGCGGCGTGGAGTTCCTCCAGGGCACGCGAAAGCTCGGCTCCGGGATCGCGCCCCTGCTCCAGTTCGAAGCGGGCCTGGGCGACATGCACCGTGCCCAAGAGGCCTCTAAGCCAGGTGGCCCCCGGCATCCGCTCCAGGCCGCGTCTCAGCGGCGCCTCGGCCTCGCGCCCGCTCGGGCGGGGGTCCTCTCCCAGCGCGAGCAGGTAGTTACAGCGCCTGGCGAGCAGGGAGCCCAGGTTGGCATAGGCGAAGCCCTGTCCCGGCGAGACCGCGATGGCCTGTTCGAAGGAGGCACGGGCCTCATCGAGCACGGGAAGGGGATCGCCCCCCCGGTTCCAGGCATCATCGGCTCGAAGGAGGAGCGCCGCCCCCATCCCGTTGTGGAGGTTGGGGATCCGCGGGTTGATGGCGAGCCCCCGCCGGTACTGCTCCAGGGCCAGCTCCAGCTCGGGCCGGACATCCTCGCCGCGATTCCTCCGCCGCCGAGCCAGCTCCGCGTGGACCTCGCCTGCATAGAAGTACGACACCATGTGCTGGGGGTTGAGGGTCTGGGCCTTCGCGAGCGCGTCCGCGGCCCTCTTCAAGTCTTGATCCGCCTGTGCGTTGCGCGGGAGTGAGGCCCGGGTCAACAGCGCGCTGCCCAGGTTGATCCAATCCTCCGGGATGCGCGGATCCAGGGCGATGGCCGCCTCGTAGGCACGGATGGCCTTGTCCCGGCTGCCCTGGGAGTCCACCCCCACCTGATCCTCGTAGTCCGCCCAGGTCTTGAAGACGAGGCCGGAGTCTCCATAGTAGCCCCGGTCCCGGTCCGCCACGGGGATGCTCTCGAACAACGCGGCGGCCTTGCCGAGCAACTCGCGGGGATCCTCTCCCTTCTCGACGCGGTAGCGCGCCTGGAGCCAGGTGCTCCGCGCCAGGTGGAGCGTGGCCTCCGAACGCGTGGGCTCCACCGTCCGGGCGCGCTGGGCGGCCTCGATCGCCTTCGCGAGCGGCTCCGCCCCATCGCCTCCCCGGGTGAGCCGGTATTCGGCCAGGCGGTGGTGCACGCGCGCCATCCGGACCAGACACGGTGCGTCGTCCGGCACGACGGTGAGGCAGCGAGCCACCGCGTCCAGGGCCCGCTGGTAGGAGGGCATCACGTCTCCCTTGCCATACAGCTCCATCACCATCGCGTCGGCCTCGAGCCGGGCCAGGGACCGGTACACGGCGGGCTCGCTCTCGGCCGTGGCGGCGGCGGTGGCGTAGGCCTTCCGACCGGCTTCGAAGTCCGCGCGGGCCCCCTCGGGATCTCCTCCGTTCCAGCGCTTGAAGCCCCGGGCCTCGAGGAGGTCCCCGCGCAGCATGGGCAGCTCATGGAACCAGGGCAGCCTGCTGCTGGCGCCCTCCAGCAGGGCCAGGGCCTCGTCGAAGCGGCCCTCATAGAAGGCGACCAGCGCCGCCACGTATTCCGCCGAGGGCACCTGGGCGCCCTCGCTCTGCTTGAGCCACGCGAGCGCCGGATCCCGGTACAGGCGCTCCGCGTCACGCGTGGAGGCCTCCCGCAGCTCCGGGGAGAAGATCCGCTGCGCCTCCAGGAGTTGCTGCTGGTAGCGCCGCCCCGTCACGAGGGCGAGCGCGTACGCGGCCCGGGGCGCATGGAAGCCGTGGCTCCAGGCGGACTCCAGCAGCTCGCGGGCCTTCGCTTCCTCGCCCAGCGCGAGGTGGCCGCGCCCCAGCGCGTAGTACCCGGGACCCAGCGCGCGCGGACCGGCTTGCGCGATCTCCGCCTCCAGCTCCGCCATCTGCCGCTGGAGGGCCCGGCGGTCCTCGCGGGTGTCATGCACGCGCGAGAGCGCGGAGTAGCGGACCCCCGACTCGATGTGTTCCACCAGTTCCGTGAAGCGCTGGGCGATCCGCTCGCGCTCGGCGGCCTCGCGGCGGGCCAGGGCGCCCCAGCCCAGCGCCACCGTGACGGCGAGCAGCCCAGCGGCGCTCACGGAGGCCAGGAGCCGGTGTTTGCGCAACCGCTTGCGCAGGGAGTACCCGAAGCCGGTGCGTGCGAGCACGGGCTCCCCGGAGAGGAAGCGGTCCAGGTCCTCCGCGAGCGCGCGCGCCGAGTCGTAGCGGGCGGAGCGCTCCTTCTCCAGGCACTTGAGGGCGATGAACTCCAGGTCCGCCGGCAGGCCCGGCTCCAGCAGGCGCGGCGCCTTCGGCTCCGTGGTGGGGATGTTGTTGAGCACCTCCAGGCCGTTGTCCCCCGGGATGGGGACCTGCCCGGTGAGGAGGAAGTAGAGGCTGGCGCCCAGGCTGTAGACGTCCGCGCGGCGGTCCAGCCGGCTCACCTCCCCGCGCGCCTGCTCCGGGGCCATGTAGTGGGGCGTGCCGAGCACCGCGCCCGTGGCCGTCATGGATTCGTTCCAGTCCCGCGCCAGCCCGAAGTCCATCACGTAGGGCCGGGGCGTCCCGCCGTCGGCGCGCTCGACCATGATGTTGGAGGGCTTGATGTCCCGGTGGATGAGCCCCACGCGGTGGGCCTCATGGACGCCCAGGGCGGCCTCGCGCATCACCAGGGCCTTCTGCTCGACGGTGAGCGAGCGCACCAGGGCGCTCAGCGGCTGGCCGTCGATGTACTGCATCGCGATGAAGACCTTCCCCTCGACGTGGCCGACCTCGTACACCTGGCACACGCGCTCGTGCTGCACCTTGGCCTGGGCGCGCGCCTCGGAGATGAAGCGGCGGGTGTGCGCCTCGTCGTCATCAAGGACGAACTTGAGGGCCACGTGGCGGCGCAGCCGTGGATCCAGGGCCAGGAACACGCGCCCCATCCCGCCCTGTCCGAGGAACCGCACGTACTGGTACCGGTCCCACCCGGAGGAGATGGGAAAGGCCGGGGCGCTGGCCTGCCGCAGGGCCATCACCTGGCCGATCCGCGCCGGATCGAGCGTGGGGGTCTCATCGGCGACAGGTTGCGCCAGGGGCGGCGGTTGCTGGGGGGCGGAGACTTCCTTCAGGAGGGACGCAAGCGTCTGCTCGGACATCACGCCCCGTGCACGGAGCAGCTCCAGCGGGCTTCGTCCCAGGCGCCGGGCCTCCTCCCGCAGGGCCGCCGCCTCCTCCCGTGGGAGGAGCCCCTCATCCATGGCGAGCCGCAGTTCCGTCTCAACGTCGCGGTTCATCGACAGTGTTCCTCGTGAGGAGCGCGGGGGCGAGGGACGGGCAAGGCCCGCATCAGTCGCCATCAGGGGACACCCCCTGCCCCCGGGCGCCCACCTTGCCGGAGTATGACGCCTTCACGGAAGTGACGCGAAGTGCTCCCCGGGCGAGGGAGGCGCGGCATGTCGCCGACATGTCGCCGCAGTCGTCGCGGCGGTCGCCTGAGACCTCCCAGGAAGGGCCTTCCGGGGGCACGGGCTGGCGCTCCCCCACACAGGCCCAAAGGCTTTCAGGCTGGCCTCGTGTTTGAATAAGGGGGGGGAGTGGTCCCGGAAATTTCCGGGGCAGGTCAGGAGAGCCCCATGCCATTGCCCATCCCGCCAATTATCACCCTCGATTTCACCCAGGATCCCCCAACCCAGACCCCCAGCCAGGCTCCTAGAATCATGGCTCCCGCCACGTTCGATGTCCTGCTGATCGTTCCCACAGGTTGGTCGGCCCCGGTCCTGACGGAGTCGTCGTCGCCCAAATTCACATGCACCCAAGCAACGCTCACAAACAATCCTTTGCCTGGTGACCCCAAGCCGCAATCGAACTCGTACACCGTGAATTGCAACCTGGCACGCGGCGACACCGGCCGACTGACGTTGACTTTCAAGACATCAATCACCACAGGGCTTCAGGACACAAGGACAGCCGTCGGGACCATCGATGTGTCAGGCGGCACCAACGAAGACTAGGGGCTGTCCCTGATCTCTGGTCCGAAAATTCAACCTACCGGATCGAACATCGGGGTTGGACCCTGCATCGGGGGCATGAGGAGGTTGCCAGCTGCCGTCAGGCATGATCAACGCTGGCTGTGCGCCGACATGAACTGAGCGATGCCGAGTGGAACCGCATCAAGCCCCTGCTGGGCTCCCGGAGCGGCACAGCCCCTAAGCCAGGGAGAGTCAATCCGTTCAGGGGGCGGTATCGCGGCGCCCCTGGGGGTGGGTAGCAGAAGCAGCAAGGCACTTGAATCTTCGTCGCATCGAACTGACACCAACCCAGAGGCGCAAGCTCCAGCGCGCAGTGTGTCAGGGGAGGCGATGGGAGGCCCAGCGCGCGACCATCGTTCTGTGGAGTGCTCAGGCAGAGAGCGCCCGCATCATCGCTCAAACGCTGGGCGTGACGCCGCGCACGGTCTACAACTGCCGCCGCCGTTGGCGCCTTCGTGGCCTGAAAGGACTGGCCCCTGCGGCCTGCTTCAGCCGGGGATGCTCACCGAGCAGCGCGAGGCCTTCTATCCAGATGCGGTCCGTCTCCTCCGGAGGCTGCGTCGCTCAGGACATCTACGGTCCTTGGCGCTTCGGGGCCCCCCTGAATGGATTGAGTCTCCTCGGCTTAGCGCCCTGATTCATGAGCCCTCGCCTCAGGACTACCGCGACCTGCCTCGTCGCGGTAGATGCGGCCCGCCAGACGCTGACTCACCATCGACACCGTCAGACTTCGGCGGCTCTTTCTCGCCGCTTACGCCAGATCGAGGTTGCTGCCCTCGTTGCAGGCCATCACGGTATAACAGGAGGGATTCTGCGCATTCTCAAGCCGGTAGATGATGGCGAAGCTCTTCTGCACCCCGAAATCCGGATCTCCCCCCATGAACGTGTTGTTCACGGAGATGTCGTCATTGCCGGAGGCAACCGCCTGCTGGCAAATCTGGGTGACGTCGACCTGCTTGCGGGTCGTTCCATAAACCGCACTGATGACGGTGATTGCCATGTTGGTTTTCTCTTTCTTGTGAGTACCCGACTGCGGGCATGTGTCTGTTTGGGGCCACCGATGTCTGCCTGGCACCCGGTCAGAGGCATTTGCACCTGACATGCCAGACACTGGCGGCAGGGCGGCGCCAGGCGCGCGGCAGGTTCCAGCCGAGAAACCGTGCCCGGCCACTGCGGGCGGCGAGTCGCCGACATGTCGCCGACACGGGGCCCAGCTCCGGTGAGACGCCAGGTGGGTCGAATCTCTCAGTGCGCGTTGGGCACGGTCACGAACGGCCAGGTGGAACCCGGGTTCGCGGGCGGGCCGAGCCACTGATCCGCAATGTATTGGGCCAGGGTCCACGGCTCACCGCCCGCGCGGTTCGTCAGGACGATGACCGTGAGGCGATGGTCCGGATACTTCACGATGGCGTTGGTGAAGCCAGACGTCTCACCGTGGTGGGACAGCCGCCGGCGCCCTCCGTCGTTGTCCACGAACCAGCCAAAGCCATAGCGGGAGGGCGTGCCACCCTGAAGCCTCGGCGAAGTCCAGGCCTGCTCCTGGAGTTCCTTGCCAACAAGCGCATGCGAATCCAGCGTCCGGTCCCACGCCACCAGGTCGTCCACGGACGAGTACACGCCGCCGTCGCCCAGGACGGCGCTGGTGGGGCTCTGGTCCCTGGGGGGAAAGCCGTCCCGGGTCACGGCATAGCCATACGCTCGGCGGACCACCGTGGAGACGCCGTCCTCGTGCGCCACGGACGAACGCATGCCGCTGGGGACGAAGACGCGTTCGTGCAGGAACTGCGCGAAGGGCATCCCGCTCACCTGTTGCACGAGGAGCGCGAGCACCGCGTAGCCGGAGTTGCTGTAGCGCACCGCCGTTCCCGGCGCGAAGTACGTGCGCTCCGTGCGGTTGAGCAACTCCAGCACGTCGCGGTCCTTCACCTGCACTGTCTGCGTGGCCGGGACGAAGTCCTCGTAGTCCCAGATGCCCGACGTGTGCTGGAGCAGGTGGTGGACGCGGACGTCCTTCAGAGACGCCGGGAAGCCGGGGAGCACGTCCACGACGTGGTCATCGAGCCGGAGCTTGCGGTCCTGGACCAGCAGCAGGATGGCCGTGGCCGTGAACTGCTTGGTGAGCGACGCGAGCCGGTAGTTCGTCTCGGGCGTGGCGGGCACCTGCTTCTCCAGGTCGGCCAGACCGTACGCCCGGCGGAGCACGACCTTCCCGTCATGAATCACGACGACGCTGGCGCCGGGGCGCTCCAGGCCGCTGTAGTCGCGGAAGAGCGCATCGACGGTGCTCGCGTCCTGGAGTGAACGCGCCCGTGTCCCCGCGGTCCCTCCTGCGCAACCGACGACCAGCGATAAGAGTACGACGGTGGCAAGCGGGGGGAGTGTCATGGCTCCTGGCCTCATGGGGTGATTATGCAGAAGCGAAAGCCCGGCGAAGGAGCAAAGACATGAACCCGCGTGCGCGTGAGCAGATCACCCTGGTGGAGGTGCTCGAGCTGACGGTCCCCTTCGAGGCCTTCACCGCCATCATCGAGGCCGCGACGCGGCGGCTGGAGACCGAGGGTGTGCGCTCCCTCCTCGGCGTGCGGTTCTATGGCCGCCCCGGCGACACGGAGGTGGGCGCGGTCATCACGTTCGCGGACGCAAGCCAGGTCATGGAGCACATCCGGATGATCTCCGGCTGGCCCGAGTTCAAGGCGCTGCTCGGCGCCGCGAAGCCCCTCGACGTGCGGGTCTACGGGAAGCTGGGAGAGGACGCGCACGCGTGGCTCCGGACGATGAACGCCGTGAGCAAGGTCTTCGAAAACCCCGTGGCGGGCTTCGTGCGCTAGGGCAGCATGGTGATGCGATTGAGCGCGGGGGCGGGCAAGGGGCTCGCCATGCTGCTGTGCGCCTTCAGGTATGCCTCCAGCGCGTCGCTGTCCACGGCGCCACCCAGCCGGTTCGTCCCCTCGGCGAACACCGGGAAGCCATCACTCCCACTCGCGAGGTAGTTGTTCGCGGTGACGCGGTACTCCGCCGTCAGGCTCACTGGCACGCCGTTGATCCGGATGGACGCCGGGTCGACGCGGCTTCCGATGGGCGCCGACGCGCTGAACGCATAGGTGAAGCCCGCCGACGGAAGCAGCATGAGGGTGGCTCCCGACGGCCGCCACTGCCGCTCCAGCAGTTGCTCGATTTGCGCGCCCGTCAGCGTCAGGGTGACCAGGCTGTTGCCGAACGGCTGCGTGGTGAAGGCCTCGCCGTAGGTGACCTCGCCCTGGGCGATGTCCGCGCGCATGCCGCCCGGGTTCATGAAGGCCACCTGCGCCCCACCCAGGGTCGCGGGCTTCGTCGCCTCCAGCTGCGAGTCCGCGATGACGAAGCCCAGGGTGGACTGGCCCGCGGAGTCCGTCTGTGTCCTGAGTGTCTGCGACACCCATCCGATGACCCGGTTGGCCCTCGGCGTGACGAGCTCCTGGTACTTCGTCACCAGCTCCTTCACCGCGCCGACCTCCTGCACGTCGCGAGTGACGATGACGTTGTTCGCTCGCGCCTCCACGACGTCGCCCGTCGCCTTGCTCAACGTCAGGTCGATGTCCGTGACGAGCTGCCCCATCGACGAGGCGCTCGTGACGACCTTGCCATCGATGACGCAGTTGTAGGCCTGATGCGTGTGGCCGCTGACGATGACATCCACCGCGTCGTTGAGGCCCTTGGCCATGCCCACGATGGCACCTGAGATGAGGCCGTCCGCACCCGCGCCCTTGCATTCGTTCACCAGCGAGCCCGAGGTCGGAATTCCGCCCTGGTGCACCACCACGATGATGGCTTCGACGCCCTGCCGCCGCAGCTCCGGCACCAGCGCGTTCACCGTCTGCACTTCGTCCTTGAAGGTGAGCCCCGCCACGCCCGTGGGTATGACGCTTTCCGGCGTGTTCTCCAACGTCATGCCGATGAAGGCCACCTTCACGCCCTCGAACTCGCGCACGTCGTAGCGGGGGAACAGCGTGCGGTCCACGCCCGTGGCCACGTTGGCCGCCAGGAACTTGAACTTCGCGCCCGGGAAGCCATCCCCGTCCAGGCAGCCATCCACCGGGTGGCAGCCGCCCGACTGCATGCGCAACAGCTCCGTGCTGCCCTCGTCGAACTCGTGGTTGCCCACCGCGACCAGGTCCAGGCCAATCAGGTTCATCGCCTCGACGGTGGGCTCGTCGTGGAAGAGCCCCGACAGCAGCGGGGAGGCGCCGATGAGGTCTCCCGCCGCTACCACCACCGTGTTCGGATTGGTGGCCCGCAGGGCCGCGATGTGCCGGGCGAAGTACGTCACGCCGCCCGCGTTCACCCGCACCGGTCCACCGTCGGGGGCCACGCCCGTCAGAATCTGGCCCGTGGGCTCCTCGAGCTGCCCGTGGAAGTCATTGAACGCGAGCACCTGCACGCTCACCGTGGTGGGACCCGAGTCGGGAGTCCCCGCGTCGGGCGTCCCCGCGTCGGGCGTCCCCGCGTCCGTGCCGGAATCCGGGGGCGGCACCTGGACGGAATGCTGCTCACAGCGCTTGTCCTCGCAGACCCACTCCGTGTTCGAAGCCGGCGGTCCCTTGTCTTCACGGCAGTCGGCGGCGTCCTGGCACTCGTCACCTCCGCAGCCGGCATGAGCGAAGAGGAACATGCCGGTGACGAACGCTCCGGCGAGCAGGAAGACGCTGGGACGCGCTCCCAGAAGTGACGAGCGCGGTGTGGCTTGTGGCATCGACGGAACTCCAACGAACAGGGAGGGGGAACCTACCCTGGTTCGTGGACGATGGCGCGACTTCATGGCGGCACGGTGAAGCTCGCGCCCCGACTTCGTCTCGACACGGGTCTGCGGCTGTCGCCCGTACTCATGACTCATGGGGATGAAGAGGCTCTGCTCGGACCCACTGCAGTCCTCGGCCTCGCCAATGGCGGGCGCCACCACCCAGCCGCCCGCGACGAGCTGGGACGTCAGCCGCTCCTGCTCCCGCTGATTCTCTTCCTTGCCGCGAGGCCGTGAGCCCGGGTTCCACGCGGTCAGGAAGGCCCACTCGCGATGTCCGCGGGCGAGGTGGAGCCCTTCGAGCCCGGCGCCGTCGTGCACTTCGACCCGGAAGCCTGCGGGCCGTGCAAGCTGCGCCCCAGTTGTACCCAGGCCGCATCCGGCAAGGGGCGCAGCGTCACGATGGGTGACGATGAGCGGCTCCGGCAGCGCCTTCGCTCACGTCTGCAGTCGCGCGCGGGCCGCGCACAACTCCGCGAGCGTGTCGGCGTCGAGCATCGCCTGGCTCATCTCGCCAACCGCCAGGGCCCGAAGGCCCGTTACAGAGGCACGCGCCGCAACCTCTTTGACCTCAGGCGACTCTCGGTCGTCCAAAACCTCGAGGTCGCCGCGCGTTACCAACTCGCAGCGTGACCTAACCTGTTCGGCGCTCTAGACAGCCTCCTTCCGAGAATCCAGGCTTCATCCTGTCTGGATCCACGAAGGAGCATGAATGCGTTCAAGCTTGCTTAAATCCTGTCTCACGGTGTTGTTGGCTTGCGTCACCGCCTGCGGTGGAAGCACCGCGCCCGAAGCGCCCCAGGCCCTGGAGCCGGGTGAGAGCCTCCAGGCCGTGCTGTCCCCTCCAGCGCCTCCAGCCAGCGGAGACATCGTGGACAGCACCGCGTACCTGGGCCCGGTGTCCCTGCCTGGCGCGGTGCAGGCGCAGTTCACCACGAACCCCCAGGCGTTCTCCTTCAGCTTTCAGGCCCCCGCCGGCAAGACGCTGCGGCTGGAGGTCACGCACCTGGGCAGCTCCATGTACCTGGACACAGGCCTCTTCGTGTACGGCCCCAAGGACGCGAGCGGCAGCTACGGCACCACGGTGGTCGCCCAGGACGATGACTCCGGGTATGGGCAGCTCAGCAAGATCGCCACGCTCACGCTCGCGCAGGGCGGCGAGTACCTCGCGGTGGTGAGCACGGGCACCGGCGCGGGCAAGCGGTTCCGCCTGGAGCTCGGTGACCCCGCGGCGGCTCCGGCCAGCTACACGCTCCGCCTGGGCGAGGAGGCCCTTCCGCCCAACATCTACGCGCTGGAGCGCGAGGCCTACTGGGGCTGCGATGGCGGCTGTGACGGCGAGCTGCACGTCTACGCCTTCCCGTGGAGCTACGCGGGCGAGCCCACGCTCGCGATGGCCACGCGCACCTCCCAGGTGCAGCAGATCCTGTCGGCCTATTGGCTCTCCCCCACCGGCATCATCCCGTACGCGGACCTGGAGCCGCGCATGGAGATCGCCTACCAGCGGCTGCACCCGGCGCTGCTCTCCACCTACGGGAACGGGACGGAGGACGTGCAGGTGGCCACGTACGAGAGCGGCTACGGCGGCGGCATCTTCCGGCTCTTCGTCATCCTCTTCCCCCAGTCCCACAAGGTCGTGACGCTCTGGCAGGACCACTGGCTCTAGGCACGAATCAACGGAGGCCCCAGCGTCCGACGAAGGGGCGTGACAGGCGTGTCTCCAGGAGAGCGTGGACGCGCGTGCCAGGATTGGCACGTTCGCCGCGCGTCCCCGGCGCCTTGAGGCCCGTGCCCCCTCGCAACCCGCCGGATTCTGGCCGCGAGGGGTGCTTCAGGGGCCGTGGCCCCCGCCTCGCAATGGGATGGCTCCGCAACCCCAGGAGCCCACACCCCATGAAGCCTGCGAAGCCCACCGTCGTGTCCCCGGTCGTCCCCTCCTTCCCGCTCCGCCGTGGTTGGCGTGCGCTGGCCCTGAGCCTGGCGGCGTTCGCCACCGGCTGTGGCGCTGGCGACGCGTCAATGTCGTCCGAGACGTCGGCGCGTGCCCAGGGACTCGATGCACTGCCCGCGAGCTGTCTGGACATCAAGACCGCACAGCCGGAGGCCCCGGATGGTGATTACACGCTGTATGTCTCGGGCGAGGCCTCCGCTCCCTGGACTGTGTATTGCCATGGCATGGCCGGCACCCCGGCGGAATACCTCACGCTGACGCAGACGCAGGCGGGCGCCAATTCCTCGCAATACCTCGCGGGGGGCGCGTCGCTGGGGACGACGGTGAGGACCACCTTCACCCGGCTGCGCATCAACCCCGCCACGCTGAAGGTGAACACGGCGGATCAGACCTTCGCGACCTCCACGGGGTCGCTGCGGCACAGCAACTCGCAAGTGGTGGTGACGTCCATGTCCTATGGCGTGGCCATGTCCTGCAACCGGACGCTGTCACAGGGCAACATCGACCTGCGTGGCACGCCGTTCGCGGTGCCCACGGGCCAACTCGTGCCCTGGGGCGGCAGCATGGCGGGCTCGGGCGCCGTCTCCAGCGAGGGGGATCAGGTCGTCAGCCTGTCGGGCGGCGGCTACTGCGGCTTCGTGGGCCTCGCGGGCATCGTGAATCCCTACAACCAGGGAGGCGGCCTGCTCCAGCTCCAGTACCGCCAGGGCGACCGGCCCGCGAGCTGCCAGGACATCAAGTCAGCGCACCCGGAGGCCACCGACGGCAACTACACGCTGTTCGTCAACAAGGATCCCGCCAGGCCGTGGAGCGCGTGGTGCCGTGACATGGCTGGCACGCCGGCCGACTACCTCAACCTGTCGCGCACGGGCGACAACATCAATTACTCGCAGTACACGGCGGGGGGCATCTCGCCGGGCACGAATGTGCGGACGATCTTCACGCGGCTGCGCATCAACCCGCTCACGCTGCGGGTGGACACGTCGGACCCAACCTACTCGTGGTCCTCCGGGTCCGTCCTGCACGGCGGCACGTCCCCGGTGACGTCCATGCCCTACGCGGCGGCGATGACGTGCAGCGCCGTGGGGCCAGGCAACATCGACCTGCGCGGGACGCCCTTCGCGGTGCCCGTGAACCAGCTGGGCCGGGGCGGCTACAACTTCGAGCCCTCGTCCATCCTCTTCAGCAACAACAATCAGGTGGTCGACCTGCGCGCCACGGGCAACTGCGGTTGGATCGCGCCGATGGGCAGCTACAACCCCGTCAACCAGAACGGCCTGCCCCTGCTCCTGACCTGGTCCGTCCCGCAGTAGCGCCCGGCGCTGACGCCGCGAAGGCAGGGGCACTTCGCGGCGCGGTGGCGACCGGCGGCTACGGGAAGTTGACCGAGGCCTCCGTGCGGCGCTGGTAGATCTCCCAGAATCGGTCGGCGATGTCGGAGGCATCGAGGTTGCCGTGGCCGCTGTCGAACGAGGTGCCCTTCACGGTGCCACCGACAACGACCTCGCCCACGTAGACGCCTTCGGGCGCGAGCCGCTGGTGGAGCAGGCCCACGGTCTTGAGCTGCGCGGCCTTCTCGATGGAGAGCCCCATCCGGCCTCCCCGGGCCGCGTACGATTCCATTCCGGCGTGGTAGTACGCGAGGGCTCCTCCCGTGACGAGGACCGCGCCCTTGCGGGCCTTCAGGTCAGGCAGGGACTCCTGCACCGCGGTCACCAACCCGACCACGGACACGTCGAACGCCGCGCGCAGCTCCTCGGTGCTCGCCGTCAGCAGGTCACCAGCGCCATTGGCGTACGCGTTCCAGTGGAGGACCGCGATGGGGCCCAGGGACGCGCGCACCTCGCGGATGAGCGAACGCACGGACTCGGGGGCGCCGAGGTCACAGGCAAAGACCTGGGCGGTGATGCCCGCGGCCTTCAGCGACGTGGCCGCGGCGGTCATCCGCGCGACGTTGCGGGCGACGAGCGCGACCGCGAACCCTTGCTTGCCGAACCTGCGCGCCACGGCATCGGAGATGCCGGGACCATGGCCACACACTACGAGTGTTGGTGTCATGGGCGCGGCATACCACGACAGCCGGAGCCGCACAGTCGTCCCGTCGATGTCTGGCGTTGCCACGCGGGGTGGATTCAGTGCCCCCGTGGGCCTGGCTGCGCGAGCGGCTGCGGGGTGGACAGCAGGCCGTCCAGGAGCCCGTAGGCGTAGAGCGCCGCGAAGGCATAGCCGCCCACCAGGTAGGAGACGTTGAGCTTCCGGGCCGTGGGGGCGTCGTTGGCGGAGTAGCGACCGTCGCTGCCCCGCAGCGCCAGCGCCGTGCCCAGGGAGAGGGCGGACACGGCGAAGGTCGTCCCCTGCGTCACGGCGAGCACGGTGCCCTTCGTGGTGCGGCCGTGCACGAGGTGCCCCACGCCGAAGGGCACCAGGTACCAGCCCTTCGACGCCGGCTGGACGCTGGCGAGGGCCTGATCCGCGGCGGAGGGTTCTTGCGGCACGGTGGGCGATGGGAGCAGGAGCACGGGCGTGCGACGTTCGGCGGCGCGCTGGGTGATGCGCTCCTGCCTCAGGACGTTGACCCGTTCGACGAAGGCGATGAAGTCCGGTGGGTACAGCAGCGGATCCAGCTTCGCGTCGGAGTCCAGCGCGAGCCCTTCCACCACCTCCTGCTCCGCGCGCGGCAGGTCCTCCTGGGCGTGGTAGGTCGCGGCCAGGAGCAGGTGGGCTTCGGCTTCGTCCGCGCGCTGGGGCAGTTGGAGGGGATGGAGCAGGGCCTCCAACGCGGCGCGTGCCCGGGGCAGATCTCCGGACTGGTAGGCCTCGCGGGCGGGGCCGAGCGTGGAGGACGACGCCAGTACCAGGGCGACGATGAGGGCCTTCACGGAGACGCCTCCAGCACCACCGTGGTCCGGGTGCCCGCCACCGCCTCCACCGTCTGTCTCAGCACGTTGCCTCCAGGTCCCCGGGCCGACAGGACATGCCCGCCGTGCGCGAGCTTCACGGGCCCACGCAGCGGCGCCACGCCCACCTCCACGCCATCGACAAAGACTCGCGCGGACACCGTCGCGACGATGGTGACCTCCGCTTCGCGAACGCGGAGGGAGAGATCGCGGGAGACGGTCTCTCCCGCCGCGACCTGGAGGACCTCCTCCACGGGATCACACAGCGGGTTGTCGAAGCGCAGGCGGTGCGTGCCGGGAGACAGGCGCACCTCGCGGAGTCGGGGCGTGTAACCGCGACTCTGGCCGTCCACGAAGACCTCGGCCCAGGGGCGCGTCACCACGGTCAGGGTGGCGGCGTCCTGGACAGTGGCCCCGGTGCCCGGGGCGGAGGGCGACGCTTCCATGGGCTGCGGAGCGGGTTCAGTGTTCGGTCCGGCCTTGGAGTGGGAGGGTGTCGGCGAGGGCCTTCGGGGCGCTCCGGTGCGTGGCGGAGGGATGTGGCTTGCGATGGGCTCCGGCGCCCCGCGTGGACCGACAGCATCGGGTTCCATAGGTTCCGTTGCCTTCGCCGGAGCAAGAGGACCGAGCGCGTCCGGGGCCATCGCCGCCGAGCGCTCGCCGCCCGGGCGCGAATGCGCGGAGTCCGCCAACGCCACGAGAGCCGATCCCGTGGATCCCTCCGGCGCCCGCCGAGAGCTCCATCCCCACACGCCCAGGAAGGCCAACAGTGCCCCCAGCACAGCGCTCCCCACGAACACCTTCATCCGCCGGTTGCGAGGCCTCGTCCGCAGCAGCGCCAGCACTTCAGGAGCACCGGGCCTGAGCCTCAGGGCCACGTTGAGACATCGCGCCGCCTGGGCGCCCTGCCCTGCCTCCAGCAGCGCGCGACCTTCGCCCAGCAGCCGTTGGAATCGCTCCTCGCACCAGCGTGCGGCGGAGGCCTCCGGGGCCTGGAAGAAGGCCCGTGATGCCTCGGCGGGAGCCCCCACCAGCGACCGCGACACCGTCTCCAGGCATGCCGCCAGTTCCGCGCCATCCGACGGTCGGTCGCGCGCATCGCGTGCCAGGCACCGGTCCACGAGCGCCGCCAACACCGGAGGCATGCCCGGCACGACCGCCGACAACGACGGCGCATCCCGCGTCATCACCGAGACCGCCAGCCTCGCGCTCCCCTCGCCCGCGTGCGGCGTCGTGCCCGTGCACAACTCGAACAGGAGGACGCCCACCGCGTAGACATCCGACGCCGGGGAAAAGGCGCCGGTGTCGATGCGCTCGGGCGCCATGTACGCCAGCGAGCCGATGACGGCGCCCGTGCTCGTCAAGCGCACCTGATCGGCCAGCGCGGCGATGCCGAAGTCCGCCAGCTTCAGCGGGCCGCCCCGGGCCACCAGCACGTTGTCCGGCTTGACGTCCCGGTGCACCACGCCGCGCGCATGCGCCGCCTCCAGTGCCCGGGCCAGTTCCCAACCCAGCAGCGCGACAGCCTCGGGCGGTATGGGGCTCAGCCTTCGCGCCAGCTCGCGCAGGTTCTCGCCCTGCACCCATTCACAGACAAGGAAGGGGCCGCGCACGGCGTCCTCTCCAAAGTCATACACCTCCAACACGTTGGGATGCTTGAGCGACGCCACCACCTCCGCCTCCTGGCGGAAGCGCTCGGCGAACCGTGCTTCCAGGCCGGCGTGCAGCACCTTCACGGCCACCTGCCGCGACAGCCGGAGGTCCCGGGCCAGGTAGACCGTCGCCATCCCGCCCCGCCCCAGCTCCTGCTCCAACTGGTAGCGGCCCGCCAGCAGTTCGCCCGTCATCGCGAGCGCCGTCCCGACACCACGGATTGCGGAAGCAGACACGAGGGCTTCATGGCAGTCGGCACACGCGCAGGGTGCTGCCTGGAATCAACCGGCACACGCCGGGCTGGCCCCCCGGGCACTCCGCATCCGACTGGCAGGGCTGGTGGCACTTCTCCACTCCGCCCGCGTCCGCGCAGAAGCCGCACCGGCCGCACTCCAGGGAGCTGTCGCAGTAGTTGTTCAGGGTCGCGGGAGTGAGGCCCTCGCACGTCTCGATGCATTGGGATTCCGGACCGCAGAGATACCCCGTCGGACATCCCGAGCTGCACGGCCTCGCGCAGCGGCCTTCTTCGCCACAGAACGCGAGCGGAGGGCACGAGAAGGAGTCCGGACACGGTTGCGTCAACCGGAGCCCCGGCTCGCATTGACCAAAGGCGTCATCGCACCGCTGCCCCTCCGGACACTCCCGGTCGCGGAGACACGCGAGCACACAGGCGTCCCCCGTACACCCCGCATCCGCCTCCTCCCGAACCTGGATGTCGAGCGGGCAGCCAGGCCCCAGCCACAGGACCCACACTGCAACGATGAGGGAGACAGGGAGACGCATGGGAGCGGGCCAGGAGTACTCCAGACCGAGGCAGGATGAACAGCCCGGGGGGCCTCAGTCCTCTTCCCCCAGGTAGCGGAACACCGAGCGCAGGCCGATGCCCAGCGCCCGCGCCGCGTCCTTCTTGCTGCCCCCACTCCTGGCGATGGCCTCGCGCACGTAGCGCAGCACGAAGGCGTCACGGGCGGCGTCCAGGGGCAGCAGCGGCGTGGCGTCCGCCTCCAGGTCCAGGTCCTCGACGCCGATGAGCTCTCCCGAGCTGAGGATGCACGCGCGCCGCACCCGCGACACCAGCTCGCGGACGTTGCCCGGGAAGGGATGGCCGCGCAGGGCCTCGGTGGCCTTCTGGGTGAAGCCCCGGGCCCGGCCACCCTCCTGTTTCAAGACATGGTGGGCAATGAGCAGCACGTCGTCGCCGCGCTCGCGCAGGGCGGGGACCTCCAGGCGTACCTCGTCCAGCCGGAAGAGCAGGTCCTCGCGGAAGGCGCCCCGGGCGACGAGCGCCTTGAGGGGCTGGTGCGTGGCGGCCAGGACGCGCATGTCGACCTTGCGGGGACGGTGCTCCCCCAGCCGGGTCACCTCGTGCTCCTGCACCACGCGCAGCAGGCGGGACTGGAGCGACAGCGGCATGTCGCCAATCTCATCCAGGAAGAGCGTGCCGCCGTCCGCCGCCTCCACCAGCCCCGCGCGGTCCGCGCCCGCGCCGGAGAACGCGCCGCGCACGTGGCCGAAGAGCTCACGCTCGATGAGGGACTCCGGGAGCGCCGCGCAGTTGATGGCCACCAGTCGTCCGCGCCGACCGCTGCGACGGTGGAGGGCGCGGGCCACCTCCTCCTTGCCCGTGCCCGTCTCGCCCTGGATGAGGACGTGGAGGGACGTGGGCCCCAGCCGCTCCACCTGCCGGTAGAGGGCGCGCATCACGGGGGATTCACCGATGAGTCCCTCGAAGGTGGCCGCGGCGATCCGCAGCGTGAGGCTGTCCACGTGCGCGCGCAGCTCGGTCAATTCCCGCGAGGTGGCCAGCAGCAGCGCCGCAAGCGACGACAGGGCCATGGCCTCCTCCAGGTCCCGCGAGGAGAACGGAGGGCTGCCCAGGCGCCGCCCCAGGTACACGGCGCACAGGGGCGCCGAGCCCGCGCGCAACGGGAGCACCAGCGCGGACGTGAGGTGCAGGGCCACGACGCTGGGAGCCCCGGCCAGGGAGGCGTCCGCCGCGACGTCGGGCACCAGCACGGGAGCCCCCGAGCCCACGACCTGATCCACCAGGCTGTCCGCCACCACCGCCGCCGGCACGGCGCCCGTGGCCACCAGCACCTGCCGCTGCTCCCCTTCCACCGACACAAGGAAGCCCACGTCCGCGGAGGTGACGTCGGCGATGCCCCGCAGCGTCACCTCCAGCAGCTCCGAGGAGGGACGCTGCACGAGCAGCCGCGAGGCGAAGTCCGTCAGCACCGGCAGGAGCCGCGAGGAGGTCGCGGGCGCGTCCGCCTTCGTCGCGGGACGGACCTCTTCGGAAGACCCCAGCGTGAGTGAGGCGCGCCCGATGACGAAGGACTCGCCCGGGGCCAGGGGTGACAGCTCCACCCGCTTGCCCCGAATGCGCACGTCGCACCCCGGGCTCGCGGCGGACACCGTCCAGCCGCGCGCGTCGCGAAAGAGCAGCGCGTGGCTGGGCTTCACACCGGGCGACGTGAGGACGACGTCACACGCGGGATCGGAGCCCACGGACACCACCGGCTTCTCCAACGCGAAGGGGCGGCCGTCCGGCAGGGTCAGGAAGAAACGCATGAGGTGGCGGAGTCTAGCCCCCGCTCGCAGCCCCCGTGCGCCTACTCCTGCGTCAGGTCGTAGACCTCCTGGATGTTGTGCAGCGTCTGCACGAAGTCCAGCTTGAGATCCTTGATGATGCCATTGCGCATGTCGAACACCCACGAGTGCACCGTGGGGAAGCCGCGCGTCAGGAAGGACTTCTGCACCGCGGCCGTCTTGATGATGTTGATGCTCTGCTCCAGGACGTTGAGCTCCACCAGCCGGTCGAAGCGCTGGGTCGCGTCCTGGAGGCCGTCCAGCTCCTGCTTGTGGAAGCGGTACACGTCGCGGATGTTGCGCAGCCACGGGTTGAGGATGCCCAGGTCCTTGGGCTGCATCGCCGCCTGCACCCCGCCGCAGCCATAGTGGCCGCAGACGATGATGTGCTTCACGTCGAGCTGCCGGACGCCGTAGTTGATGACGGCCATCACGTTGAGGTCGACGTTGTTCACCAGGTTGGCGACGTTGCGGTGCACGAACACGTCACCGGGCGCCAGCCCCATGATCTGGTTGGCCGGGACGCGGCTGTCGGAGCATCCGATGTACAGGAAGTCCGGCTGCTGCGACTGCGACAGCTTGCGGAAGTATTCCGGATCCGAGCGGAGCTGCTCCTCGGCCCAGCGCTGGTTGTTCTCGAAGATCTTGTCGTAGGGCGTCACGGCCCCGACGCTCGCACGAGCCGGCCCGACCGTCGAGAAGAAGCCCCGGCTCACGCTCCGCCGGAGACAGAGGGCAGGACCGCCCGCAGGCAGAACCAGTAGAGCCCCACCCCGATGGAGGCGACGCACAGCGCGAACTCCACCCGGTGGGCGAAGCGGCTGCGGCGCAACAGCACGAGCAGCGGAAGCGTCACGAGCACGAGCGTGGCCTGTCCCAGCTCGACGCCCACATTGAACCCGAACAGCGCCCCGGTCAGCTCCGAGCGCGACAGCCCCAGCTCCCCCAGGGCCGACGCGAAGCCGAAGCCGTGGATCAGCCCGAAGCCGAACGCGAGCATCCACCGCGTGTCGCCCTTGCGGCCCCTCAGGTTGAGCGTGGCCACGACGATGATCGAGAGCGCGATGGCGCTCTCCACCCACCGCGACGGCAGCGACACCACCGACAGCGCCGCGAGCGCCAGGCTGAGGGAGTGCGCCACCGTGAAGCTGGTGACCACCCCGAGCAGCCGGCGCAGGGACGAGCCCGCCAGCAGCAGCCCGAGCAGGAAGACCAGGTGATCATACCCGGTGAAGATGTGCTCGACGCCCATGCGGATGAAGGCCCAGGTCCCCTGCTCCGCCTGTCCCTTGCGCACGAAGGCGAGGTCGGGGTGCGCGGCCTCCACGACCTGGCGGCCCGCCTCTCCATCCACGTCCGACAGGACGATCAGCGTCTGCCCTTCCCCCTTGACGCGCTGGAGGTAGCCGAAGCGCTGCTTCAGCGGCCCCCGGGCCGGGCACGTCGCGGAGGCCGAGAGGTGGAAGTTCCCGTCGCCAGGTTCGAGCTCCAGCGGGACGAGCTCACACGGCTCGCCTCCCGAGGACAGCTCCGAAGCCCCCAGCGTCGCGGCGAAGAGCGCCGTCATCCGCTGCTCCAGAGGAAGCTCCAGCCAGCCCGGCCCGAGCAGCTCGTCAACGGAGTTCCCGCGGATCGTCAGCGTTTGCAGGACGCGGTCCTGCTCGACCTGAACGTTGAGCGTGGCCATGTCCAGCGGATGGCCCTCGGCCAATGACGCCATCAACGAAACACAGACACCCACCAGCAGCGCGCGCATGCGGAGCAACTTTCCGTTTCCTCAAACCGAAAAAACCATGTTACTCGGTTTTTTAATTTTCCAGGAAAGTGGGTTTAAGCATGAAGAACGCGTTATTTTCCACCACCACTGCATGGTGGCTGGCGGGGGCCCTGACGCTGGGGTGCGTGGGGCCAGAAGGCTCGGAGGAAGGCCTGGAGGAGTCCCGCCAGCCGCTGGTCTACGCGCGGACCACGGAGTTCGTGGCCACGCATGACGCCCGCATCAAGGAGCGGCTGCCGACCACGAACTACGGCGCCTACTCCCCGATGTGCGCGCAGATCGAGTCCGGCGGCACCGACGAGTGGGTCGTCTTCAAGTTCAACACCCCCGGGTTGGTGGCGCCCTTCTCACGGGCCACCCTGCGCCTGTACCTGGGCGTGGATGGCGGCACGCCGCACAACTTCCGCATCTACAACAGCACCAACACCACCTGGGATGAGACCGTCACCTGGAACACGCGGCCCACGCCCGGGACGGCGTTCGTCACCATGCCCACGGGCTCGGCGGACAACACGTACTTCGACATCGACGTCACCCCGCTCATCAACCCGGCGGTGACCACCCAGACGTTGATCATCAGGCCGGTGGCGAGCACCGACACCAACGCGGTGTGCATGGTGGACCGCGCCAGCGCCACCGTCCTCCAGGGTGAGAGCACCCAGCCCCGGCTCGTGGTGGACTACTTCGGCGCCGTGCCCTCCGCGGATGCCATCGTGGACGAGGCCGCGCCCGGCACCAACGTGGGCGCCACCCCCACGCTCTCGCTGTCGGCCACGGCCCCGGCGCGCCGGGCGTACCTCCAGGTCCCCATCTCCCGCACGCTGCTCAACGACCTGCGCGGCATCCAGCTGCACGGCACCTCCATCCCCGTCAACGTGGGCAGCCCGCGCGGCCGGGTGATGCTGCGGCTGTACCCCACCACCTCCGTCACCGGCACCAGCGCCGTCGTCTACGCGCCGCCGTCGGGCACCAACTGGACCACCTGGAGCGAGACGGGGCTGACGTGGGACAACCAGCCCGCGGGCACGGGCGTTCCGAACGCCACCGCCATCGCCAGCCTCTCCAACACGGTGGCCGGCCGCTGGATTGAAGTGGACGTCACCCAGGCCGTGACCCACGCCACCGCCTGGGCGGACGCGCTGACGACGACGAAGCAGGACCTGTCGCTCAACCTGCTGCTGGCCGGAGGCACGGGGACGTTCGCCTCGAAGGAGGATCCGTCCTTCAAGCCGATGCTGGTCTTCATCAGCGACCAGCTCCCGACGGTCAAGACGGACGGCATCTGCGGCCGGGGCGAGGACTGCGCCAACAGCCCCACCGACTGCGGCGTCTGCGCCACGGGCACCAACCGCGGCGCCTACCTGCCCGTCTGGGGAGACCTGCACCGGCACGGCCTGGGGGATGGCAAGGACGGCTGGGACGGGACCGAGCTGCGGACCCACACCACCAACGTGCTCAGCTACCTGAAGAACACGGAGAAGCTGGACTTCGTCGCGCTCTCCGAGCACGTCGGCAACGCGGGCTGGGAGAACTCGGCGGGGTTCGCGCGGCAGGTGGAGTCGGTGGATGCCACGCGCGTCGCCGAGCGGTTCATCCCGACGATGGGCGCGGAGACGTCCAGCTACAACGGCGCCATCGAGACGCACATGAAGTTCGACATCGCCAGCAAGGCGGTGGGCACCTACTCCGCGGTCAAGCTGCGCATCAAGGTCCAGAACGCCTCCGCGGATGGCCAGTTCAAGGTCCGCCGGCAGATCCGCTGCAACAGCGGAGGCACCCTGAGCCCCGCCTGGTACAGCATGGCGAAGCCCGGCTGGCCGGACCGGTGGAGCCGCTCGTGGGAGGAGAAGAAGGACCTCTTCCCCGGCAACATCCCGCTGGAGAGCTGGTACGACATCGACGTGTCGGAGCTGCTCCTGGTGAACGGGACGCTCTACACGAAGATGAGCGGGGACTGCTCCCCGGAGCCGGACACGCTGAGCAACGTGGTGCTGGCCATCACGGTGGGCACCGTCACCACCGACGCCCTGGGCTTCTACACGCGCGACGCCGCGGGCGGCGTGGATGCGCCCCGGCTGGTGTTCTTCGTCAACGGCGTGGAGCAGGCGGGGCCCATCTCCACCAACGCGGATCAGCGCTTCGACAGCACGGACACCGCGAGCGGCGCGGGCACCCACTCCAGCACCGAGCCCACGACGGGCATCGACCTGACCAACAGCACGGGGGACCCGGGCAACTTCTCCATGGGCCACTTCAACATCCTGTTCCCGCCCGCCAACATCAACATGGACACCTACAACTGGACCAGCGGGACGGCGACGCGCAACTGGCAGAACGCGAAGACCAGCAACCGCGTGTACTACGACTACCTGGATGACACGGCCAATGACTGGCTGGGGCAGATCAACCACCCCTTCAGCATCGACTACCCGCTGGTGGACATGACGACGGCGCCGGGCGCCGTGGCGCGGATGGCCACCTACGAGCTGAGCGGCGGGACCCTGGAGCGGTGGACCAACACCGCCTACTACGCCAACTCCTGGCAGCCGAAGATCAACCGCTATCTCCAGTACGTCCGCCACGGGTGGCGGGTGGCCCCCGCGGCCAACTCGGATGCGCACTGCCAATGTGACACGTCCACGTGCTCCATCACCGCGCACAACTGTCCTTCGACGGTGACGGGCACGCGGACCGGCATGTGGACCCTGGGGCGCAACTTCACGGCGCTGAAGCAGGCCCTGTCGCAGAAGCGGGCCTTCGCGGTGCAGAACGGCCCGGGCCTGGAGGACAAGAACGTCTACGTCGCGCTGGAGGCCACGCAGTCCTCCACGTTCGACTCCAGCTGGTGGATGGGCAGCGTCCTGCCCAATCGCAGTGCCTGGACGCTGACGGCGTTCGCGAAGAACTTCAACGTCACCGGCACCGTGAAGATCAATCGCATCACCCTGCACGATGACGACGGCTATGGCGCCATCGCCACGCTGCAGTGTGGCGGCCTGTCTTCGTGCAGCGGCTCGTTCGACTACACGCCGGGCGCGGCCAACAAGGCGGTCATCGCCGTGGCCGAGCTGTCCACGGGCCACTACGTCGTGTCCGCCCCGATGTTCTTCTAGCGGGCGCGGAAAAAGGCGCTCACGGCACCGGAAGGGGGATGCTGCCTCCTTCCGGTGCTGGCAATGACATCCTTGATTGGACCCCCGCGTGCCCGGTGGGGGGGCTCGTCGCCCGGGGCGCGTGTGTGCATCCTGCTCCGGGGTTCACAGGGGAGGGTGTGATGGGACGAAGCAGCAGGCAGTGGCTGGTGTTGGGCGTGGCGGCGTGGCTCGCGCAGGGAGCGGTCGGCTGCTCGGCGGAGTCTTCTCCGCGGCAGCTGGAGAAGGAGGAGGTGCTCCCCGAGAGCCCGCGCGTCGAGACGCCGGCCCAGGAGGACGACGCCGACGACGACGCCGACGTGCTGGCGCCAGACGAGTCCGTGACCGAGCAATCCGGGCCCACGCCTCCCCTCTCCTGCGCGCAGGTCGTCCCGGGGACACTCGGGACGGGGCGGGCTGTCATCCTCCCAGCGAACGGCCCCGAGGCCGCCTGCGGTCCCGGGACGTCCGAGGGCACGGGCTCCCTGGCGTTGCAGAATGACGGCCCGCTGGGCGTCACGGTCTGGGACATCGTCCTGCGCACCGGCGGGGACACCGGCAACGCGCTGCTGGGAGGAGACCTTGCAAAGATCCTGGTGCCGCTGCGCCAGGGGTTCCACCTCATCATCGAGCGCGTGCGCAGCGGCACGCTGCAAGCGTACGCCTCGGATGGCGAGCCGCTGGGAACCCAGAGCCTGTACTTCGAGAAGGAAGCGACCCTGGATGTCGCCGCGGATCCGCGGGGTGGCAGCCGGGTCGGCCTCTGGACGCGCCAGACGCCCGACACCCAGGTGCTGACGATCCAGTCCTTCGATGCGAGCGGGCGTCCACGGACGCCGCCTGTCACCGTGCTCAGCGTCACGGGGCGCGACACGATGAGCGCCCTGGTGGGTGTCGACACGCGCGGGCGCACCCTGCTGCTGTGGCAGGAGACGGGCAGCACCACCTGGGTGGGCCAGTGGCGCAGGCAGGACGGCGCGGCGCTCACCGCCCCCTTCCCCGCCGCGGAGAATCCCACCC
>NZ_RAWA01000490.1 GCF_003611675.1 Corallococcus sp. CA053C
ACCCCGCCCCACCCGTCATGTGGCACGGCATTCCTCAAGGGAATCCATACCCAGAGCAGGCGAAGACCTCCCGCGCGAACGTCCGGCGCAGCAGCCCCGGCTCCGTCCCCGCGGGCCCTGCCTGACTCAGGGGAGGACGCCGTACTGGCGGTACCACGTCCTCACGCGTGAGAGCATCGTGGCGTCGAAGGGAATCTGGTCATGGGTGTAGCCCGCATGGACATACAGCGCGGTGGGCGTTCCGTTCGCGACGAGGATGGACTTCAGCGTCTGGTCCTGGGAGAGGGGAACCACCGTGTCCGCGTCGCCGTGGTGGAGCTGGTACGGCGTGGTGATGTTCCCGGCCGCGTCCGGCCGCGTGGAGTTGGGCCCCGCACTCACCCCTGCCGCCGTGTGTGACGCGGCCCGGAAGTCCGCCGGATGGGTCCCCAACAACTGGCCCGTGACGAAGCCCCCCATGCTGTGGCCGTGCGCGGCCACCCGCGTGAAGTCGACGTTGCCCACGCAGGACAGCAGGTCGCGGGCCTTGTGCGCCCGCAGCACGTTCTCCTCGGAGGCGCCCTCGTCCCCCGCTGGCAGGGTGCCCGCGGCGTCGGCCGCGTGCGTGTACGTCGTGCCAATGGCCACCAGTCCCCAGCCCACCATCGTCCGGGCCACGTTCGCCGAGTAGCCCCGCGCCGTGCCGCCCTTGCCGTGGCTGATCACCACCGCCGGGAAGGGCCCCGTCCCCGTCGCCGGCTGGAACAAGATGCCCTTGAGCACGTAGTGCACCCCCTGGTCCACGGAGTCATAGGTCCAGGTCGCGCCCGTGCTGGTCGCCGGATTGCCGACGAGTTGGAAACTCGAACAGACCGCCTGTGGCGTGGAGGGCGCGACCGCGGGCTTCAGCATCGCGTCCAGGAAGGCGGCGGTGGCGTCCTGCACCGGCGTGCTCACCCACCCGGCCCCGCCGTGGCCCGCGCCGACCACGTCGCGCTGGACGACGCAGCGGCCCGCGGTCTCCATCGCGGACGTCAGCAGCAGGCCCTGCTCGCTCGGGACGGTGCAGTCCTGGTCCCCGTGCAGGACGAGCATGGGCGGATCCCCCGCGCCCACGTGGGTGACCGGATTGGCCAGCGCCACCGCCCCCTGGCAGCTGGCGTCCGCCACCGTGCAGCCCACGAGCTGGCTCTCCGGCGAGTCCGGTTGGCCGTGCTGCGCCGAGCCCGGGCCACAGCCTCGCGCCAGGAGCTGCGAGTCCATCCGCGCGAAGTCCGTGGGGCCGTACCAGTCCACCACCGCCTGCACCGCGCTGGAGACGCCAGCATTGCCCTGCGACGGGTCCTCCAGCCCCGCGACACCGCGGCTCGTTCCCGCGAGTGCCGCCAGGTGGCCACCGGCCGAGCTGCCAAAGGCGGCGAAGCGCGACGGGTCCAGGCCATACCCCGCCGCGTTGGCGCGCAGGAACCGGACGGCCGCCTTCACGTCGTGGAGCTGCGCTGGGAACACCGCGACGGCACTCAGCCGGTAGTCGATGGACGCCACCGCGTAGCCCCGGCACACCAGCCACCGGGCCTGGTTCACGTCCAGCCGCGACCCGCCGCGCCAGCCTCCGCCGTGGATCCACACCACCGTCGGGAACGGGCCGCTGCCTGTCGCCGGCCGGTACAGGTCCAGTTGGTGCCCCTCACCGCTGGCATACGTCAACGTCAGCGGGGTCTGGGTGGCGGCCGCGCAGGTGGACGCGGTCGTCCCGTCCGGCACCAGCGGCCCGTCAGGCAGCCCCGCCGGACAGGCCGCGGCCAGCCCGCGAGCGGCGGAGGCCGGGGCCAAAGCCTCCTCTCCCGTGACACCCCCACACCCCGTGAGCCACGCCGCCACCACCACCACGCCGCGCCTCCACCCGAAAACCTTCTGCGTATGCCCTGCCTTCATGTCGTTGCCTCCGGACGGGGTTGAACCGGTGGGACCTCCGGCTCGCCACACATCTCAGGCCTCACGCAAAATGCGTGAAATCCATGAATATGAGCAACACACGGCACGGCGGGAAGTTGCGGGAGAGCCTGGCCGCGCGAGAAGAACGCAAGTTCGGGTTGAGGTGTGGGTGCGCGGCACCCGCGGTCACCAGCGCGATGGGCGCCTGCGCCATGCCCTGCGCGCAGACCGCTGTCACGAAGAAGTGACAGCGCGAATGACAATGGCAGACCTCACCGCCAGGGTCTCCCCACGGGGGGCCGCATCGCAGGTCATCAACGGCACCCGGCGGCTTCGCCGATCAGCTCCGTCACGACGTCCGGGTGGCTGATCATCGCGACGTGGGAGCTTTGGATTTCGACGGCATGGGCGCCAGCGCGCTGGGCCATGACTCGCTGGGCCTCGGGCGGGATGGTGTGGTCGTCGCTGGCGATCAGATACCAGGACGGAAGGTCCTTCCACGCGGGCGGGCCGGAGGGGTTCGCGAAGACGGAGGCGGCGGCCGGGCGTTGGCTGGCGGCGAGCACCGCCGCGTCCATTTCGGAGAGGTCGCCCGCGAAGAGCTCGCGGAAGAAGGCGGGGTCGATGTAGCCGTCAGCGTCCACGGTCCCGCCCCCAGGGAAGGGGCGCAAGACAAGGTGGTTGCCGAGTTCGGATTGGCCACCGCCGAGCGCGTTGGCGGCCAGGAGGGTCTCCCCCCCGTCGAGTGCGTACGCGGCGACGTACACGAGCGCCTTCACGTTCGGGTTCCCGGTGGCCGCGTTCGTGATGACCGCTCCGCCGTAGGAGTGGCCGACCAGGACGATGGGGCCGGAGACGGTGCTCAGGAAGGACCGCAGGTACTCCGCGTCACCGGAGATGCTGCGCAAGGGGTTTGCGAACGCGTAGACCGTGTAGCCCTGTCGCTGCAACGGCGCGATCACGCCGGCCCAGCCGGATGCATCGGCGAAGGCGCCGTGGACGAGGACGATCGTGGGCTTGTCACAAGCGTCGGCCGGCTTCTCGTCCCTGGAGACAACGTCGTTGGATGAAGGAGTGCAGACCACCAGCAGTGCCCCGAGGGCACAGAGCAGGCCCAGTCGGCGCAGGTTCGGTTCAGTGAAGCGCTGAGCGTTCATGGACCCCTCCGAGGATTCGAGTCGCCAGCGCGCGAGTGGCGCAGGTGGACCTGAGGGTGGGCGGCGTCCGTGGACGTGCCAACGCAGACCGCGGTCCAAGCCCCGGTGGGCCGACCGCGTGTCCTCGAATGCTCAAAGCAAGTCGCGCAGGCGTCCGGGGCCAGGTGCCTAGGGCGCGCTCATGGGGGCCGAGTAGTGCACCGGCGGCGACTCGCCCGGGAAGGTGGGGATCCGCTCGAGGAGCTGCTCGTCCACGAAGCACCAGGCCCAGTCCTCCCCAGGCTCGAACGATTTGATGACCGGGTGGGAGCTGGCGTGGAAGTGCCGGGTCGCGTGGCGTGACGGCGAGTCGTCGCAGCAGCCCACGTGCCCGCAGGTCAGACACATCCGGAGGTGGACCCAGTCACCGCCGTCCTTCAGACACTCCTCACATCCGTGACCACTCGGGTGGATGGGAGCCATCCGGTGATGTTCGGTCACTTCCAGGTGTGAACAGACCTTCTTCATGGCTTGCGCTCCGTGTGGGGGCATCCGTCCTCTGGCCCCCTCGTGTCGAACATGGGGATGTGAGGGGGCCTGTCGCAACGCCGTGGCGGAGGCCAGGCAGGCATGCAGCTGCGCCACCACGGCCGAGCCCTCGCCGATCGCCGTGCCCACCCGCTTGACGGAGTCCGAGCGCGCATCGCCGATGGCGAACACGCCGGGCAGGCTCGTCTCGAACGTGAACGGCGCCCGCCCGGTGGCCTCCCAGGCTTCCGAATGGAGCGGCTCCTCGCCGAGCGCCGCGCCCGTGCGCACGAAGCCCTTTGCGTCCAGCGCCACACCGCAGTCCGCGAGCCACTCCGTGGCCGGGTCCGCCCCGATGAAGAGGAAGAGATGGCGCACGTCGTGCTCCTCCTCCCGTCCGCTGGGCCGGTGCCGCCAGCGCACGCGCCGCAGGCCGAGCTCGTCCGAGCCCGCCAACGCCACCACCTCCGTCTCCATCACCAGCTCGATGCGAGGGGACGCGGCCAGGCGCTCGACGAGGTAGCTGGACATGCTCGCAGCGAGCTCCCGTCCGCGCACGAGCACGCGGACCCGACGCGCGTGGCCCGCGAGGAACACGGCCGCCTGGCCCGCGGAGTTGCCACCGCCGACGAGCACGACCTCCTCGCCTTCGCACATGCGCGCCTCGATGGGGCTGGCCCAGTAGGAGACCCCACGGCCCTCGAACTGGCCGAGGTTCGCGAGCGCGGGACGGCGGTAGCGTGCGCCGCTGGCCACCACCACGGTCCGCGTGCGCACCTCCCGCCCGTCGGTCAGCTCGAGCGCAAGCGGCGCGCCCGAGGCCGAGCAGCGCAGGGAGGCGACCTCCGCCGGGATGGCCATCTCCACGCCGAACTTCTGCGCCTGCACATAGGCGCGCGCGGTGAGCGCCTGGCCGGTGATCCCCGTGGGGAAACCCAGATAGTTCTCGATGCGCGAGCTCGCGCCCGCCTGTCCCCCGAAGGCCCGCTGATCCAGGACGAGCACCCGCAACCCCTCGGAGGCCGCGTACACGGAGGTGGCGAGCCCCGCGGGCCCCGCGCCCACCACGGCGACGTCATAGTGCGTCTCGAAGGCCCCCTCCGGGAGCAGGCCGAGCGCCCGGGCAAGGGTGCTCTCCGAGGGGTTCTTCAGGACCGAGCCATCGGGGCACACCACGAGCGGGAACTCCTCCGCGCGTGGCGAGTAGCGCTCGAGCAGCGAGGCCGCCTCGCCGCCCTGCGCCGGGTCCAGCGCGAGGTACGGGTGGCCATTGCGCGAGAGGAAGCCCTCCAGGCGAACCCTGCCCGCGCCCTCGGAAGGGCCCACCAGGACGGGCCCCCCGGCACCTGTTTCGAGCAGGCCCACGCGGCGCAGGATGAGGGCGCGCATGATGCGCTCGCCGAGGTCCGCCTCCGCCACGAGCAGCGCACGCAGCCGGTGCGGGGGGATGACCAGTGCCTCCACCTCACCCACCGCGTGAGCGTCGACGAGCGCGGGGCGTCCGGAGAGCTGGGCCACCTCACCGAGGAACTGTCCCGGGCCCTCCTCCACGATGGGAATCGAGTGTCCCAGGCCATCGCGCCGGGAGAGGGCCACGCGGCCCTGGGAGAGCACGAACATCCCAGGGCTCGGTTGCCCGGCGGCGGCGAGGCACTCTCCATCACGGAAGTGCCGGACCTCACCGAAGCGCTGCATGCGCTCGTGGTCCCGGGCGTCCAGGACGGGGAACATCTGGGAGCGGCGCGACTCGAGGTTCGGGGGCAAGGGAGGGGGAATCATGACCGTGCCCAATGCATGGACATGGGACGCGCGGGCGACACGAGCATGGGCATTCGTGCACCGCGACCTCGTAGTCAGGATCGGCGGCAAAGCGAACCGCCGCCTCCACGCACGGATGTGCGATGAGCCCGATGACGAGGAGCTGGAACACCCGTGTTCGAGGGCCACGACCTCGCGCCACCCGGACGATGTGACGACAGTGCCAGGCCCTGGAGCGCGCCGGGCTGGGAGTCGGCCGCCCACAGGCTGAAGCCCTGACTCTCTCGCCTCCTTCCATGCCCTCGGGGCAAACACCGCAGTCCGGTTCGGCCGAACTGTCGGACTCGGCGGTTATGACGGGGTTCTGCACACCGCACCGGAGTGCAGTCAGGAGGCGCGAGCAATGGGCAACCGCGGGTGGGCGGTGCTGTGGCTGGGTCTCCTTCCCATGCGAGGAGCGGCCACGGCTTCGCCCGAAGCCGAGGCTTCGGCCCCCAAGGAGCCGACCCGCTCCTGGTCTTCACTGGCACGGCTGGAGGCGACGACGCTGACGTTTCAGCCGCGCGCGGGCGTGGGCACGGATGAAGGGTTCGTACAGGTGGAGCCGACCCTCATTCTCGACGGAGGCGCGGAGTTCGGCTTCAACCTGGGCGCTCCGGTGCGCCTGCGTCTCTGGGGGAGAGGGGAAGGCACGAGCCTCGTGAGGAGGGAGGACTGGGACAGCCTCTCGGACTGGGGGCAGGTGGTGCGCGGCCTCAAGCTGGGCTCGGACACCGCGCCCGTGGGCGTCTGGTTTGGGGCGCTGGAGTCCTACAGCCTGCTGTCCGCGCACCTCGTGCGGCGCTACTCCAACCGAAGCAATCCCGACTACCACCCAGCAGGAGGCTTCCTCACCGGCACCCTGGGGCCCCTCTACATACAGGCCTTCACCTCGGACGTGCTGGGCGCACGCCTCATGGGGGCGGAAGTCGCGCTGGACGTGCAGCACGTCCTCTTCGGCCAGCCTCGCGAGCCGGGCCGCTACACGCTGGCGCTCTCCGCCGTGCATGACTGGGGGCGGGCCGGAGGACTCGCGCCCCCGGTGACGCTGGCGCACCTGGACGGAACCGCCGTGGTGGTGGTGCGGCCGGGCTTCGAGGCCCACCTGCTTGCCGGTTGGGGAGGACAGCCCGGTGAGGG
>NZ_RAWA01000491.1 GCF_003611675.1 Corallococcus sp. CA053C
CAACAACATCGGCACCAGCGCGAGCCCCGCTCCAATCGGCGAGTGCCCACCCTGCTCCGTCATCCACAGCGGCACCCACGCCGACATCGTGTACAGCAGCGCGCCCGCGAACAGCCCTCCCGCGATGCCGCTGAGCACCGTCCGATCCGTCACCAGCTCCGCCGGCAGCAACGGCGCCAACGACCGACGCTGCTGCCGCACGAACAGCGCCGCCACCACCACCGCGCCCAGCACGCACAACCCTCGCGCCCGCGCCGCGCCCGGCTCCAGCGCGAAGAGCAACAACGCCACCGTGCTCCCCGCGAGCAGCGGCCCCCACCGATCCAACCGCGTCGACTCGCGCCGGGGCGGATCCCGGTAGGACAGGTGCAACAGCGTCGCGGACACCACGCCCACTGGCAGGTTCACCAGGAACACCCACCGCCACGAGGCGTGCATCACCAGCCAGCCGCCAATCAACGGCCCCAGCGCGTTCGCCGCGCCCCACGCCCCGGTGAACAGCCCCTGGATGGCCGCCCGCTCGCGCAGCGTGTAGAGGTCCGCGCTGATGGTCAGCGTGGTGGGCTGCAACGCCCCCGCGCCCAGCCCCTGCATCACCCGGAAGCCCACCAGCGCCGGCACCGACGTCGCCAGGCCGCACAGCGCCGACCCCAGCAGGAACAACCCCATCCCCGCGAAGAACACCGGCCTGCGGCCCAGCCGGTCCGCCAGCTTGCCGCTCACCAGCACGCCCACCGTCGAAGCGAAGAGGAACGCGGAGAACACCCACGAGTAGAGCGCGTCGCCGCCCAGCTCCCGCGTGATGGTGGGCATGGCGCTCGTCACCACCGTGCCCTCGAAGGCGGCCACCACCAGCGCCAGCAACACCGCCCCCGTGGCCACCCGCCGCGCACCGCCCGGCTGCATCCGCGTGCCCACGTCCACCGCCCCACCGGTTCCATCCATGCCCCCTCCATACGCCGCCGGGCACCATGCGGAAATCGCATCTTCGGCATAGAGTCCTTGCCAAGAGCGCATGACCTCCGAACAACTCCGCGCCTTCCTCCACATCGCCCGCGAGGGCCGCGTCTCCACCGCCGCGCGCGGGCTGGGCCTGTCGCAGTCCGGCCTGTCCCGCCAGCTCCAGGCCCTGGAGGCGGAGGTGGGAGCGCGCCTCCTGGTGCGCACGCCGTCCGGCGCCGTCCTCACCGACGCCGGGGAGCGCTTCCTGCCCCACGCCACGCGCGCCCTGGAGGCCATCTCCGCGGGCCGCGCGGAGCTGGAGCGCCTGTCCGGAACGGCTCGCGGCCCCGTGGTGCTGGGCACGCTCGCCACCGTGGGCGCGTACCTGCTCCCGGACCTGATGGCCGCCTTCGCGCGCAGCCACCCCGAGGTGCGCCCCCGCCTGAGCCAGGACCACGCCCCGGTGCTCGAAGAGGGCGTGGCCCGGGGGACGCTGGACCTGGCCATCCTGTCGCTGCCCGTGCGACGGGTGGACCTCGTCACGCAGCAGCTCTGGGATGAACCCCTGGTGCTCGCGGTGCCGCGCGGCCACCGGCTGACGCGGCTGGGACGTCCGGTGGCGCTCCAGGAGGTGGTGGACGAGACGTGGGTGCGCATCCCCGGCATGGCGGGCGCGCGCGCGGTGGAGGCGGCCTGTGAGGCGCGCGGCGTGACACCCCGGGTGGCCCTGGAGACGGACACCGCCGAGGCCCTGGGCCGCATGGTGGAGCGCGGCCTGGGCGTGGCGGTGGTGCCCCAGCTCATGGCGAGGGACGCGCCCGCCCACGGCTTCGACGTGGTGCCCCTCACGCGCGGCAGCCCGCGCCGGCAGGTGGCGCTCGTGCACCGGGGACAGGGCTACCTCACCGCCGCGGCACGCGCCCTCAAGGACGCCATCACCGAACACGTGAAACAACACTTCACGCCCACGGGCCGCTAGCACCCTGTGGTGGGCGACCGGGCAGGCATGGAGCGGAGTGTCAGCTACCGGGCCCGGGGACTGTTCCGGAGCGGGAGGATCTCCTAGAACTTCGCCGCCTTGAACAGCGCTGGGAGTCTGACGACGTGAAGGTGGAGGAACTCTTCAGCGGTGAGGGGGAGATGGCGGCCCGGATGCGCGCGAAGGACTGGTCCGCGACGCCCCTGGGCCCGGTGGAAGGCTGGCCCGTCTCGCTGCGGACCATCATCCGCATCCTGCTCCACTCCCGCCACCCGATGTTCCTCTGGTGGGGCCCCCAGCTCATCCAGTTCTACAACGACGCCTACGTGCCCAGCTTCGGCAAGGGCAAACACCCCGCGGCGCTCGGGCTCCCGGGGCGCGAGTCGTGGCCGGAGATCTGGCCCATCATCGGACCGCAAATTGACGACGTCATGCGCGAGGGGAAGGCCAGCTGGAACGAGGACCAGCTCGTGCCCATCTTCCGCAACGGCCGCATCGAGGACGTCTACTGGACCTACGGCTACTCGCCCGTCTTCGACGACCACGGGAAGATTGGCGGCACCCTGGTCGTGTGCACGGAGACCACCGGGCGCATCCTCAGCGAGCAGTCCCTGCGTCGCAGCGAGGAGCGCCTCCGCCGGGTCGTGGAGGCGTCCGGCGTGGGCACCTGGGAGCTGGACGTCGTCACCGGGAAGATGGAGGCGGACGCGCGGATGGCCGCGCTCTTCGGGCTCCCGGAGGCAGCCGGGTTCAGCCTCGCGCGGGCGCTGGAGCACGTCCATCCCGAGGACCGCGAGCGGCTGCGAGGCGCCATCGACGCCGCGCTCGCGGGCGAACAGCAGGGCCGCTACCTCCTGGAGCACCGGGTGGACGTCTCCCCGGACGGCCCTTCGCGCTGGGTGGAGGCGCGCGGGCAGGTGTCCTTCGACGCGGCCGGGAAGGCGACGCGGTTCGTGGTCACGGCGCTCGACATCAGTGAACGCAAGTGGGCGGAGGAGGAGGGACGGCGCGCGCGCCAGGAGCTCCACAGCTTCCTCATGCAGGCGCCGCTCGGCATCGCTATCCTCAGCGGCCCGAGCCACGTCTACACCTTCGTCAACCCGCCCTTCATGTCCATGCTGTTCGGGGGCCGCCCGGTGATGGACCTCCTGGGCAAGACCGTCCGGGAGGCGCTCCCGGAGCTGGAGGGCCAGGGCTTCTACGAGATCCTCGACGGCGTGTACCAGACGGGGAAGAGCTTCCATGGCGCGAAGCTGCGCGCGTCCATGGTCCAGGGCGATGGGGCCGAACGGGAGCTGTTCGTCAACTTCACCTACCAGGCCAAGCGCGACCCGGCCGGGCGGATCGACGGCATCCTGGCGGTCATCTACGAGGTCACGGATCAGGTCAACGAGCAGAAGGAGATTGAGCTGCTCGCGGACAACCTTCGCGCGGCCATCGTCTCACGGGACACGTTCCTGGGCGTCGCCTCCCACGAACTCAACACGCCCCTGACCACGCTCAAGCTGCAGACGCAGATGAGCCAGCGGGCCCTGGCGAGGCAGGGCTTCACGGCGTTCCCCCCGGAGCGGTTCGAGAAGCTGCTCGGCAGCACGCTCCTCCAGGTGGAGCGACTGGGCCGCCTGGTCAATGACATGCTCGACGTGTCCCGCATCAGCACCGGGAAGCTGACGGTGAATCGCGCCCAGACGGACCTCTCCCTGCTGGTGTCGGAGGTGCTGGAGCGCTTCGAATCCCAGTTCGAAGCGGCCGGGTGTCCGCTGGAGCGGGACATCGAGGAGGGCATCGTGTTGCCGCTCGACGCCGCGCGCATCGAACAGGTGCTGACGAACTTCATCATCAACGCCCTCAAGTACGCGCCCGGCAAGCCGGTGCACGCGAGGCTCGAACGGCGGGGACGACGGGCGCGGTTCAGCCTGCGGGATGAAGGCATCGGCATCCCCCCGGAGCACCATGAGCGCATCTTCGTCCGCTTCGAGCGTGCGACCTCCGCGAGCGAGGCCAGCGGGCTGGGGCTCGGGCTCTACATCTCGAAGCAGATCATCCAGGGCCATGGCGGCATCATCACCGTCGAGAGCGAGCCCGACCGCGGTTCCACCTTCAGTTTCGAGCTTCGGCCGGAGTAGGAAGCGCCATGCCCCGTACGGACAGCTTCGTGGAGTACACGTTGGAGTTGCTACAGCCGCTGGGTCGGGTGCAAGCCCGCTCCATGTTCGGCGGCTGGGGCCTGATGTTCGGCGGCCGGATGTTCGGCCTCATCATCAAGGGCCAGCTCTACCTCAAGGTCGATGACGTCACCCGCCCCGCCTTCGAGGCGGAAGGGTGCCGGCCCTTCTCCTACGAGAGCAAGGGCAAGACCCACCAGATGAACTATTGGACGCCGCCCGTGGACGCGGAGGACAACGGCCGCATGCTGCTGCCCTGGGCCCGCCGCGCCGTGGACGCCGCCGCCCGCACCGCCGTGAAGAAGGCTCCGGCGAAGAAGAAGGCCCCGGCCCAGACGGCTCCGGCGAAGAAGGCTCCGGCGAAGAAGGCCCCGGCGAAGAAGGCCCCGGCGAAGAAGGCCCCGGCGAAGAAGGCCGCCGCGAAGCCGAAGTCGAAGCCGCGCGCTAGGCCGTCTTGATGGTGGCCACGTCGCCCAGCCCCAGCTCGGCGACGGACACCTCGCGCATCTTGAACTTCTGCACCTTGCCCGTGACCGTCATCGGGAAGCTGTCCACGAACTTCCAGTGGCGGGGAATCTTGTACGAGGAGATGCGGCCCGAGCAGAAGGCCGTCAGCGTGTCGGCGGTGAGCGTCGCGCCGGACTTCAGGCGCACCCACGCCATCACCTCCTCGCCGTACTTCACACTGGGCACGCCGATGACCTGCGCCTCGCTGACCTCCGGGTGCGTGTGGAGGAACTCCTCCACCTCGCGCGGGTACACGTTCTCCCCGCCCCGGATGATCATGTCCTTGATGCGGCCGACAATCTTGACGTAGCCCTCCGCGTCCATCGTCGCCAGGTCGCCGGTGTGCATCCACCCGGCGCGGTCCACCGCCGCCGCCGTGGCCACCGCGTTCTCCCAGTACCCCAGCATCACGCTGTAGCCCCGCGTGCACAGCTCTCCCGACTGCCCCAGCGGCACCACCGCGCCCGTGTCCGGGTCCACCACCTTCACCTCGATGTGCGGGTGCACGCGGCCCACCGTGGACACGCGCTTGTCCAGGGCGTCGTCCAGCAGGTTCTGCGTGGACACGGGCGACGTCTCCGTCATGCCGTAGCAGATGGTGACCTCGCGCATGTGCATCCGCGACTGCACCTGCTTCATCACCTCCACCGGACACGGTGAGCCCGCCATGATGCCGGTGCGCAGCGACTTCAGGTCGAACTCGCCGAAGCGCGCGTGGTCCAGCTCCGCGATGAACATCGTGGGCACGCCGTAGAGCGACGTGCAGCGCTCGGCCTGCACCGTCTGGAGCACCGCCAGCGGGTCGAACGCCTCTCCTGGGATCACCATCGTCGCCCCGTGGGACGTGCAGGCCAGGTTGCCCATCACCATGCCGAAGCAGTGGTAGAAGGGCACCGGGATGCAGACGCGGTCCTCGGGGCCGTAGCGCAGCACCTCGCCCACGAAGAAGCCGTTGTTGAGCACGTTGTGGTGCGACAGCGTGGCGCCCTTCGGGAAGCCCGTGGTGCCGGACGTGTACTGGATGTTGATGGGGTCATCGAACTGGAGCGACGCCTCGCGCTCCGCCAGCACGTCCTCGCCCACCGCCGCGCCGGCCTGCATCAGCCGGCCCCAGTCCGAGTCCAGCACCAGCGACTCGCGCAGCCCCGGACACCGGGGCCGCACCTCCGCCAGCATCTGGAGGTAGTCCGTCTGCCGGAACCCCTTCGCCAGAAGCAGCACGCTGACGCCGGCCTGGTTGAGCGCGTACTCAAGCTCCGACGTGCGGTAGGCCGGGTTCAGGTTGACGAGGATGGCGCCCGTGCGCGCCAGCGCGTACTGCGCCACGGTCCACTCGAAGCGGTTGGGCGACCAGAGCCCCACCCGGTCCCCCTTCTGGACTCCCAGCGCCAGCAGGCCCCGCGCCACCTGCGTCGTCGCGTCCCAGAGCTGTCGCCACGTGGCGCGGTAGTCCTGCGACGCCACCACCAGGGCCTCGCGGTCGCCGTACCGTTCGACGGTGCGGCGCAGGTTCTGACCGATGGTTTCTCCCAGCAGCGGGGTGGTGCTGGTGCCGTGGGCATAGGACAGGGCGGTCGTCATGCCGCCATCGTCCCCAGGGGCCCCCGGGTCGGCAAGCGCCCGCGGGGGCCAGGTGTCCGCTCGATCTCACCGGGCCCGACGCTGTCTCCGCACGCGCTCCACGCCCTGACACGCGGCGCAGATGAGTTCCGGCGACGGCAGCGGCGGTGCACCCGGGCGACCCGGTGGATGCCGTGACCTTCAGGCATCCCCCTGGGTAATCCCCACCTCCCCACCTGGCTCTTATACACATCTGACGCTGCCGACGAACTC
>NZ_RAWA01000492.1 GCF_003611675.1 Corallococcus sp. CA053C
GGGCGGGGGGACGGCGGGCCTGTTCCGCGAGCCGGGCGGCTTCGGCGGCGCGGGCCTGTTCGGCGAGGCGCTGGAGTTCGGCCTGGCGGGCTTCTTCCGCGAGACGCTGGAGTTCGGCGTGTCGCAGCGCTTCGGCGCGTTGGGCTTCGGCTTCCGCTTCGGCGAGGAGCCGGGCCTCTTCGGCGAGGCGGGCTTCTTCCTCACGGAGCTGAGCTTCTTCCGCGAGGCGGATCTCTTCGGCGATCCTGGCGGATTCCTCCGCACGAAGCCGGGCCTCCTCCGCGAGCCGGGCCTCTTCCGCTGCGCGAAGACGGGCCTCTTCCGCGAGCCGGGCCTCTTCGGCCAGTCGAGCCTCTTCCGCTGCGCGAAGCCGGGCCTCTTCCGAGAGCCGAGCCTCTTCGGCCAGTCGAGCCTCTTCCGCGAGCCGAGCCTCTTCGGCCAGTCGAGCCTCTTCCGCGAGTCGAGCCTCTTCCGCGAGTCGAGCCTCTTCGGCGATCCGGGCTTCTTCGGCACGAAGCCGGGCTTCCTCCGCAAGCCGGGCCTCTTCCGCGAGACGGGCCTCTTCCTCCGCGCGAAGCCGAGCTTCTTCAGCGAGCCGAGCCTCTTCTGTGAGTCGGGCCTCTTCAGCGAGACGGGCCTCTTCAGCGAGACGGGCCTCTTCCGCCGCGCGAAGACGGGCCTCTTCGGCGAGACGGGCTTCTTCAGCGAGACGGGCCTCTTCCGCCGCGCGAAGACGGGCCTCTTCGGCGAGACGGGCTCCTTCGGCGAGACGGGCCTGTTCCGCCAGCCGGGCCTCTTCAGCGAGACGGGCCTCTTCCTCCGCGCGAAGCCGAGCCTCTTCGGCCAGTCGAGCCTCTTCCGCGAGACGGGCCTCTTCAGCGAGACGAGCCTCTTCCTCCGCGCGAAGCCGAGCCTCTTCTGCGAGTCGGGCCTCTTCCGCGAGACGGGCCTCTTCAGCGAGACGAGCCTCTTCCTCCGCGCGAAGCCGAGCCTCTTCTGCGAGCCGGGCTTCTTCTGCGAGCCGGGCTTCTTCTGCGAGTCGGGCCTCTTCCGCGAGACGGGCCTCTTCCTCCGCGCGAAGCCGAGCAGCTTCAACGAGCCGGGCTTCTTCGGCGAGACGGGCCTCATCAGCAAGCCGAGCCTCTTCAGCAAGCCGAGCCTCTTCAGCGAACCGGGCTTCTTCGGCTACGCGTGCTTCTTCTTCGGCACGAAGCCGGGCTTCCTCAGCAAGCCGAGCTTCTTCCGCGAGCCGGGCCTCTTCCGCGAGTCGAGCTTCCTCCTGAGCACGAAGCCGAGCTTCTTCCGCGAGCCGGGCTTCTTCGGCTACACGCGCTTCTTCTTCGGCTACACGCGCCTCTTCCTCAGCACGAAGCCGAGCCTCTTCAACGAGTCGAGCCTCTTCAGCAAGCCAAGCCTCTTCCTCCGCGCGCAGCCGAGCCTCTTCCGCGAGCCGAGCTTCCTCAGCGAGACGGGCCTCTTCCGCGAGCCGAGCTTCCTCAGCGAGACGGGCCTCTTCCGCGAGTCGAGCCTCCTCAGCCAACCGCGCCTCTTCCGCGAGCCGAGCCTCCTCAATCGCCCGAAGCCGAGTCTCTTCCGCGCGGCTGGCCTCTTCTGCGAGCCGAGCTTCCTCAGCGAGACGGGCCTCTTCCGCGAGGCGGGCCTCTTCCGCGAGGCGGGCTTCCTCAATCGCCTGAAGCCGGGCCTCTTCCGCGAGCCGGGCCTCTTCCGCGAGTCGAGCCTCTTCCGCGAGGCGGGCTTCCTCAATCGCCTGAAGCCGGGCCTCTTCCGCGAGCCGGGCCTCTTCCGCGAATCGAGCCTCTTCCGCGAGGCGGGCTTCCTCAATCGCCTGAAGCCGGGCCTCTTCCGCGAGCCGGGCCTCTTCCGCGAGTCGAGCCTCTTCCGCAAGCCGAGCTTCTTCCTCCGCGCGAAGCCGAGCCTCCTCAGCGAGTCGAGCCTCTTCCGCGAGTCGGGCTTCCTCAGCACGAAGCCAGGCCTCTTCTGCGAGCCGGGCCTCTTCCGCGAGTCGAGCCTCCTCCGCAAGGCGGGCCTCTTCCGCGAGACGGGCTTCCTCAATCGCCCGAAGCCGAGCCTCTTCAGCGAGCCACGCTTCTTCCGCGAGTCGCGCCTCTTCGGCAAGGCGAGCTTCTTCCTCCGCCTCCGCACGAAGCCGCTCTTCCTCCTCGCGAAGCTGAGCCTCTTCCGCGAGGCGGACCTCTTCAGCGATCCGGGCGGCTTCCTCCGCGCGAAGCCGGGCTTCCTCCGCGAGCCGAGCCTTTTCCGCTTCGCGCAGCCGAGCTTCTTCGGCGAGACGGGCTTCCTCGGCGAGCTGAGCCTCTTCCGCAAGCCGAGCTTCTTCCTCCGCGCGGAGCCGTTCTTCCTCCGCCAATCGGGCCTCTTCGGCTACGCGCGCTTCTTCCTCGGCACGAAGACGAGCTTCCTCCGCGAGCCAGGCCTCTTCGGCCAGTCGGGTCTCTTCCTCGGCACGAAGCCGGGCCTCCTCGGCGAGCCGAGCTTCTTCAGCAAGCCGAGCCTCTTCTGCGAGCCGCGCCTCTCCCGCGAGGCGAGCCTCCTCTGCGAGTCGAGCCTCCTCAGCGAGTCGGGCCTCCTCAGCGAGTCGGGCCTCTTCCGCAAGGCGGGCTTCCTCAGCACGAAGCCAAGCCTCCTCAGCGAGTCGGGCCTCTTCCTCAGCACGAAGCCGAGCCTCCTCCGCGAGTCGAGCTTCTTCCTCAGCACGAAGCCGAGCCTCTTCTGCGAGCCGAGCTTCTTCCGCGAGGCGAGCCTCTTCTGCGAGTCGAGCCTCTTCCGCGAGCCGAGCCTCCTCCGCGAGCCGGGCCTCTTCCTCAGCCCGAAGCCGAGCCTCTTCCGCGAGTCGAGCCTCTTCCGCGAGCCGAGCCTCTTCCGCGAGCCGAACCTCTTCCGCGAGCCGGGCCTCTTCCGCGAGCCGAGCCTCCTCCGCGAGCCGAGCCTCTTCCGCGAGTCGAGCCTCCTCCGCGAGCCGAGCCTCTTCCGCGAGCCGAGCCTCCTCCGCGAGCCGAGCCTCTTCCGCGAGCCGAGCCTCCTCCGCGAGGCGGGCCTCTTCCGCGAGCCGAGCCTCCTCCGCGAGGCGGGCCTCTTCCGCGAGTCGAGCCTCTTCCGCGAGTCGAGCCTCTTCCGCGAGTCGAGCCTCTTCCGCGAGTCGAGCCTCTTCCGCGAGCCGAGCCTCCTCCGCGAGCCGAGCCTCCTCCGCGAGTCGAGCCTCCTCCGCGAGCCGAGCCTCTTCCGCGAGCCGGGCCTCTTCAGCGAGCCGGGCCTCTTCCGCGAGTCGAGCCTCCTCCGCCAGCCGGGCCTCCTCAATCGCGCGAAGCCGAGCCTCCTCCGCCAGCCGGGCCTCCTCAGCCAACCGCGCCTCTTCGGCGAGCCGAGCCTCCTCAATCGCCCGAAGCCGGGCCTCCTCCGCCCGCCGTGCTTCCTCCTCCGCGCGAAGCCGAGCCTCCTCCGCCAGCCGGGCCTCCTCCGCCAGCCGCGCCTCTTCCGCGAGCCGTGCCTCCTCCTCCGCACGGATCCGGGCCTCCTCCGCCAGCCGAGCCTCTTCAATCGCGCGAAGCCGGGCCTCCTCCGCCACCCGCTCCGCTTCAATGCGCGCAAGCTCCGCGAGCCTTGCCTCTTCCGCGAGCCGGGCCTCCTCCGCCACCCGCTCCGCCTCGATGCGCGCAAGCTCCGCCAGTCGCTCCGCCTCGATGCGCGCGAGCTCCGCGAGCCGCGCCTCCTCCGCCAGCCGCTCCGCCTCCTCGCGCCGGCGCGCCTGCTCGATGCTCCAGGCCTCCTCCTCCGCCTGTCGCAGCTCCTCCTCGCGCCGCAGCCGCTCGCGCTCCTCCCAATCCTCCACCGACAGGGCCTCGATGCGCCCCTCGCGCTCCAGCACGCGCAGCAACGCCTGCTGTGCCCCCGTCAGCGCCTCCGGCTGCCGGAACGCCCCCAGCGTCTCCAGGAGTTGCCGCTCGGACGCGTCCGTCAGCCACGGTTCGCACGCGGCCACCTCAGGACACCGGTACACCCTCGCGGGCACCGCTTCGCTCGGCGTCGGCTCCAGCGCCGCTCGCACCACCCTCACGCCCGCGATGGGCGCGAAGTCCCTCGCCGCTTCCACCGCCTCCGCCGCGAAGTCCGCGCGCTCCGCCAGCTCGCTCAAGCGCCGCACCTGCGCGAGCACCTGCTGCTCGTGCACCACCGCCGGCTTCAGCCCGCTGTCCTCCAGCAGCTCCTCGTCCGGCGCCCCCGCCCCACCCCGCGCCCACAGGGCATCCAGCGCGTCCACGCCCAACAGCCCGTTCTGGAAGAGCGCCTGCGCCGGACTCTGGTAGCCGAAGCCCAGCCGCGCGCCCACGAGGTCGCCCTCGCGCAGCCAGAGCGCGGACTCACGCCCTCCGGCATGCAGCGTCAGCCGGCCGGTGGCGCGGGACTTGTGGGCGGCGTACAGCGCTTCGGCGACCTGCGAGGCGGACATTCTGCCCCGGAGTGTAGCCCGTCCTGCCCGACCCTCAATTCGACGGCGGCGCCTGCCCGGCCGCCGCCCCCAGCTGCACCTGACGCAGCGCCTCGTAGGCGCCAATCCCCACCGACGTGGAAAGATTCAGGCTGCGGCGCTCCGGCAGCATCGGAATGGACACGGGCGTCCCCGTCCCCCCCTCCATCACCTCCGGCAACAGCCCCGTCACCTCCGAGCCGAACACCAGGTGGTCCCCCGCCTGGAACCGCGCCCCGTAGAGCGACGTCTGGGCCCTCGCGGAGAACAGCCACCGCCGGGCCTCGGGGTACTCCGCCACGTAGGCGTCATAGGTCGGGTACAGCTTCAGGAACACCTTGTCCCAGTAGTCCAGCCCCGCCCGCTTGAGGTTCCGGTCGTCGATGGAGAACCCCAGGGGCTCCACCAGGATGAGCCGGCAGCCCGTCACCGCGCACAGCCGGGCCACGTTGCCGGTGTTGGGCGGAATCTGGGGGGACACGAGGACCAGGTGCAGGGGGGACGCCAGGGGCTCAAGCATGGGATAGAACACGGGGCATGCACTGGAGGGTGACCAACGAAACGCGGCAGCGGCTGCTCGCGGACCGCGCCGAACGGGCCGAGTCCTTCGTCCAGCGCTTCCAGGGCCTCATGGGCCGCGCCTCGCTGCCGATGGGGTCCGGGATGCACATCGCGCCCTGCAACTCCATCCACACGTTCTTCATGCGCATCCCCATCGACGTGGCCTTCCTGGACGCGGAAGGGCGCATCGTCAAGCAACTGTCCGCCCTTCCCCCCTGGCGCGCCACCTCCCTCTACCGCCGGGCCAGGTCCGTCCTGGAGCTGCCCTCGGGCGTGCTCCTGGCCAGCGGCACCCAGGAGGGCGACCGGCTGGTGTTCTCCCCGGCGCAGAGTGTCGGCTCCTGAAAAGGCGGCCCCCTGCCCGCCCGCACCCGGAGGCTGGGAGCACTTCTTCGACGCGAGCTTCGCGAGCTTTTTGACCCCTTTCAGAGCGCTTTGTTAACGTCGCGCCCTCGGTTTTCACGCCTCCCCCGGAAGAGTCCCAACGCATGCGCATCGAGGTCGCCGGCAGCACCCACGTCGGGATGAAGCGGAACCACAACGAGGACAACTACCTCGTGCTCGCCGAGGAGAACCTCGTGGTCGTGGCGGACGGCATGGGCGGTCACTCGTCCGGAGAGATCGCCAGCCGCATCGCGGTGGACGAATTGGGCGAGTTCTTCCGCATGACGTCCAAGGACCAGGACGCCACCTGGCCGTTCAAGATGGACAAGCAGCGCAACTACGATGAGAACCGGCTGTCCACCGGCATCAAGCTGGCCAACGCCCGCATCTTCGAGCGCGCCACCGTGGACACCAAGTACAAGGGCATGGGCACCACCATCGTGTCCGTGCACTTCAGCGACACCGCGGCCTACGTGGGCCACGTGGGCGACAGCCGCGTGTACTTCTTCCGCGGCGGCATGCTCCAGCAGGTGACGGAAGACCACTCGCTGCTCAACGACTACCTCAAGGCGAAGAAGCTCACGCCCGAGGAGATCGAGAACTTCCCCCACAAGAACGTCATCGTCCGCGCGCTGGGGATGAAGGAGCAGGTGCAGGTGGACGTCACCCGCGTGGATCCGCTGGAGAACGACGTCTTCCTGCTGTGCTCGGACGGCCTGAGCGGCATGGTCACCGACGCGCAGATGCAGGACATCCTGTCGCGCACGCCGGAGCTGGAGAAGGCGTGCGGCCAGCTCATCGACCTGGCCAACGCGGCGGGCGGCAACGACAACGTCACCTGCGTGCTGGCGCGCTGGCACAACGCCTGAGCCGGAAGGCCCGGTACCCCCGGGCCTCCCGAAGTCCCAGCACCGGAAGCTTCAGCGCCCCGCGAGCGGCGCGGGCACCCGGTGCGGGCCCCACGCGAGCACTTCGGTGAGCGCCTCGCCGGGCGCCACCTGCGTCTCCTCGAACACGGCGCAGCGCTCCAGCCGGGC
>NZ_RAWA01000493.1 GCF_003611675.1 Corallococcus sp. CA053C
GGACCGGGTGGGGGCGGTGGTGGACATGCTGTGGGCCGCGTACCAGCGGCCGGAGCTCCAGGCCGCCATCGAGCTGTACGTCGCGGCGCGCACCGACCCGGAGTTGCAGAAGGCGCTGGCGGCGGTGGACGGCCCGCACCGCAAGAACCTGCACCGCGTGGCGCGCGAGCTGTTCCCGGACGTGGCCGCCACGCACCCGGACTTCGACGACGTGGTGGAGCTGGCGCTGGACGCCGTGCAGGGCGCGGCGGTGGGCGGCACGGCCCGACCGACGGACCCCGCGCACCGCCGCATGCTGGACACCCTGGCGCGCTTCCTGCGCGTCTCCTTCGCCCCCAAAGCCTGAGCTGTCAGCACACGCAGGAGGTCACCCATGGACATCTCACACATCCCCGACCTCATCACCCCGGCCATCCCGGTGTTCGTCATCACCGTCATCGCCGAGGCCTTGTGGGTGAAGCGGCTGCGCGCCGAAGCGGGCGCCACCGTGAAGGGCCACACGTGGAAGGACACGCTGGCCAGCCTCGCCATGGGGCTGGGGAGCGTGGCGGTGGGCGTGGGCTGGAAGGTCGTGGCGTTCGCGGGCTACGCGGGGCTCTACCACCTGACGCCGCTGCGCATGGGCTCCGGGCCGTGGGCGTGGGTGCTGCTCTTCTTCCTGGAAGACCTCTGCTACTACGCCTTCCACCGCGTGCACCACGAGAGCCGCTTCTTCTGGGCGTCGCACGTCGTGCACCACTCCAGCCAGCACTACAACCTGTCCACGGCGCTGCGACAGACGTGGACGCCGATGACGGGCTGGGTGTTCTGGGTGCCGCTCGCGCTGCTGGGCTTCTCCCCGGAGATGATCGTCACCCAGCAGGCGGTGAGCCTGCTGTACCAGTACTGGATCCACACGGAGGCCATCGTCCGGCTGCCGCGTCCGGTGGAGTGGCTCTTCAACACGCCGTCGCACCACCGCGCGCACCACGCGTCCAACGCCGTCTACCTGGACACGAACTACGCGGGCATCCTCATCCTCTGGGATCGGCTCTTCGGCACCTTCACCCCGGAGGTCGAGCGCCCTGTGTACGGGCTGACGAAGAACCTCTCCACGTACAACCCGGTGCGCATCGCGTTCCACGAGTGGGCCGCCATCGCCCGGGACGCGGCCCGACCCGGCCCGCTGAGCCAGCGGCTGGGCTACATCTTCCGCAACCCGGCCTGGAAGCCCAAGGCCGCGCAGGCGCTGGAAGCCCCGCCGCCGGTGGAGGCCGCGCACCCGTCGCCGTGAGGGCTGGGGCCTCCTGGATTCGACAGGAGGCGACAGAAGCCCTGACCGAAGCGACCTCCAGGCAACGCGGGCCACGACATCCTTGCCGTCACGCCGTGCGGGCCTTGCTACGGTGCGCCGCGACGGTTTCCAGGGCCTCCGCGCGTCAAGCAGGCGGGCGCCCCTCCCAGGCAAGGAGTCGGGTCATGACGGAGCGCGAGTTGTGGGAGCGGTACCAGCGGCACCTGTGCGTCGTCCCCTCGGTGGGGCTCACGCTGGACATCTCCCGCATGAACTTCGGCGCGGACTTCCTGGACGGGATGCGCCCGCGCATGGACGCGGCGTTCCAGGCGATGGACGCGCTGGAGAAGGGCGCCATCGCGAACCCGGACGAGAAGCGTCGCGTGGGCCACTACTGGCTGCGCGCGCCGGAGCTGTCGCCCGAGGCCGCGCTCAAGACGGCCATCACCGACATGCAGGCCCAGGTGGCCGCCTTCGCCCGGGACGTGCACGCCGGCAAGGTGAAGCCCGTCAAGGCCGCGAAGTTCACGCAGGTGCTGCTGGTGGGCATTGGCGGTTCCGCGCTGGGGCCGCAGCTGGTCGCGGACGCGCTGGGTTCGCACCGGGACCCGATGCAGGTGCACTTCCTGGACAACACGGATCCGGACGGGATGGACCGGACGCTGGGGCACCTGGGCGACCGGCTGGCGGAGACGCTCACGGTGGTCATCAGCAAGTCCGGCGGCACCAAGGAGACGCGCAACGGCATGCTGGAGACGGAGCGCGCCTACCAGCAGCGCGGCCTGGACTTCGGCGCGCACGCGGTGGCCGTGACGGGTGACGGCAGCGAGCTGGACCAGTACGCGAAGGGGCACCACTGGCTGCGCACCTTCCCGATGTGGGACTGGGTTGGCGGGCGCACGTCCCTCATGTCGGCGGTGGGCCTGGTGCCGGCGCGGTTGCAGGGGCTGGACGTGGACGGCTTCCTCGCGGGCGCGAAGGACATGGACGCGGCGACGCGCGTGCACGACGTGGCGAAGAACCCGGCTGCGCTGCTCGCGCTGATGTGGTTCCACGCGGGCGGCGGCAAGGGCGCCAAGGACATGGTCATCCTGCCGTACAAGGACCGGCTGATGCTGATGTCCAAGTACCTCCAGCAGCTCGTGATGGAGTCGCTGGGCAAGGAGCTGTCCCTGGACGGCAAGGTGGTGAACCAGGGCCTCGCGGTCTACGGCAACAAGGGCTCCACGGATCAGCACGCGTACGTGCAGCAGCTGCGCGAGGGCGTGAACAACTTCTTCGCCACCTTCGTGGAGGTGCTGAAGGACCGCGACGGCCAGTCGATGGCGGTGGAGGGCGACAACACCAGCGGCGACTACCTGCTGGGCTTCCTGCTGGGCACGCGCCGGGCGCTGTTCGAGAAGGGCCGCGAGTCGATGACGCTCACGGTGAAGGACGTGAGCGCGCGCACGGTGGGCGCGTTGATTGCCTTGTACGAGCGGGCGGTGGGGTTCTACGCCAGCCTCGTGAACGTCAATGCCTATCACCAGCCGGGCGTGGAGGCGGGCAAGAAGGCCGCGGGCCGCGTGCTGGAGTTGCAGGGCAAGCTGCTGGCGAAGTTGCAGGCGGCGAAGGCGGAGGCGCGCTCGGCGGATCAGCTGGCCCAGGACATCGGCGCGCCGGACGAGGCGGAGACGGTGTTCAAGCTGCTGGAGCACCTGTCCGCCAATGGCGACCACGGCGTGAAGCGCACCGGCGGCGAGCGCCCCGCGGAAGCCCGCTTCCAGGCGGGGTGACAGTGGGCTGCCCCGCGGGGCAATGATTGACGGTCCCAGGTGACGGTTAGCCTGGGCCGTCATGGGCCAGGGCCGTGCGCACTCCGTGGGGATGTGGCTGTTCGTGCTGGGCTGCATGACCGCGTGCCCGGAGGCGCACCGGCGGGGAGGACTGGTGGACCGGGCCGCGCATCGGGATGCGGTGGAGCAGGTGCCCAAGGAGCCCTGTTCCGACGAGGATTACGAACGCTATTGCCTCGGTGAAGGCGACCAGAGCGCGGAATGCCTCGAGAACTGTCCATGATGCGCCATTGGCACACGCCGATGGGCCTGTTCGCGTGCGTCGCGCTCGTCGCTCCAACGGTGTTCATCCTCTGGAGCTTCCGGGAGATGCCCGTCCAGGACGGCGTGATTCCGATCCTCAGCAGCGAGGCTCGCGCGCAACTGCTGACCTACCACCAACGCTGCTCGAGGCAGGCCGACTGCGAGCAGCCTCTGGGTTGTTTCTTCGATGGTCGCCATGGGAAGTACTGCACGGACAGTGCCTGCATGACCGACCTGCAATGCCTCGAAGGCCAACGTTGCAGCACGCTGTCCACCACCAACGGGAAAGCCGAAGTCAGACTCTGCGCACCCATTGGCCCACGGCAAGAGGGGGAGCATTGCCTGAAACTTCCCCTGAATCGGGAAGCATCCTGTACCGCGGACCTTCAGTGCGCGGGCACCTGGGGTTACGGTTACTGCGCCCGCCCCTGCACTCCTGGCGTACCCGGTACCTGCGCGAAGGGCTTCTTCTGCGCGGACGTGAAGCCCGAGCCCTCCTGTCTTCCCACCTGCGAGGCGCGCGGATGTCCGCAGGGCCAGACCTGCGTCCCCTTCGAGGAAGGAACCTCCATCTGCGCGGAGGTCTACGGCACGAACTGCGTGGAGACGCCCTGCTCCGATGGACGGAAGTGCGATGCGCGCCCGGACTCGCGGTTCCCCGGCAAGGTCTGGATGGAATGTGTCGTGCGCTGCTCCCCCGCGAACCCCACCTGCGCGGAGGGCCAGGTCTGCGACCGCTATCACTGCGTTCAAGCCTGCGATCCGAACGGACCCAACCCGTGCACCGAGGGCTACCACTGCGACCGTCTCAGGAAGGACTGGCCGTGGTCCTGCCAGCCGGACTCCTGGCCTGACCGCTGAGCTCCACGTCCTCCCGCTGACGCCGCGCCTGCCCCCAGGTCCCGGGCCGTCCGCCAGTCGATGGAGCCTCATCACGGTGTGCACGGCCAACACTGCAACGGGCCCTGACGGACGGGATGTCGCGGGCGCAGCACTGTCGCATCCTGGGAGTTCGCGATCCCCGGAGCCCCTGGATGAAACCTTCTTGGTCCGCCCCCCTCCCCATCGCCGCATCCCCGGAGGTCGATGATCCGTGGCGCTTCGATGCGCTCGGCTGCGTGCGCAGCCGGGACACCGTCACGCTGGATGCGCTGCCCCGCGCGCGCTACCGCTCCGCCCTCGAAATCGGAGGCGGCATCGGCGGTCTCACCGAGAAGCTCCAGGCACGCTGTGAGGCCCTGCTCTCCGTGGACGTGTCCCCGCGCGACCAGGCCCGCGCCATCCACCGCTGTCGCCACCTGCCCCACGTGCGCTTCCAGCTCATGTCCGTCCCGGACGACTACCCCGGCGCGACCTTCGACCTCACCCTCCTGTCCGAACGCGCCTGCTATTGGAGCCCCCTCGAACTGCAGCGCGCGCAGCAGCGCATCCTCGAACACCTGGAGCCCGGCGGGCACCTGCTCCTCGTCCACTGGACCGGCCAGACCCGCGACATGCGCCTCAACGGCCATGACGTCCATGACGCCTTCCACCGGCTCACCCGCCGGGGCCTGCGCCACCTGCGCGGCGAGATGGAGGGCACCTACCGCCTGGACGTCTTCGAGCGCCTCTGACCCCTTCCGTCCGGATGTCGACCGCCTCCCACGAATCCCCTGTCCCACCGGTCCCACGGCAGCGCTAGAAGGGGCCGCATGGAACTCGGAATCACGGGGAAGACGGCGCTGGTCACCGGCAGCAGCCGGGGCATCGGACGGGCCATCGCCACTGTGCTCTCGCGCGAGGGCGCGCGGGTGTGCGTGTGCGCGCGTCACCTGGAGCCCCTGGAGGTCATCGCGAAGGAACTGCGCTCCGAGGGCGCGCAGGTGGCCACGGTGGTGGCGGACGTGGCGACGCCCGAGGGCGCCTACTCGGCGGTGGACTCGGCGGTGCGCGCGTTCGGGTCGCTGGACATCCTGGTGAACAACGTGGGCGGCAGCGGCGGCGCGGGCGCCTTCGACGCGGCCAGCACCGCGCAGTGGATGGACGTCCTCCAGCGCAACCTGATGTCCGCCGTGTGGTGCAGCCAGCGCGCGGTGCCCCTGATGCGCGCCACGGGGGGCGGCAGCATCATCCACATGAGCTCCATCTTCGGCCGGGAGTACGCCACCAGCGCGCCCTACAGCGCCGCCAAGGCGGGCCTCATCGCGCTGACCAAGGAGATGGCGGTGGACCTGGCCCCCCACCGCATCCGCGTCAACGCCGTCGCCCCCGGCGCCATCTTCTTCCCCGGGGGAAGCTGGGACAAACGCCAGCAGCTGGACCCCGAGGCCGTGGCCCGCGTGGTGCGCGAGCAGATTCCCTGGGGCCGCTTCGGCACGCCGGAGGAGGTGGCGGACGTGGTCGCCTTCCTGGCCTCGGAGCGGGCGAAGTGGGTCACCGGCTCCACCCTGCCCGTGGATGGCGGACAGGGCCGCGCCTTCTAGGGCCGCTTCCGCCCCTGCCCTGGCGTTAGAGTCCGCGCGCATGAGGCCACGCACGTGCTGAAGCTCTACAAGAAGGACGGCGACACCCTGCGCTACTGGGAGGCGTGGGAGCACGAGGGCGTCGTCACCGTGCACTGGGGCGTCGTGGGCGACGGCGGCGAGCAGAAGGACGTTCCCGTCCCCCCCGACGAGGACCCCGACATGGTCATCGCCCAGGAGGCCGAGTCCCTCGTGGACGCCGGCTACGACGAGCCCGACCCGGAGGCCATGGCCGTGCTCCTCGTGGAGTACCCCGTGCAGGGCAAGGGCAGCGGCCACGACTTCGAGCAGCGCAACGCCGTGGAGGAGCTGCTCACGGACGCGCTCGGCTGGACGGGCAACGGCGAGGTGGAGGGCGGCGAGACGGAGGTCGGCCGCATGCGCGTGCACTGCCGCGTGATGGATCCGGAGACCGCCGCGCGCACCGTGGTGGAGGCGCTGGACGCCGAGGAGCTGCTCGAAGGCGCGGCTCTCCGAGGTGAAGGTGCTGGTGGACGGCGGACGCCTCACCCAGGCGCAGGAGAAGCTCGCGCCGCTCGTCACCGGCGTGCAGGCGACGGGGTATGCGCCGCTGATGGCGCGGCTCCA
>NZ_RAWA01000494.1 GCF_003611675.1 Corallococcus sp. CA053C
GGTGTAGGCCCTGGCGGACGGGGCTTGCCCACCGACGCCAGCCGGTCCGAGTCCCGACACCCGCTCATCCACCCCGCCAGCAGAAGAACACCCGTGAGGATGTGTCCGCGTCTCATTGCGCCCCCAGCCCGCGGCGACCCATCGGGTCCGCCGCACCCCATCCGTCCGTCCTCCACCGGGAGGACGTCGCCCATTGTGCGCAGGGAAGGTGGGTGCGATTGCCCGGCGAGGCAACTGTCGTGCACAGGTAAATCGCGGTTACACTGTTGGCACTTCTTTGCCCATCCCATGCGGCTGCCGACAGCACTCCTGCTCCTCTTCTTCCTGCTGCCGTGCGCTGCGCCAGCGCAGGGAGACACGCGCATCACCTTCCTGGGTCGTCAGTTGGAAAAGGGACGGGATCCGCGTGCTCGCTCACAAGCCGCGCTGGTGTTGGGCGCCACCGAAGACCCTGAAGCCGTGACGCCGTTGTGCGGCGCGCTGAAGGACCCCAGCGAGCTGGTGCGCGCGGCGGTGGCCAAGGGACTGGGGGCGCTGCTGGAGCCGGGCGGGCTCGACTGTCTCCAGGCGTACCAGGGCGAGAAGGACGCGTCCGTGCAGGCCGCGGTCGCGGAGTCCATCAAGGCCATCAAGGCGTACCAGGCGCGCCGGCCGCGCTTCTACCTGGCGCTGGATTCGCTGAAGGACAAGACGGGTGGCATCCCCGCGGACCTGGTGAAGGTGACGGAGGCGCGGCTGCGCTCGAAGCTGGTGCGCCGGGGCGCGCTGATGGCGCCGGTGAAGGAGACGAAGGCGGCGGCCAAGGGTGCGCTGAAGAAGATGGGCGTGCACGGCTACCGCATCACGGCGGAGATTCAGGCCACGGACAGCGGAGGCCTTCGCATCGCGATCCTTTGCATGAGCTACCCGGAGCAGTCATTGATGGGGCAGGTGGAAGTCCATGCTGCGGGGGCACCTCCCGCGGATCTTCTGAAGGCCCTGATTCCCCGCGTGATCGAAGAAGCCGCGGCGACCTTCGAGTGGAGCAGCGAGACATGACGACGACGACCGCGCCGGCCCCGGAACCGACACCGGCCCCGGTTCCGACGAAGCGCCGCTGGCGCAACTTCCTCCTGGACGCTCCGTTCCAGCTCAAGCTCACCGGCTACATCGTGGGCGTGTCGCTGGTGCTGGCGGCGCTCCTCGGCATCTTCCTGGTGCGCGCGGCGAACTCGCTGATGCACGAGACGGCGACGGCGGTGGATGCCCGTTCGCGCGCGGCGGAGGTGAGCCGGGAACTGTCCGGGGCCACGCTCTCCAACGAGCTGCTGGCCCACATGGACGACCCGTCCTTCGAGGCGAAGTTCCGCGAGCAGGCGCAGGCCATCGACGCGGGCTACGAGGCGGAGCGCACGGCCATCGTCGCGCAGCGCGCGGAATTGGAGCGCCACCAGCGGTTGACGTGGTGGGTGCTGGGCCTGTGCATGGTGGGCTTCATCGTGGTGGTGGCGGCGGCCACCATCGTGGTGACGCACCGGATGGCGGGCCCGCTGTTCCGCATCAAGCGCATGGTGCGCGAGGTGGCGGAAGGCCGCCTGCGCCCGCCGCAGCACGGCCTGCGTGAAGGCGACGAGCTGCAGGACGTCTTCGAGGCCGCGCGCGACATGACGCAGCGGCTGCGCGACCAGCAGGAAGAGGACGCGCGCGTGCTGGCGGAGGCGCTGGCGCAGGCGAAGCAGAAGGGCGTCACCGGGCCGTGGGTGGATGAGCTGAGCGCCCTGGAAGCGCGCTACCGCGAGCGGCTGGCGCGGTAGGGCGTTGCTGGCGGTGCGCCTCGCTTCAAGCAAGCGAGGCGCGGGCTGCGTCACACCCGAGCGGTGTCCGCAGCCAGAGCATCTGCATCCGCGTTGCTTCGCACACGCGAGGCGCGGGCTGCGTCACACCCGCGCCGTGTCTGCGGCCAGCCCCATCTGCATCAGCTCCGAGTGCAGCAGCAGCCGCGCCTGGGCCCAGGGCATCGCGACGACGCGGTAGCCCGCGAGCGCCTGGAGCAGCAGGGGCCGGTAGCTGGCGTGGCCCGGATCCGCCACCACGACGATGCCCCGGTCGGTGGTGGAGCGGATCAGCCGCCCGACGCCCTGACGCAGCAGCAACAGTGCGCGCGGCAGCCGGTACTGGAGGAAGCCCAGGTACTCGTTGCCACCCCGGGCGAGCGGCTCCTCGCGCGCGGCCACCAGCGGCCGTGACGCGGGCTCCAGCGGCAGCTTGTCGATGAAGACACACCCCACGCCGCGCCCGGGGATGTCCACGCCCTGCCAGAAGCTCTTGGTGCCCAGCAGCACCGTGCCCGTGTCGCGCTCCTGCCGCGCCGCCAGCGAACGTCCGTGCCCTCGCGACTGGCGCAGCACTTCAATCCCGTGCGGCTCCAGTCGCGCCTGGACCTCGCGAGCCACCCGCTCCAGCCGTCGCGTGGAGGCGAAGAGGCCCAGCACGCGCCCGCCCATCACCTGCGCCAGCCCGGAGATGCGCCCGGAGGCCCAGTCGATGAAGGGCTCCTCGTGCGCTCGCGGCGCATCCGTGACGAGCACCACCAACGCCTGCTGTCCCAGGTGGAAGGGCGAGGGCGCGCGGAACAGCGGCGGCTTGAGCCCCAGCCGCTTCAACACGAAGGGCACGCTGTCGCCCGTGCCCAGCGTGGCGGACGCCATCACCAGCGCGCGCTTGTTCGCGGCGAAGTCGCGCGACACGGACTCGGACACGTCCACCGGCTGCGCGCCCACGCTCCAACGCGTCTTGCGAGGCTCCGCGCGCGCCGCGTAGCACCGCTTCACGTCCGGCTCGCCGGCCAGTTCCCCCGCGAGCACCGCCAGCTCTCCCAGCTCCGTGGTAGCCCCGGCCAGCTCCCGCTCCAACGAGGGCTGCTTCACCGCCAGCTCCGGCAGCGCCGCCAGCGCCCGCACCGCGAGCAGCGTGTGGATGCGTTGCAGCGCACCGCGCACCGCCTCCAGCCCCTCGCGCACGGGCTCCCACGCGGGCAGGGCGCGCACGGCGTCCGTCACCCGCAGCTCCGGCGCATAGGCCGCGTCGTCCGCGTCCTCGCCGGGCATCGCCGACGCGGGCTCGCACAGCGCCGTCACTTGCTCACCCAACCCGCGCGCCTCCTGGAGCAGCGTGCGCAGCGCGTCGTCCACCTCGCCCATCAGCGAACGGGACTCGTCGCGGCGCGTGGCCGCCAGCGCGCGGCGCAGCTCCGCGAAGAGGCCCCGGCGTCCGTCGCGCCCGTGCAGCCGCTCCGTGAGGCGCATGAAGGCCAGGTCCGACAGCTCCACCGTGAGCGCGGTGGTGGCCACGTCCTCCAACTCGTGCGCCTCGTCCAGCACCAGGTGGTCCAGGCGCGGGTAGCGCGCGGGCCATGCGAACGCGAGCGACTGGTTGATGACCAGCACGTCCGCCTCGCGCGCCTGCGCCACCGCCGAGTGGTAGAAGCACTTGTGGTGATGCGGGCACCGCTCGCCCAGCGTCGTCGCCGCTTCGGAGCGCACCGCCGGCACCAGCCCGTGCATCCCGGGGAAGCGCTCGCGGAACCAGTGGGAGAGCCGGTCCAGGTCCCCATCCATGCTGCGACGCAGGTACGCGCGCACGTAGGCCCGGGGCGCGCGCGCGGCGTGGTTCATCCCCGGCTCCACGCGCGTGGCCTCCAGCGCGCGGCGGCGGCAGAGGTAGTTCGTCTGGCCCTTCAAGAGCGCATAGCCGAACGCGCCCCCCGTGGCCTGGTGCAGCCGGGGCAGGTCCTTCTCCAGCAGCTGGTCCTGGAGCGTCTTCGTGTGCGGCGCCACGCCCACCTTCAGCCCGTTGCGTGCGGCGAAGAGGGCCGCGGGCGTGAGGTACGCCAGCGACTTGCCCGTGCCCGTGCCGGCCTCCACCGCCACCTGCCCGCCGTCCGACAGCGTGCGCGCCACCAGCTGCGCCATCTCCACCTGCGCGGGCCGTGACATGAACCCGCCACTCTTCTCCAGCGCGCCGCCCGGCCCCAGCACCTGGGCCACCTCCTCCGGCCGCACCGGCAGCGGCGTCGCGTCCGCTTCCGGTTCGGGAGGAGGCCGCACGCCATGCGCCCGCCGCCGCTCTGGCCGCGCCCGCAGGAAGCCACCCGTCGCCTCCAACCCCAGCGGCACCGGCGTCGCCCGGCATGCCTCCCACAGCCGGGAGAGCAGCTCCAGCAGCGGGCGCGCCTCCGCGTCCATCGCCAGGTCGCGCGCGTCCTCCGGGGACAGCGCCGCGTCCAGCAGCGGCGTGGGCCCCAGTGAGGCGCGGGCGCGCGGGTCCATGGTGGAGAGCAGGTCCGCCACGTCCTCGGCGCGCCCGTCGCGCACGCAGCCGTCCAGCGCGTGCACCAGCACCGCGTGCACCGCCGCGCAGTCGTGGAGCGCGCGGTGCGGCTGCTGTGAGCCCAGCTTCGCCCACCGCATCAGCGACTCCAGCGAGTGGCTGGGCAGCTCCGGGTGCAGGTAGTGCATGAGCTCGCACGAGTCGAGCACCGGGGCCTGGATGGGGCCCAGCACGTCCGGCAGGAAGCCCTTCTCGAAGGGGGCGTTGTGCGCCACCACCGTCCAGCCCTTGAGCCGGTCGCGCAGCTCGGCGCGCTCGGTGTCGAAGCGGGGCTGCCCGGAGAGCTGCGCATCCCCCAGCCCGGTGAGGCGGCGGATGGTGAGGTTCAGCGGGCGCGACGCGGAGTACAGGCGGGAGAAGCGGTCCACCTCACGGCCGTGCTCGAAGAACAGGCAGCCGACCTCGATGACCTCGTCCACGCGGGGGTCCAGCCCCGTCGTTTCGAGGTCGAGGAAGACATGCCGGGTGAAGAGCTCCGAGCTGCCCATGCAGGGCGTCGAGCCTACCCGGCCGGGGGGACATCGCCAGTTAACGGAGCGGCGGTGCTAGTCCACCACGAAGGTGCCGGCGATCATCTTCCCCATCGCGCAGCCGTACCGGAGCGTCCCGGACTGACTGGGGGTGAAGGCAATCTCCACCGGCGTGTTCAGCGGCAGCTTCGCGTCAATCTTGTACTCGTCCATCACCAGCTCGGTGGCGCACGTCACGTCCGTCTTGCGCGTCACCACCAGCTTCACCGGCTCGCCCTTCTTGAGCTGCACGGCGCCGGGCTCGAAGCCCTTCTCCGTGACGGCCAGGTCCACCACGTGCACGCCGTTCTCCCGCCGGCCCGCCTCCACCGCGGCGGGGGCGTCCGGGGCCTTGGCGGCCGCGTCCTTGGTGCACGCCTGCTGGGACGCGCCCGCGAGGATCGCCGCCGCGGTGAGCGCCAGCCAGGGCTTGATGATGCGGGAGAAGAACGGACGCATGGGCAGGACTCCGTCAAAGAAGAGAGGGCGGCCCGGCGTGGAAGCGGGGCCGCCCGGCAAGGACGACAACAGCGGACCTCAGGCCCCGGAGTCCGGCTCCGCGTCACCGTCGGAATCGGAGTCGTCGTCGGGAGGCGCCGGGGGCGCGTCGAAGCGCAGGAGCGCGTGGAGCGGGATGAACAGCTCGTGGCCCGGCTCGCCCAGCAGCACGTCGAAGCGGCCCACGCGCAGGAGCGGCGCCTCCACCGTGATGCCGTTGCGCAGCACCAGCTTCACCGTCTGCCCGATGTGCGGCAGGAACGGGCGCGGGTCCGAATAGGGCCGCTTGTCCGGCTGCCGCGCCACCTGCGCCGGCTTCTGCGTGAGCTTCGCGTCGCGGTCCAGGTTCGGCATCAGCCGCTCCCAGTCACCCCGCCGCGCGATGAGCACCACCTGGAGCTTCTCCAGCCGGCCCGTGCGCTCGAAGGTGAAGGCGATGGCCTCCTCCGACAAGAGCGTGTCCAGCAGCGAGCGCTCCGCGAGCACCACCGACAGCTCGGTCTTCTGCTCGATGAACGCGCCCAGGAAGTCCGCCACCAGCGCGTTGTCCACCTGGCCGCGCGCCTGCTTGATGGCCGCCTTGCGCTGGCTGCGCTCCTTGCGCGCCATGAACTCCGCCACCGTGAGGCCGCTCTGGAGGATGCCGAACGCGTCGCCCAGCGTGAGGCCCGCTGTCTGGCCCATCAGTTCGTAGACCTGGTCAAAGCGCTTCGCCTCCTCGGCGTGCAGCTTGCGCCAGATGCGCGCCTTCATCTTCCCCTCCAGCTCGCCCTTCGCGATGCGCGCGGGCACGTGCTCGCGCGTCGCCAGCGCCAGGATCTGCTCCGGCGTGGGCGGCGGGCGCGGCGTGGAGGGCCGGGGACCGAAGCGGCCCGGAGGACCGCCCGTGCGCGGAGGGCCCATGCCGGGCGCCCGGGGCGCGGAGGGCCGTGCCGCCGCTCCGGGCGTGAAGCCTCCGGACGCGGGCGCGGCGGGCGCGGACGCTGAAGTCGCCGCCGGCACCGGAGGCCGGGGCGCGGGGGCGGACGTGCTCGCGGGAGACACGGGGGC
>NZ_RAWA01000495.1 GCF_003611675.1 Corallococcus sp. CA053C
CCCCCCTGCCGCCCCCGGCTGTCACCGAGACGGCCCCGTCCCGTCCGCTGCTGCCCTGGGTTCGCGCCCCGCGCCGGATGCTGGCGGCGTCCCTGTCGCTGGGACTGCTCGCGGAGGTCCTGCTGGACCGGGAGCGCTGGGGCCTGGGCTTCCCGGTGCTGGTGGCGGCCCTGGTGGGCGCGCTCGCGTGGCTGGGCGGGCGCGAGGGCTGGCAGCGCGCTCGGCCCAACGCATGGCTCCTGGTGCCGCTGGGCATCGTCACCGGCTTCGTGGCCGTGCGTGACAGCCCGTGGCTCCTGTCCCTCAACGTCCTGACCGCGGGCGTGCTCCTGATGCTGCTGGCGCAATTCTGGGCCGCGGGCCGGCTGCAGCGACTGGGCCTCACCGGCTATCCCTCCGTCGTGCTGGGCGCCGCGCTCCAGGCCTTCCGCTATTCGCCCGCGCTGGTGCGGGACAGCGTGGACGTGCGTGGCGTGCGCGCCCATGCCCCCCGCCTGCTGTCGCTGGGGCGCGGCCTGCTGCTCACGCTGCCGGTGCTGCTCGTGTTCGGGGTGCTGCTCAGCTCGGCGGACGGGGTCTTCTCCTCGACGATGGACCGGCTGTTGTCCTTCGACCTGGGCCTGGACGTGCTCGTGCAGCGCGGCGTCGGCATGGGCTTCAGCGCGTGCGTGGCGGCGGGAGTGCTGGGCCACGCGCTGCGCCGCCGCGCCGCGAAGGAGTGGGGCGACGCGGAGGTGGAGCCCGCCACGCCGCGCCTGGGCCTCATCGAAGCGCTGACGCTCATCCTCACCGTGGACGCGCTGTTCCTCCTCTTCGCGGGCTTCCAGGTGGCGTACCTGTTCATCGGCGACGCGTCCTCCCCCGCCTCCGGCTACTCCTTCGCGGAGTACGCGCGGCGCGGCTTCTTCGAACTGGTCGTCGTCTCCATGCTGACGCTGGCCCTGGTGATGGCGCTGACGCGCTGGACGCGCCGCGAGTCGCCCGCGGCCCAGGCCGTGTTCCGCGCGGGCACGTCGCTGATGGTGGTCCTCACGCTGGTCATCCTCGCGTCGGCGATGAAGCGGCTGTCGCTCTACGAGGACGCCTACGGCTACACCCTGCTGCGCCTGTACACGCACGTCTTCATGGTCGCGCTGGGGGCGGCGCTGGCCTGGCGCGCGGTGACGCTGTGGTGGCGGATGGAGCGCTTCGCGGTGGGCGCCTTCGCCACGGCGCTGGGGGCGGTCATCGCGCTCAATGTCATCAACCCGGAGGCCTTCATCGCCCGCCACAACCTGGAGCGCCATTCGCGCACCGGCACGCTGGACGTGGAGCTGCTGTCCCGGCTGTCCGCGGACGCGGTGCCCGCGCTGCTGCCCGCGCTCGCCTTCCTCTCCGAGTCCGACGCGGCGCTGCTCCTGGACGGCCACCGCGACAGGCTGTCGCAGCAGGACACGGTGCCCGAGTGGAATGCCTCCCGCTTCCTCGCGCGCCGGGCGCTCCTGCGGGCCGGCCCGTGGCGGGAGCCCGTGACTCCCTGATGGGGGGTGGTAAGAGTCCGGAGTCATGACCCCAGCCGGACGCCGCGCCCCCTTCCTGTCCCCGATTCCGGCGGTCCTCACCGCCGTGGTGAGCGTGCAGTGTGGGGCGGCGCTCGCGAAGGGGCTCTTTCCGGCGCTGGGCGCGATGGGGGCGACAGGCCTGCGCCTCATGCTGGCGTCGGTGATGCTGCTGGCCTTCTTCCGTCCCGCGCTGACGCGCTACACCCGCGCGCAGTGGGGGGCGGTCATTCCCTACGGCCTGGCGCTGGGGGTGATGAACCTGACGTACTACCTGGCCCTCGCGCGCATTCCGCTGGGGCTCACGGTGACGCTGGAGTTCGTGGGGCCGTTCGTGCTCGCGGTGGTGGGGTCGCGCCGGGCGCTGGACTTCCTGTGGGTGCTCTTCGCGGCGGCGGGCATCGTGCTCATCACCCCGTGGACGGCGCGGCCCGGAGGATTGGATCCGCTGGGCGTGGTGCTGGCGCTGACGGCGGGCGCGTGCTGGGCCATCTACATCCTGGTGGGTGGCCGGCTCTCCCGGCTCGTCCCCGAAGGGCAGGGCGTGGCGGCGGGCATGGTGGTCGCGACGCTGACGGTGCTGCCGTTCGCACTGGTGGGCGGGAACCTGGAGCGACTGACGCCGGGGCTGTTCGCCGCGGGCGTGGGCGTGGCGCTCCTGTCCAGCGCGCTGCCGTACAGCCTGGAGATGCTGGCGCTGGGCCAGCTGTCCAGCCGCGCCTTCGGCATCCTGATGAGCCTGGAGCCCGCGGTGGCCGCCTTGATGGGCTGGGTCTTCCTGCGCGAGCACCTCTCGCCCCTGCAATGGCTGGCGGTCGGGCTGGTGAGCCTCGCGTCAGCGGGGGCGACACTGACGGGCAAGCGTCCGGAGCCGCCCGTCGAGGTGTGACGGCCTGACAAGCCCCGGATCCTTCCCGCGTTCAGCGAAGGTGAAGCCTCACGGCAGCGAGTCCAATCCCGCCATCAGTCGCTCCACGTCCTCCTGGGTGTTGTAGTGCAGCAGCGACGCGCGCACGGCGCCGTCGGGCATGAGGCCCAGCGCGTCCGCCGCGAGCGTGGCGTAGTAGTGCCCCGCGGCGACGCCCACGCCCTGCCGGGCCAGGTGCTCGGCCACCGCGCGCGGCGGCAGGCCCGTCACGTTGAAGCAGAAGGTCGCCACGCGCCCCTGGGGCTGCTTCGGTCCGTAGAGGCTCACGCGCGGGTGTCGGGACAGCCGCTCCAGCGTGGTCTCCAGCAGCGGGCGCTCCAGCTCCTCGATGCGCTGGAAGGCCCGCACCAATCCCTCGCGCCCCGGCTGACCTCCGCCCAGCACCTCGCGCAGGTACGCGAGTGAACCCAGCCAGCCGGCCCAGCCTTCGTGGTTGGCGGTGCCCGGCTCGAACTTCTGCGGGCTGTCATCCGGCACGAACCACAGCTTGTCCGCTGGCAGCCCCGCGAGCAGCCCGCGCCGCACGTACAGGCAGCCCAGGTGCGGACCAAAAACTTTGTACGGCGAGAACACCGCGAAGTCCGCGCCCCACGCGCGCAGGTCCGGCAGGTGGTGCGGACTGGAGTGCACCGCGTCCACGAACACCCACGCGCCCACGCCGTGCGCCACCTCCGCCACGGCGGCGAGCTCCGGTGTCGCGCCCACGGAGTTGGCCGCCGCCGTTACGGCAACCAGCCGCGTGCGCGGGGTGACGAGCGCCCGCAGGTCCGCGGGCTCCAACCGCCCCTCCGGCCAGTGCGCGCGCCACGTCTTCACCTTCACGCCCTGCGCCTCCAGCGCGCGCCACGGGGCCGCGTTGGATTCGTGCTCCAATTCGGAGATGACGACCTCGTCTCCCGCCTTGAAGAGGCGCGAGAGCGCCCGGCCCACCTGGAAGGTGAGCGCGGTGGCGCTGGGGCCGAGCATGACCTCCTCCGGTAGACAGTGGAGGAACTCCGCGGTCTCCGCTCGCGCGCGGGCCTTGAGCGCGGTGGCCACCTGCGAGGCGGCGTAGGGCTGGCCCACGTTGCAGCTGCCCCCCGTGAGGAACTGGCTGATGGCGTGGATGCAGTGCGAGGGCACCTGCGCCCCCGCGGCATTGTCCAGGTAGCTGAAGCCAGACCGCAGGGCGGGGAAATGCTCGGCGTACGGGGAGGTCATGGGCCCGGCAGCATAGGGCACCCGGGCCCTGTTGCCATGGCGCCTACGGCGTCCCGAAGTCCTGCGTCCAGTAGGCGCGGTAGGTGCTGGTGGGCGCGTTGAAGTAGCCGATGCCCGTCTGCTTGAGCGCCCCGTTCATGATGTTGTTGCAGTGCCCCGTGCTGGCCATCCAGCCGTCCACCACCGCCTGCGCGGTGCCGTAGCCCGCGGCGATGTTCTCCGCGGCCGTCCGGTACGTGTAGCCCGCGGAGTTCATCCGCTGCCACGGCGTGGAGCCGTTCGAGCCCGTGTGGCTGAAGAAGTTGTTCGTGCCCATGTCCTTGGAGTGCTTGCGCGCCGCGCAGCCCAGCCGCGTGTCCAGCGTGAGCGCCGCCACCGGAGGCTTGACGACGCCACCACACGTCGCGCCCGCCGCGCGGCGCTGGTTGATGAGCGTGAGCACGTTGTTCTCCAGCGTCACCCACGCCGGATCCCACGTCGTCACGTCGTCACAGTAGGCCGCGCTCGCGCTCACGCCGCCTCCCGCCACGTCCGTCTGTACGGGCGGGACGACGACGCCCTCTCCCTGCGACATGGGCACTTCCTCGCCACCACAGCCCGCCAGCAGGGCGGAGGCGCTCAGCAACGTCAGACACAGCGAACGGGAGAACACGGTCATGGACAGACCTTTCGTCGGCGCACGGGCCGAAGGAGGGAACTACGACAAGAACCATCTCTCTCCTTTATTCCGGGTTTTGACCATGGACATGCCGTGCATTGGGATTGACTGGTTGGAGGGCAGGTTGAGTTGGCGGCGCTGCTGACGGAAAGTTCTTCTTCCGTGACGACTCCTTCCGCTGTGCCTGCTGTTCGTTCCGTGGTGTTGGACACCAACGTGGTGCTGGATGTCTTCGTCTTCGACGACGCGTTCGCCCGCCCCTTGAAGGAGGCGCTGCTGGCCGGAGCGCTGACGGCGTGGGCGGATCGGCACACGCTGCGGGAGCTGGAGCTGGTGCTCGGCTACCGCTCGTTCGCGCTGACGGCGGAGGCGCAGCAGGCGGTGCGGGAGCGGTACGGCGCGCTCGTGCGGGTCGCGGACGCGGAGGGCGGCGTGGCGGTGGAACTGCCCCCGTGCCGGGACCGCGACGACCAGAAGTTCCTGGTGCTGGCGGCGCGCGTGGGCGCGACGTGGCTGGTGAGCAAGGACAAGCGCGTGCTGTCGATGGGCGGAGGGCGACGGCTGCCCTTCGACGTGCTCACGCCCTGGCGCGCATCGCTGCTGCTACAGGCGCGGACCGCATCGCCCTCGGAGGGCTGAAGCAAGCAGGCAGGGATGCACACCGGGAGTCAAAATCGCGGTCGGCGCTTTGTGGCATGGGCTTTCTCGGGCCATCCTTCGGCCCGGTGCGTTCCTCACTCCTGATCCTCCTGTTCTGCGCCGGCTGCGCCGCGCGTGTCGTCACCCCCGTCCAGGCCCCGGCCCCGGCTCCGAGCCAGGCCGCGCCGACCGCCGAGGCTCCGGCCCCGGCGACTGCCCCGACAGGCGCTCCGGCGACTGCTCCGACAGGCGCCCCGGCGACGGGTGAGGCCCCGGCCGCCGCCGCGGCGCCGGTGACCGCCGCCCCCGCCGCGATGCCGTCCCCCGCGGAGGTCGCCGCCGTCGTCACCGACGCGGCCGTGCGCGACAACCCGTGCCCCACGGGGACCGAGGCCGAGGAGGAGGACGACGACGCGGCGGTGGCCACCGACGACGAGGGCGTGAGCGAGGAGGGCGAGCTGCAGGCGCCGCTCGCGCCCGCCGCGCCCGCGGGCCCCCTGTACACCGCGGACCTGTCCGACGAGGCGCTCACCGAGGCGTGGAAGAAGGACCCCGGCACGCTGGGCTCCATGTCCATTGGCTTCGTGGAGAGCGGCCGTCAGCTCAACAGCCACCGCGTCCCGGATGACAAGGACTGGCTCGTGGTGTCGCCGGAGATCGCCTGGGGCACGGAGGAGACGGTCAACTACGTGATGACCGCCATCCGCGCGGTGCGCGCGCAGTACCCGAACGTGCCCCCGCTGCGCGTCAACCGGCTGTCCACCAAGGACGGCGGCTACCTGCGCCCGCACAAGAGCCACCAGAACGGCCGCGACGTGGACCTGGGCTTCTACTACCCGACGGCGGAGCCGGTGCGCGCGAAGGAGCGGGAGCGCTACATCGACGTGGCCATGAACTGGGCGCTGGTGCGCTCGCTGGTGACGAACACCGACGTGCAGATGATCCTCGTGGACAAGCGCGTCCAGAAGGTCCTCTACGACTACGCATTGAGCGTGGGCGAGGACAAGGCGTGGCTCGACGCGCTGTTCAACGCGGGCTTCAACTCCGTCATCAAGCACGCGCGGCGGCACCGCGACCACTTCCACGTGCGCTTCTTCAACGCCCGCGCGCAGGAGCTGGGCCGCCGGGTGGCGCCGCTGCTGGCGCTCCAGCCGGACCAGAACCTCATGATGTACAAGGTGCGCAACGGGGACACGCTGGGCGGCATCGCGATGCGGAACAACTCCAGCGTGGTGGCCATCAAGAAGGCCAACCGGATGCGCAACACGTTCCTGAGCATCGGCCGGCGGCTGGTGATTCCGCTGAAGGGCCCGTGCACGCATTGCCCCATCCCGCCGCCCGTGCAGTTGCCGCCGCGCCGGCTGCCGCCCCAGACGCAGGCCCTCGCTTTGGTGTCCACGACGCCCCCGGCTTCGGGCAAGCTGCCCAACCCCTGTAC
>NZ_RAWA01000496.1 GCF_003611675.1 Corallococcus sp. CA053C
GGGTTCAATGCGGGACGGGGGACGTGGCTGGGCGGACGCATGGAGGGAAAGGTCGATAGGACCTGGGAGGTCCATAGCACGGAGGATGTCCCTTGGGGTAGTGTGGGCGCCATGTCAGGTAGGGTGCCGGACACCTGACTTCACGGGGAACACGGTCCGGCCAGGGTGGTGAGCGGCAATGAACGAGGAGCTGGCCATCACGGTGGGCATGGCGGCGCGCGCGGCCCGTGAGCGGCAGGGATTGACCCAGGGCGACGTCGCCAGCCAGGTGGGCATCGCCATGGAGGTCTACAGCCGGATGGAGCGGGGGCGGGTGTTGCCCAGCTCCACGACGCTGCGGCGGCTGAGCATGGTGTTGCGCATCCGGGCGGACACGCTGCTGGGATTGGACGGGCCGTCGCTGCCGGACGAGGCGCGCACGGTGGCGCTGGCGGACCGGGAGGAGGACCCGCCGTCCCTGCGACGGCTGGTGCGGGTCCTGCGGCCGCTGGACGAAACGGACCTCCGGGCGGTGGGGCTGGTCATCCAGGGGGCGCTGGCGCTGCGCGACCGCTGATGTCTGGCGCCCCGGGGTGGGCGGGCCCGAAAACTTGCGTGCCGGGGGAGAGGTGCAAGGTTTTGGCCGTGCCCGCCCCCGTCAACGAGAAGCTGAACACGGTGTTTGGAGCCGCCGCGCGGGATGCGCGGATGCGGTTGGGACTCACGCAGGCGGACGTGGCGGAGCGCGTGGGCATCGCCATGGAGGTCTACAGCCGGATGGAGCGGGGGCGGATGCTGCCTCGCGCGCAGAACCTGCGCAGGCTGTGTGACGTGCTGTCGGTGTCCGCGGACGTGCTGCTGGGCGTGGGGCCGGGCCCGTCGCCGGTGCCGCCGCGAGCGCCGCCGGGTCGGCAGGAGGAGTCCGCGGAGCTGCGCCGGCTGCTGCGCACGCTGCGGGAGCTGGAGCCCGCGAGGCTCACGGCCGTGGCGCGCGTGGTGAAGGCCGTGGTGTCGGTGCTGCCCGATGCGCCGTCCGCCGCGCCGGTGCCTCGGAAGAAGGCGCCCGTGCAGGCGAAGAAGCGCCGGAGCGCGGGGTAGGCCGCGCGGGGCTTCGGTTCACGGGCCGCGGCTAGAGTTCGCCAAGAATGCGACCGTTGCGATCAATCGCATAGTCCGCTCCCGCGTCGAGGATGGGGATCTCCAGTTGGATGCCACATCGCTCGATCTTGGGAAAGAAGCTGACGAAGTAGAGGTCGTCGCTGGCCTTCAAGACGGTCGCGTCGTACGTGTCACGCCGGGTCAGGCACTTCGTCAGCGCCTCGTTGCCGGTGTCCGCCTTGCTGTGGGGCGGGATGAACTCGTTGAGCGCGACGATGAAGGCCGCCAGCGCGGGCCCATCCAGATGCGTCCCTTCCTCATAGGAGTTGGGGAAATTGATCTGCGCGGCCTGTTCAAGCGTGCCGCGTGGAGCACGCTCGTATTTGTAGTAGCCGAGGAGGGAGCATCCTGGCAGCACGCTGCCTCCGCACAGGAGGAGCAGCGCCATATGGCGGGGCCGGAAGTTCAAGGGAGCCAGTCCTTCCCATCAAGCATTTCAATCCTGCCTTCATCGTTGACGACGCGTCCGATGACAACCCATCGGCCCTCGCGCAGGGCAAGGATTTCGCGGGTGGCGTAGTTGAAGCGATAGGCGCGGCACTCACCGGTGCCCTCCTTGAAGAACAAATAGAGGTCGCGCTCGAAGACCTGCCCGGTCTTCTTGTCCACCGCTCGGGCGGGATACCATCGGCCGCTCAAGTCGACGCGCGAAAATCGTCGATTGTGCGGGTGGGTGTGGTCGCCGCCCAGGATGATGACAGTCCGGCGCGCGGGGTCATTCACCGTCCCCGGCATCTCGCAGGTCTTCTGCGCGGTCGTGTCGAACTGCCGCTTCACGTCGGACAGATAGCTCAGGTAGTAGGCCTGCTCGTCGGGTGCGTAGTAGTGCAGCGCGCAGTACTCCGACCCCGCCATCCCGGCCGAAGCCCCACCCTGGCCGGTCATCAACTCGCACGCATGCGCCGCCAGGGTTTCCGTATCCGGAAACGGACCCGCGAGTGGGCCGTCTACCTGCAACCGTCCGTCCGACGTCCGGCGCACCCGGATGTTCGGATTGGCGGCGCACCCCACCACGAGGAAACCCACCAACAGCAGAAGTTCACGACCTGGACGGAGCACCCAGGCTCTCTAGGACAGAATCGGAAAACGCGCCTGGCGGTAACTCCCAGAACCCCAGGGTTCAATTCCACCCTCCATTTCCTGCCTGCCTGCACGCTTCACGGGCCCGGAGACAGGCCATCGTGAGCGCCCCCCTCCTCAATGCCAGACAGGTGGGGTAACACGGATGCCCCTTCATGCTTCCTCCCCTGACGCCCGAGGATGAGCCCCGGCGCCTGCGAGCCCTTCGCTCGCTGTGCCTCCTGGACACGCCCGCGCAGGAGCGCTTCGACCGCATCGTGCGCGCCGCCTCCCACCTGTTCCGCGTGCCCATCGCGCTCGTCACCCTGGTGGACGAGGACCGGCAGTGGTTCAAGGCCCGGCAGGGACTGGCCGCCCCCCAGACGCCGCGCGACGTATCGTTCTGTGGCCACGCCATCCTCTCCCCGGCCAGCCTCGTCGTGCCCAACGCCCTGCACGACCCGCGCTTCCACGACAACCCGCTCGTGCTGGGCGCCCCCTTCATCCGCTTCTACGCCGGCCACCCCCTCCAGGCCTCCGACGGCAGCCGCGTGGGCACGCTGTGCCTCATCGACACCCAGCCTCGCGACTTCTCCGACGCGGACCGCGCCGCGCTCGCGGACCTGGCCGGCTGGGTGGAGGTGGAGCTCCACTCGCTCGACGAGAGCAAGGCCCGCGAGGCCCTCGCCCAGCAGGAGCGCTTCTTCGAAGTGTCCAGGGACATGCTCTGCATCGCCGCCATGGACGGCACCTTCCTGCGCCTGTCCAAGGCCTGGAGCCGCACCCTCGGCTTCACCGAGGCGGAGCTCTACGCCACCTCCCTCGTGGACCTGGCCCTGGAGGAGGACCGCGCCGCCACCGCCCGGCACCTGGCCCGCGCCGCCGAAGGCGCCTCCGTCCTCCAGTTCGAACACCGCGCCCGCTGCCAGGACGGCTCCTGGCGCTGGCTCCAGTGGAGCGCCGTCCCGGACCCCGACGTGGGCCTGCTCTTCGCCGTCGCCCGCGACGTCACCCAAGCCCGACTCCTGGAGGACGAACGCCAGCGCGTGGAGCGGATGAAGAACGAGTTCATCTCCACCGTGAGCCACGAGCTGCGCACGCCGCTCACCTCCATCCGCGGCTCCCTGGGCCTCTTGTGCGGCGGCATCGCCGGCCCCCTGCCGCCGCCCGTGGAGCAGATGGTCACCATCGCCCACCGCAACAGCGAGCGGCTGCTGCGCCTCATCAACGACATCCTCGACCTGGAGAAGATGGAGTCCGGCGGGCTGGACCTCCACCTGACCACCACCGACGTGGCCCCGCTGCTCGTCCAGGCGCTCCAGGCCCACCAGGGCTACGCGGCCGAATACGGCGTGCACCTGGACGTGGTCGTGGACGCCCCCGACGCCCGCGCCCGCGTGGACGAGGACCGCTTCAGCCAGGTGCTCGCGAACCTCCTGTCCAACGCCATCAAGTTCTCCCCCCAGGGCGAGCGCGTCACCCTCTCCCTCACCCGCGAGGCCGGCGCCCTGCGCGTCGAGGTGACGGACCGCGGCCCCGGCATCCCGGAGGCGTTCCAGTCCCGCGTCTTCCAGAAGTTCGCGCAGGCGGACGCCTCCGACACCCGCAAGCGCCCCGGCACCGGCCTGGGCCTGAGCATCGCCCACGGGCTGGTGGCCCGGATGGGGGGCAGCCTGCGCTTCACCACCCGGGCCGGCGAGGGCACCCGCTTCTCCTTCGACCTGCCCGAATGCGACCCGCCCCCGTCAGGCTCCACGTCCTGAAAGCCCGTGCGGCGATCCAATCCCCGGCCCCACCCGTAACGCGATCCACTCCCCACCCCGAGGCGCACTCTCTCCCATGGCGACCATCCAGAAGGTCCTGCTCGTCGACGACGAGGACGACATCCGCACCATCGGGCAGCTGAGCCTCAGCCGTGTGGGGGGATGGAAGACGGTGCTCGCGTCCTCGGGCGCGGAGGCCCTGGAGAAGGCGGGCGCGGAGGCCCCGGACGTCATCCTCCTGGACGTGATGATGCCCGGCATGGACGGGCCCACCACCTTCGGCCGGCTGCGCGCCCAGCCCGCCACCGCGAACACGCCCATCATCTTCATGACCGCGAAGATCCAGAAGCAGGAGGTGGCGCGCTACCTGGAGCTGGGCGCGGTGGGCGTCATCGGCAAGCCGTTCGACCCCATGACGCTGCCGCAGGAAATCCGCCGGCTGGTGCCTTGATGGAGCCTCGCCTGTCCAAGCGCTCCGCCGCGCTGGCAGCGGGGGCCCTGCTGCTGCTGTGCACCCTCTTCATCCTGGGGCGCCCGGGCTCCACCGCCGAACACGACCGCTACCGCGGCCAGCTGCGGCAGCTGCGCGTGGCCACCGCGCAGCTGGAGGTGGACGTGCTGCGTCAGCGCCTGGGCATGCGCGAGACGCACGGCACGCAGGGTCACGACTTCGACGCGCTGGCCGCCCGCGCCCGCGCGTTGCGGGTGATGCCGGGCTTCCTGTCGGGCGAGGGCCTCCGCTCGCTCACCGCGTCCCTGGACGCCTACCTGCGCGCGCTGGAGGACTCGCGCACCCTGCTGGCCACCGCCCGCGAACAGGACGCCCGCATCGCGGCCCTGCGCCAGACCTTCCCCCAGAGCGTCTTCGCCACCGCCGCCGCGCTGCCCCCGGGCGCGCTGCGCGAACAGGTGGAGGCGCTGGGCGTGGACGTGCTCACCGCGTCCCGGCCCTCCGAGGAGCGCTTCGGCGCGCGGGTGGAGGGCGCGCTGGAGCGCCTCGCCCACCTGCGCAAGGGCCCGCCGCTGTCCGCCGCCGCCAACGCCGCGCTGGACGACCTGGCCGCCCGGACACGGGAGCTGGCGGCGCTCTCCCGCTCCGCGGACGCGTCCTTCCAGGCGCTCCTGGACCACAGCGCCAGCAGCGAGGCCGAGCGCCTCATCAGCACCTACCTCCAGCTCCAGGAGCAGTCCCAGTCGCGCGCGGAGCGCACGCGCATCGTCCTCTTCGGCGTGTCGCTGCTGCTGGTGGGCTACGTGTTCGTCGTGCTGGTGCGGCTGGCGCGGGCGTCGGCGGCGCTGGGCGAGCTCAACCGGGGCCTGGAGGCGCGCGTGGCGGAGCGCACCCAGGCGCTGTCCGCCGCGAGCGCGGAGGCGCGGGCCAGCGACGCGCGCAAGGCCGCCATCCTGGAGGCGTCCCCGGACGGCATCGTGGTGCTGGACGAGGTCGGCCGCGTGGTGGAGTTCAACCCGTCCGCGGAGGCCCACTTCCGCCTGCGGTCCGTGCAGGCGGTGGGCGCGGACTTCCTCACGCTCGCGCTGCCCGCGTCCCTGCCGGCGGCCCAGCGCGACAGCGTCCGCGCCGCGCTCCAGCGGGACGACGGCCCGGCCGCGCGCGTGGAGTCCCCGTGCCTGCGCGCCGACGGCGGCGTGTTCCCCGCGGAGCTCACCTTCGCGCGCGTGCACGCGGACGGCCCCCCGCGCGTCACCGTCTTCGTGCGCGACCTCACCGAGCGCAAGACCGTGGAGCGGATGAAGAACGAGTTCATCTCCACCGTGAGCCACGAGCTGCGCACCCCGCTCACCTCCATCCGCGGCTCGCTGGGCCTGCTGGAGGGCGGCATCGTGGGGGAGCTGCCCGCGCAGGCGCTGGACATGGTGCGCATCGCGCGCACCAACACGGAGCGCCTCATCCGCCTCATCAATGAAATCCTCGACCTGGAGAAGATGGAGTCGGGGATGCTGGAGCTGAAGCTGCAACCGCAGACGGCCCAGGACCTGGTGGAGGCCACGCTGCTGGGCGTGCAGGGCATGGCGGAGACCGCGCAGGTCACGCTGCGCTCGGACGTGGAGGGCGCGCCGCAGGTGAAGGGCGACCGCGACCGGCTCATCCAGGTGCTCACGAACCTCGTCTCCAACGCGGTGAAGTTCTCCCCCCCGGGCGCCAGCGTGGTGGTGGCGGCGGCCGGGATGGAGGACGGGCGCGTGCGCTTCAGCGTCACCGACCAGGGCCCCGGCATCCCCGAGGAGAAGATGGGCCGCCTCTTCGGCCGCTTCCAGCAACTGGACGCGTCCGACACCCGCTCCAAGGGCGGCACCGGCCTGGGGCTCGCCATCTCGCAGGCCATCGTGGAGCAGCACGGCGGCCGCATCGAAGTGCTGAGCCGCCCGGGCGAGGGCGCCACCTTCCACTTCAGCCTGGAGGCCCTGCGCGCCCCGGCC
>NZ_RAWA01000497.1 GCF_003611675.1 Corallococcus sp. CA053C
CGCCCCCACCGTCCTCGCCGTCAGCGGCCGCGCCAGCTTCGAAATCGTCCAGAAGGCCGCGCGCGCCCGCATCCCCGTCGTCGTCAGCGTGTCCGCCGCCAGCTCACTCGCCATCGACCTGGCCCTGCGTTCCGGCGTGACGCTCGCTGCGTTCTCAAGGAACGGCCGCTGCAACGTCTACACCGGTGCGGAACGACTGGGCCCTACACCGCCAACCTCCTGGAACCCTTGATGACTCCGCCCAGGGCCCGCTCCAGGAAGCAGCGGTGCATCCACCTGTCAGACCGGCATCGTACATGCAGTCACCCCACCCGCCGACTGCGCCGGACACCGGGGGACGATCCACGGTCGCGGTCGTACCTCAATGTGTCATCAGCCCGGTCTCTGCATCGGTCCCAGGGCGGGGGCCTCCAAGGATTCACCTGTTGTCACGTCTTTCTTGCTGAGCGGTGGTTGCGCCGCGACGCACAATTTGGCAATCTCACATTTCTTCCTGGTTAAATTTTTCTAGCCATGACGGCATCCTCTGCGAAACCTGAACGTTTGGAGCAGAGGGGGGTGGACACGATGAGCAGTGCAACTGCAGGCGCCGAGGTCAAGGCAGCTCCGTCGACGGCTCCGTTGACGGGCAGCGCGTCCTCGGACGAGGCCACGGATCCGCCGCGACTGGCTCCCGGCTTCGCGGCGAAGTTGAACCTCACCGTGGACCTGGTGTTGCTGGTGGGTGTGCTGCTGGGCTCCGCGTGGATGCGGGGCGGCCGGACGCTGCCGCTGGGCTGGGAGCTGCCGGGCATGGTGCTGACGGCCGTGCTGGTGTGGCTCATCACGGGCACCGCGCTGTGCCTCTACGATTCGCGCTTCGCCGAGCGCAGCAAGCTGGACCACGTGGCGCTGGTGTCCGTCACCACGCTGGCCGTGGTGACGATGCAGGCGGTGCTGGAGCTGGCCCTGCCGCAGGCCGCGCAGGTCGGCGTGGCGCCGCTGCTGGTGGTCTTCTGGCCGGTGGCGCTGCTGTTGCGGCTGGGCGTCTTCCGCCAGGTGGCGTCGCAGGAGGCCCCCACGGAGGAGGTCCTCATCGTCGGCACCGGGGCCATGGGCCGCTACACCGGCGAGGACCTGCTGGGCCGCGGCCGTCACAAGATTTTGGGCTACGTGCGCTTCCCGGAGGACCACGCCTCCGGTGACAGCCTGCCCGCGCAGGTGCTGGGGCCCGCGGATGAGCTGGAGCGCCTGTTGCGCACGCTGCCGGTGAGCGAGGTCTACATCGCGGGCAACACGCTGAAGCAGGGCGAGTCCATGCAGGCGGCCATCAAGCTGGCGGAGCGCTTCGGCGTGCCGTTCGCGCTGCCCGCGCACTCGTTCCGCCTGGACCGCGCGCGCCCGGTGGAGTCCCGCGCGGTGGCGGACGGCTACCTGCACTTCGCGGCGGTGGCGCCCAAGCCGCACCAGATGGCCATGAAGCGCCTGTTCGACATCGCGGTGTCCGCGGTGGCGCTGTGGATGCTGCTGCCGCTCTTCCTGGCGGTGGCGGCGGCCATCAAGTTCACCTCGCGCGGCCCCATCTTCTTCAAGCAGCTGCGCACCGGTCAGCACGGCAAGCCGTTCTACATGCTGAAGTTCCGCTCCATGGTGGTGAACGCGGAGGAGCTCAAGGAGCGGCTGGCCGCGCAGAACGAGCAGACCGGCCCCGTCTTCAAGATGAAGAACGACCCGCGCATCACCGGCATCGGTCGGTTCATCCGCAAGTTCTCCATCGACGAGCTGCCCCAGTTCCTCAACGTGCTGCGCGGTGAGATGAGCATCGTGGGCCCGCGCCCGCCGGTGCCCAGCGAGGTCGCCAAGTACGAGACGTGGCAGCGCCGCCGGCTGTCGGTGCGCCCGGGTCTCACCTGCATCTGGCAGGTGTCCGGACGCAACCAGATCTCCTTCGAGCAGTGGATGTACCTGGACATGCAGTACATCGACCACTGGAGCCTCACCGGCGACCTGCGCCTGCTGCTGCAGACGGTGCCGGTCGTCATCACGGGTCGCGGAGCAAGCTAGCGACCCCGCCGTTTCCCCGGGCCCGGCGTTGACGCGCCGGGCCCGCTTGTCTTTCTATGGGGCGGGCCTTCCCCCCTTGAGCGCGCAGCACCCCTGAAGGCCCGCGTCTCCATGACCGTGAACAGCCAGAACCCCTCCCCCGCTGACGTTGAAGACGGCGCGCGCGCGAATGAAGTCCGCGGCGCGGTGCGCAGCACCCTGCAGCTCGGTGGCTCGCTGATGGTGACGTACGCCATCGCGCTGGGCATCCGCGCGCTGATGCCGCGCTACCTGGGGCCGGAGGCGTTCGGCTACTTCAACTGGTCGGAGGCCTTCGCGGCCACGTTCTTCGTGGCCACCAACCTGGGCCTGGAGACGTACATCCGCAAGGAGGTGCCGGTCCGCCCGGAGCACGCGAGCGACTTCTTCGGCACCACCATGCTGCTGCGCCTGGCCATGACGCTGATCCTCATGGTCGCGCTGGCGCTGGTGCTCCACCACACCGGCGAGCCGCCGGAGGTGCAGCACCTGGTGCAGTGGTTCGCGCTCGCCCAGTCGCTCATCGTCGTCAATGCGTCCATGGCCGCGCTGCTGCACTCCAAGGGCAAGGTCGCGGGCCTGTCGGTGTCCAACGTCATCACCAAGATTGTCTGGGGCGGGGGACTCGCGCTGATGGCCGCGCTGGGCGTGGGCATCCAGTGGCTGGCGGTGCCCATGGTGGCGTCCGAAGCGGTGAAGCTCGTCATCAGCTGGCGGCTGGCGAAGGAGCACCTGGGGCTGAAGTTCCGCATCGACATCACCGCGACGAAGAAGGTGATGAAGGCGTGCCTGCCGTTCTTCCTCACCGCGGCGGCGCTCGCGTGCAACGGCCGCACGGATATGTCGCTGCTGGGCAAGCTCGCGTCCAAGGAAGAGGTGGGCTGGTACGGCGGCGCGTTCAGCATCGCGGGGCTCACGTTCCTCATCAGCCCCATCTTCGGCTGGGTGCTGATGCCCATGATGTCGCGCGCGGCGGCGCGCTCGCCCCAGGAGCTGTCGCACCTGACGCGCCGCTCGCTGGAGGGCGTGCTCGCCTTCACCGTGCCGGTGATGATGGCCATGGTGCTGGGCGCGGACCTGTGGGTGCGCCTGATGTGCGGCCCCGGCTTCGAGCCCGCGGCGCTGCCCCTGCGCGTGCTGTCGCCCATCTTCGTGATGGCCTACGTCACCATGGTCAGCAGCATCTGGCTCACCATGTCCAACAAGGAGTGGTGGGTGACGCTGGCGGCCACGATGGGCGCGGTGGTGAACCCGCTCTTCAACCTGGCGCTCATCCCCTGGCTGTACGGCCGCATCGGGCCGTCCGGCGGCGCCACCGCCACCGCGCTGTCCATGTTCTTCACGGAGGTCATCGTCACGGTGCTCTTCCTGGGCCGCATGGGAAGGAACTCCTTTGACCGGCGTTCGCTGGTCATGGTGGCGAAGACGGCGGCGGTGTGCGGCGTGTGCGTGGCCCTGGACCGCTTCCTCGTGGGCAGCGTGGCCCCGTGGCCCCGGCTGGGGCTGACGGCCAGCACCTACGTCGCGGGCGTGCTGCTCACCGGCGCCATCCGCCCCGCGGAGCTGCTCCAGGTGGTACGCATGGCGCGGCAGCGGGGCAAGGCTGCCCCTGTCGAGGTGGTCGTCACGGCCACCCCCACCGCGTGAGGCGCCCGAGCACCATGCCGTCCCGTCCGTCCCGATTCCGCGGCCCCGTCCTCAGCGCGCTCGCGTGCCCAGGCCTGTTGCTCGGCGTATTGCTCCTGGGGCCCGCGTGCAGCGGCCTGGGCAAGTACACCTGGGTGAACGAGTACCAGGAGAAGCCGCCCGCCTCCGACGCGGCCTATCAGATCGTCCCCGGCGACGTGCTCAACGTGCGCGTGTGGGGCCAGGAGGCGCTCACCACGCGCGCCAAGGTGCGCGAGGACGGCCGCATCAGCCTCACCTTCCTGGACGACGTGGAGGCCGTGGGCCACACGCCGGCCCTGCTGGCGCAGCAGATCCAGACGCGGCTGAAGGACTTCATCAACCACCCCGTCGTCACCGTGTCGCTGGAGGAAGCACGGCCCATGTCGGTGACGATGCTGGGCGAGGTGGCCAACGTGGGCGCGCACGTGCTGGATCCCGGCGCGACGCTGCTCCAGGCCCTGGGCGCCGCGGGCAGCTTCACCGACTACGCCCACCGCGACCGCATCTTCGTGCTGCGCCGCGAGGACCCGCAGGCGGAGGAGCCCACGCGGATCCGCGTGAAGTACGAGGACCTCATCCGGGGCGAGGGCCGCGCGGCCGCCTTCCGCCTGCGCCCCGGCGACGTGGTGGTGGTGGAATAGCCCGTGCTGGACGCGGCCCTCGCGACCCTGTGGCTGGAGGTGGCCTCCGCCTCCGTGACGTATGAAGCGGCGGCGCGCGTGGACACGCGCCTGCGCTCCATGGAGGCGCAGGCCACCGCCACGGACGTGCCCCCTGTCGCGGGGGACATGGACCTCGTCCCCCTGCTGGGCCTGAAGCTGGACGACGGCAGCGCGGTGGCGCAGGTGGAGTACTCGCCGCGCATCTCCTTCCGCGAGGCCACCACCAACCCGCGCACGGAGGTGCAGCACGTGGGGCGCCTCCTCGGCGACTGGCGGCCCCAGCGCGGCCTCACCCTGCACGGCACCCAGGAGTTCGTGCTGGGCCAGGTGAACCTCTTCACCAACCTGCCCCTGGGCGGCAGCCTGGATGATCCGGACACGGCGCTGCCGGGCGACACGTTGGGGGACATCCCCATCCAGCCGCTGCCCCAGGGCAGTGAGAGCGTGTACTTCCTGTCGTCCACGACGACGCTCGCGGCGGAGACGGTGTGGCTGGGCCCGGGGCTGCGGCTGTCGGGCAGCGCGGGCTTCTCCGCCAGCGGCGGCCTGGACGCCACGGCCCAGGAGGCGGTGCCCTTCCAGTACGGCCCGCGCGCGCAGGCGTCGCTCGGGTGGGCGCCCGCGCCCCGGCACACGCTGGCCACCACGGTGGGCTTCACGAACTCGCGCTTCTCCACCGGCGCCAGCGCCATGGTCACCACCCTCACCGGCGCGTGGACGCACCGGTGGGACCGGCGCTCGTCGCTGGAGGCGGGGGTGGGCGTGGGCGTGGCGTATTCCGTGCGCGCGACGGAGGAGGCGGCGGCGCCGGACGACGACACCGGGGCCACCCCGACAGGTGGGACGCGGGTGGGGACCTTCCAGGTGGGAGACGGTGCGCCGGCGGTGGAGCCTCCCGCGCGGCTGGACCTGCTGCCGGACCTGACGCTGGCGTGGTCATACCGGGTGCCGTCGCGGGTGGCGGACTTCAACGGCCGGGTGGCCATGCGGGTGACGCCCTTCGTGGACCGGCTGACGGGGCTGGTGTACCCGAGGGCGGACCTGACCCTGAACGGCACCTGGGCGCTGGGGCCGCGCGTGCGGCTGTCCGGGACGGCGGGCTCCGCGTTCGCGGTGGGCGGCGCGGTGGGAGACCGGCAGGTGGTGGGCGGTGTGGGCGCCAGCTGGACGGTGTCACGGTGGGTGTCACTGGAGGCGGACACGCGGACCGCCTGGACTCGCTCGCCCGACGTGGAAGCGGCCCGCATGGTGTGGTCCGCGACGCTGGGACTGTCGGTGCGGCAAACTGGTATCCTCTGAGGCTCCCGACATGGCGAAGCTCATCCTCCTGTCCGTCCTCATTGCAACCGTCGCGCTGCCCGGAGCGGCCGCGCGCGACGTGAATCCCTGGCGGGGGATGAAGAAGGCCATTTTGTGGGTGGCCCTCTTCAACATCGCGTACGCATACGGCGTGCTCGTGCTCGTGCCCAGGTACGGGTTCGGGTGAGGGAAGGAAAGGCGTTCGACGTGATGGAGCTCCAACAGCTCACGGTCCTCCTCGTGGAGGACTCACCGATGTTCCGCGCCATGCTGGGCGACATGCTCCGCGACCTGGGCGTGAAGAACGTGGTGGAGAAGCCCAACGGCAAGTCCGCCATGGAGTACCTCCAGGGCCCGGAGAAGCCGGACCTGGTGTGTCTGGACCTGACGTTGCCGGACGTGTCCGGCTACGACGTCTGCGAGCACATCCGCCGCACGCCGGCCATCGCGAACGTGCCGGTGCTGATGGTGAGCGCGCGCAACCTGCCGGAGGACAAGGCGTACGCGGAGGAGGCCGGCGCCAACGGCTACCTGGGCAAGCCCTTCACGCCGGAGGAGCTGGCCTGTCCCTTATACACATCTGACGCTGCCGACGAACCCTAGGGGGTAGATCTCGGGGGTCGCCGTATCATTAAAAAAAAAAGATATTGGTTATGGCT
>NZ_RAWA01000498.1 GCF_003611675.1 Corallococcus sp. CA053C
GCCGTGGGGCCCTTGTCCGTGAAGGCCTGGTGCACCGACCCGGACAGGGCTCGGGCCGCGCGCGGCGTCCACTCCGTCATGCCGGGCAGCCGGTCCGGGACCCGGGGGAACGCCCCCTGCTGCTTCGGAGTGCCTCCCGCGCCGCTCGTGGCTTCGTGGGTCGGCGCGGTGACGGCTCGCGGGGCCTGCTCGCCCGGCACGAGCCTCAGCGCGCCTTCGGTGCCGCCCTCCACGGGCACGCCGTCCGCGAAGAGCTCCGGGGGCGCGCGCAGCCTCGTTCCCGGGGCCGCCGCCGTGAAGCGGGACTCGCCGACCTCCAACGCCTGGAGCTTCCCCTGCCCGTCGTAGGTCGCGTGGAAGCGGGCGCCCAGCATCGTGCCCTCGGCGCTCGCGGGGGTTCGGGCCGTGACGCAGTGGGGGCCCTCCTCACCGGACAGCTCCTCGCGGCCCTTCACGCAGCCCTCGGGGGGCGGGCTCCTCCACAGCCACAGCGCTTGCGGCACCGCGTCGCTTCCCACCACGCGCCCCGTGCCATCGACCTGCAGTGACACCTCGCGCACGCGCTCCCCGGCCCGACCTTCGCGCACATGGAGGTGCCGGCTGATGTACGTGAAGCGCCCCGCCTCCAGCGCCAGGGTGACCGTCCCCACCGGCACGCCCCGCCACGCGAAGACGAAGCGGGCGGGCGTCCCGGCCGTGGTGCCCGTGCTGGCGGGGTTTACCGGGAGCGCCAGCAATGCGACGGCGAGCAGGGCCTTCATGGGCGTCCCAGCATGCGTCGAATTTAGGACCGGCGCGAGAAGGCGGGTTAGCGTGCCGGCCGTCCATGGGCGCCAAACGGTACCTCTTCTCGTTCGGGCTGGCGGCGGCCCTGGTCTCCGCACTCATCCTGGGCCTGCTGCTGCGGTGGGTGACCGGCGCGCCCGACAATGCGGCCGGGTGGGCGGTGCTGCTGCTGGGCGTGCCGCTGCTGTGGCTCGCGGGCAGCTACCTTGCGTGGTTCCGCTGGGCCTCGATGCGTCGGCGCGAGCGCCGGGACCTGATGGCGCGGCTGGCCGAGGGCGACCTCACCACGCCCATCCACCAGGGCTTCGAGGGGCAGGAGGACCTGCGCCGGCTGGTGCTCTCCCTGCGCCGCGCCATGTCCCAGGTGCAGCGCGTGACGAGCAACCTGCACCGCACCGGCAACGGCGTGAGCGACCAGGCCCGCGTGCTGCTGGAGGCCGCGCGCCGGCAGGGCGGCGCGGTGGAGCGCACGCTCAGCGCCGTCGCGGGCAACGGCACCAGCCTCCAGACGGCCGTGAAGCGCGTGCAGCACATCGAGACCTTCGCCCACGAGACAACGGGCGCGCTGCTGGAGATGACGGAGCGGCTGCACCAGGTGGTGGACGGCCTCACCACCGTCAACGACTTCAGCCAGCGCACCAGCGGGCTCATCCAGGCGATGACGGAGCGGCTGGGGCAGATCGCCACGTCGGGTGACGAGCTGGGCCACTTCGCCAGCGAGGCCACGGACTTCGTCGCGCAGGTGGAGGGCGGCATCGACGCCGTGCGCCGCCGCGCCACGGACACCAACAGCATGGCGCTCGCGGTGACGGCCACCGCCCACCGCGGCGAGACGCTGGTGGGCGACAGCGTGCAGGGCATGTACCGGGTGGAGGAGACGGTGCGCAAGGCGGCCGAGCTGATGGAGATGCTCGGCACGCGGTCGATGGAGATTGGCCGCATCGTGGACGTCATCCAGGAGATCGCCGACCAGACGAATCTCCTGGCCCTCAACGCCGCCATCATCGCCGCGCAGGCGGGCGAGCACGGCCGTCCCTTCGGCGTGGTGGCCAACGAAATCCGCAGCCTCGCCGAGCGCACCACGCGCTCCACGCGCGAGATTGGCACCATGGTGACGGGCATCCGCGACGCGGTGGAGACCGCCGTGGCGCTGGTGCAGGAGGGCCGCGAGCAGGCCACCGCGGGCGTGGCCCTGGGCGACCGCGCCGCCGAGGCCCTGGGGGAGATCCGCAGCATCACCCAGCGCACCTTCGCCGCCGTGGAGGCCACCGTCGCGGAGACGCAGCGGCTGGAGGCGCAGGGCGCCAGCGTCGTGGAGGCGAGCCAGCGCGTGGCCCGCCGCGTGGAAGACATCACGCGCATGGCCATCGAGCAGTCCGCCAACGCGCGCGACCTCGTGCGCCAGATGCAGGAGATGACGCGCGTGGGCCAGAGCGCCGCGCAGAAGGCGGAGGCCCAGGCGCGCACCGGCCGCGACCTGTCCGAGGCCGTGATGCGCCTGAGCGCCGCGCTGGAAGAGCTGCGGCAGGCCCACCTGGTGCTCACCCGGGGTGACGCGTCCATCCGCGAGGAGGTGGCGCAGGTGCGCGAGGACGCGCGCCGGGTCATCCGCATTGGCGACGGGTTGGATCGCACGGTGGATCAGCTCCGCCACGAGACGACGAGCCTGGAGGCGGAGGTGTTCCGCTTCCAGCTCCCGCAGGCCCGGCCGGGCGGCGCGCTGCGCGTGGGGCTCCACCAGGCGGCGTCGCTGCGCAACCGGCAGGCGGTGGATCCGCTGTTCAGCGTGGAGAACCAGATGGCGGAGCTGTCCGCGTGCGTCTTCTCCGGCCTCGTGCGGCTGGAGGACGGCATGCTGGTGCCCGACGTGGCCGAGCGCTGGGACGCCGACCCGTCCGCGCGCCGCTACCGCTTCTACCTGCGCCGGGGCATCACCTTCCACGACGGCGCGATGCTCACCGCCGTGGACGTGAAGCACCACCTGGAGCGGTTGATGGATCCGGCGGTGCGCTCGCCGGACCGCAGCCTGCTGGAGGACGTGGAGGGCGCGCCGGAGTACTCCAGCGGCCTCGCGCGCGAGGTGACGGGCATCGAGGTGCTGGACGAGGGCACGCTGGAGATCCGCCTGCGCGAGCCAAAGGCGTTCTTCCTCCAGCTGATGGCGCTCACGGCCACCGCGGTGGCGAAGGTGGACGGCGCGGGGAAGCTGGTGGGTACGGGCCCCTTCCGCGTCGTCGGGCTGGAGCCGGACCGCGTGGTGCTGGAGCGCAATCCGGGCTACTGGCGCGGCGGGATTCCGCTCCTGGACCGGCTGGAGTTCCACCTGCTGGAGTCGCGCGACCAGGCGGTGCGCCGGCTGTTGGAGGGACAGCTGGACCTCGTGTCCTTCCTGCCCACCGTGCAGACGGAGGCCAAGGGGCTGGAGGTGCACCAGCTGGTGGCCAGCACCACGCCCTCCACGGCCTTCCTGGGCCTCAACCTGAACGAGGCGCCCTACAACGACGTGCGCGTGCGCCGGGCCCTGCGCGCGGGCATGGACATCACCGGCATGGTGGAGCAGTTCCATCCGGGGGCGCGGGTGGCGCGCACGTTCACTCCGCCGGAGCTGCTGGACGGCGCGGAGCTGGGCCCGCTGCCCGCGACGGACCTCGCGCTGGCGGAGCGCCTGCTGCGCGAGGCGGGCGTGCGGCGGTTGCAGCTCACCCTGCACCACTCGGTGGGCCGCGACACGTCCGCGGAGGACGCGGTGCTCTTCCGCCCGTTGGTCCAGGCGGGGCTGCTGGAGCTGCGGCACGTGCAGATGAACGCGGAGGAGTACGTGCCGCGGCTGCGCGAGGGGAAGATTCCGGCGTTCCGCACGCAGTGGCTGGCGGACTTCCCGGATCCGGACGTGTTCCTGCACTTCCTGCTCAACTCCAACGCGCAGACGGTGTACCCGCTGGGCTACCGCAACCCGGAGCTGGACCGGCTCACCGCCGAGGCGCGTGTGTCCATCGACCCGGAGCTGCGCTCGCAGCTGTACCGGCGCGCGGAGATGCTGGCGCGCGAGGACTGCCCGCTCATCCCGCTGTACCACGACCGCACGCATGCGGCGGCGGTGGCGTCGGTGCAGAACCTGCGGCTGCACCAGACGCCGCCCCAGGTGCGCTTCGAGGACCTCTGGGTGGATCCGTCCGCGAACGGCTGAAGCCGCCGCTACGGCGCCGCCCGGCGCGCTCCCGACGGGCTGCCGTGGCGCACGGGCCAGCCGCGAGCTTCCGTGCGCTGGCCCACGGCGTAGGACTCCAGGACCCAGACCCCATCGCGGCGCAGCACCACGTGCATCACCTCGCCGCTGAACACCGCGCCAGCGACCTGGACGCGGCCCCGCAGGGAGCACATGCCGACCTTCTGGCCGGCGGTGAACCACTCCAACCAGGCCTGCCGGTCGCCATTCGGAAGCTGCGCGTCGGCGAGCACGCCCAGCGAGCCCCGCTCCAGCAGCGCGGCTTCGTGGAAGGTGCCCGGCAGCACGGGCGAAGGCAGCACGTCCACCTCGTAGAGGACGTGGCCGTCGTCGAAGCTGAACGAGCGGAGCACGGTGCGCAGCTCTTCGACGGGGCACGCGGTGCCGTCCGTGCGGTCACACACGAGCGCGAACGCGTGACCGACGGAGCCGCCCGGTGTCACCAGCACGGGCTCGGCGAGGGGCGACAGCGTGCGCACGCCGGCGTCCCAGTCCAGTGCCACGGGCACGCCCCCATCCGTGTCCACGAAGGCCCGCGCGCCCGCGAGCAGCCGTCCCGAAGCGAGCGCCAGTGACGGCGCGCCTCCCGGCACACCGGCATCGAGAGGTTCGAGGAGCAGCGAGGCGACACCGCCGTCCGCGAGCGCGGTGGGACCGAAGGCGGGTCCTGAGGCGAAGCCGGAGTGCGGCGTGAGCCCATCGCGCTGCATCCCGACGCCAGCATCGACAGGTGCTGCCATCCACGACGTGAAGGCCAGCCGTCCATCCCACGGCGTGTAGAGATACGCACCGCGCGCATCATCCACGGCGAGCCTCGCCGCACCGCCACCGTCCTCCTCCGCGCTCGCGGCCAGCAGCACTCCCGCATCCGCACTCAACAACACGAGCCTGGAGCGCAGGGGCTCCCTCGCCGTGCCCGCGTCCGGATCCGCTTCGCTCCACCACGTGACGTGCGTGAGCACGTCCCCTTCCGTCGTGAGCGCCACGCGGCCTACGCCCGTACCGGGCACGCCCTCCGGAACCCCTCCATCCAGCGCCGCATCACCGAGCGCCAGCGACGTGCGCCACCGCAGTTCCCCCACGCCTCGGGGCGCATACGCCTCCAGGGCCTCCGGCGCGAGCACCACCACGCCCGCATCCGAAGCCGCGAGCAACGTCCTCACGCCCCCGTCGTCATAGGGCGATTCGTAGCGCAGGAACCCACCTTCCGTGTACGCGGCGAGCCTGCAGCCCGCGTCCCCTCCGCACACCGACGCGTAGACCGTTCCGTCGTCCGCCAGCACCACCGGCCCACCCTCCTCCGCGACGGGCTCGCCTCCCAGCTCCGCGGTGAAGAGCGGCTCCAGGTCGCCTGCGTCCGGCCGCATGCACTCCCCCGCGCTGCACGTGCCCTCGCCCTGGCACGGGGTCGCGGGGGCGCAGACGAAGCCGTCCGGCGGCGTCACCGTCCGGCACGTGCCCAGCAGACAGACCTTCGCCTCCTTGCAGTCCACCGCGCCGCACGAAGTGTAGTTGGCCGCGTCCACCACCTTGCATCCCTCGTTGCGGTCGCACACGCCCACCTTGCACGGGTCGCGCGGCTCGGGACACACGACGTCCGCCCTCACGCAGCCCTGCGTCGGTGAGCAGCTGTCCACCGTGCACGGGTTGTCGTCATCGCACGTGCGCGGCTGCCCCACGCAGACACCCGCCTGGCAGTGGCCGTCCTGCTGGCAGCGGCTGCTCGGGATGCACGCGGCGCCGTCACCCTGCGGAGTTTCAATGCACTGGCCTGACTCCAGGTCGAAGCGCGACTCGCGGCACTCGCCCAGCGGCACGCACGCCAGCGGACGCACGCCCACACCGGTGAGCTTCACGGTGGCGGTGGTGCGACCCGCGGTGAGCACCAGCTCGCCCTCCACGGGCGCGCTGCCCGCGCTGAACAGGATGTCCACCGTGCCCGTGCCGCTGCCCGGCACCACAATCTGCGACACGACCACGAAGAAGGGGCTCTGCGCCGCCGCCTCCACCTGCACGCCCGCGCGGCCCGTCGCCACCAGCGTCAGCGAGCGGCGCACCTGGGTGCCCTCCAGCACCCGGCCGAAGTCCACCACCGTCTCCTGCGGCCGGAAGCTGGCGGTCGCGTTGCCCACGTTGGGGCCGTCTCCACAGTGGCATCCACTGAAGACGAGCAGCGCCAGGAGCCACCAGGGAGCACGAGCACGGAGCATGCCCCGACTCAACCGCGCCCACAGGGCCCGCGCAACGTGCGTCCCTACCCGCCCGGTCGACCCCTTACAGTTCCGGGGGCCCCCTACGGCTCCACGGCGGACTCACGCC
>NZ_RAWA01000499.1 GCF_003611675.1 Corallococcus sp. CA053C
AGCTGGCCCACCCGGACAAGACTGTCATCGGCTTCACCGGCGATGGCGGGAGCATGTACACCATCCAGGCCCTCTGGACGGCGGCGCGCCACGGCATCGGCGCGAAGTTCGTGGTGTGCAACAACGGGGGCTACCGGCTGCTCGACCTCAACCTCCTCGAGTACTGGAAGGAGCGCGGCATCCCCGAGCACCCGTTCCCCGGCTCCTTCGATTTGTCCCGCCCGGCACTCCACTTCGTGGAGCTCGCGCGCTCGCTGGGGGTGCCCGCCGTCCGGGTGAGCACGGAGCAGGACATCGGTCCCGCGCTCGACCTGGCCCTGGCGGCCTCGGGCCCGTTCCTCATCGACTGGGTGGTCCCCCACGCGCCCGTGGACCCGCGCGGGGACCGCCGCTGCGGACAGTAGGCCCCGGGTGAAACACAGATGAAAAGATGGGGCCAGGACCGGGGAGACCCGGTCCTGGCCCCTGTCATTTCAGCGAGACAGTCAGCGAGACAGTCAGCGAGACAGCCGCTGGAAGACGACGAGCCCCCGCGCGGGGAGGACGACCCGCAGCGCGTCTGCCGACGGGAGGAGCGTCGCCCCGAGGTTGCCGACGTTGCTCCCCCCATACCGCCCAGAGTCGCTGTTGAAGACCTCCTTCCAGGCGGCCGCGCCGAGCCGGGGGCTCACGAGCTCATGGCCCTGGGAGAATGGCGCGTCGTTGAGGCTCGCGACCACGAGGAGCTCCTCCGCCCCGCTCCAGCGGCGGAAGGCGAGGACGCGGTCGACGTCGTGCGCGCAGAGGACCTCGAGGTCGCGCGACCGCAGCGCCGCCTGGCCCAATCGCAGACGGATGAGCTCCTGGTAGTACCGGAAGAGGTGCTGTCCCCTCCCCTCGCGCAGCCCCAAGAGGTCCTCCCGCTGGCTCACGAAGGTGTCATACCGGTAGTCCTTGGCGGCGCCGACCTCCTCCCCCATGAGGAACAGGGGGGTGCCCGCGGCGAGCACGGAGAGGCCGAAGACGGTCCGGCAGCGCGCCTCCGCGGCCCGGAGCACGTCGCCCTCGAGCTGCGCCGCGTTGGCGGCGAGGACGAGCGTCCGCCGCGTCCCCTCCCCGTTGCCGGCCTCGTCGTGGGACTCGTGGTAGACGACCTTCTTCTGCCCCGTCCGCGCCAGCACGCCGGCGAAGGTGCCCATGGCCAGCGGCTCGCCTCCGCCCCTGCCGGAGGTCCAGAGCAGCTTGGCGAACTCCCTCCCCCGCGTCGGGCCGCCAATGAGGTGGTGGTAGAAGTCGGCGTACCACGCGGCGTCGAAGCCCAGGCCGCCCTCCGACACCGGGGTCGTCACCGAATCCCAGCCGGAGTGGTCCTCCGCCATCAGCATCACTCCCGGGCGGATGAGGCGCAGGGTGCGGCACCACTCCCGGAGGAACCGCGCCCCGGCGATGTTCGTGCGGGAGGCCGGCTGCCCGTGGGCGTGGAGGACGTTGTAGCTGTGGATGCACGTCGTCTGGTCCACGCGGAACCCGTCGATGTGGAACTCCTCCATCAGGCAGACGGCGCTGCTGGTGAAGAGCGCGCGGACCGCCTCCTCGTGGAAGCGGGGGGCGTACCCCGTCGACTGGTTGTCGATGTACCCACCGTGCCCTGGCGCGGCCGTCGCGCCGGGCTGCGCCGCCGCCCGCTCGTAGTCGGGGTAGTGCTCGGGGCGGCCCTCGTACCAGTAGTAGAGGTTGTCCGGGTGCGCGTTGGAGTCATACATCCACTGCGCCCGCTCAGCATCCGGGTGATAGTGATTGTAGACGACGTCCATGATGACAGCGATTCCGCGGCGGTGGCACTCGCGCACGAAGTGCTTGAGCTGATCGCGCCCGCCGCCCGCGTATTCAATCGCGAAGTAGTGCGTGGTGGCGTACCCCCAGTTCGGCAGGCCGCCGAACTCGGACATCGGGAGCAGCTCGACGGCGTTGACGCCGAGCGCCTCCAGGTGGTCGAGCAGCGCCACCGCGTCCGCCAGGGTGCCCGCCCCGTCCTTGCCGAAGCCGAGCGCTCCGACGTGCAGCTCGTAGAGGACCAGGTCCTCCACGCGCGTGGGCACGGGCCGCTCGGGGCGGAACTCGTCGCGCCAGAACTCCTCCTCCGGGAGGAACTCCTGCTCGGGCCAGCGCGGCTCGCAGAAGTGCTTCGTCACCTGGTCGGGGTCCACCACCACCGAGCAGCTCACGGTGGCGTTCACCTCCCGCCAGCTTCCCGGGTGGGGCCTGCCCCGGGGATTGGAGGTCCCCCGTCCAAGCTGGCAGCGCGAGTAGAGGTCGGTCCTGTAGACGACCTGTCCGTCCGCCTGGGTGACCCTGAACATATAGGGCTGGAAGCGGAGCCGCTCGAACTCCAGGGCGCCAGGGCCCTCGCAGGACGTCTCCCAGACGCCGCCCTCCTCGCGGACCATGGGCAGCACCGGGAGCGAGGGCGACAGGCCCGTCCCGTCATCGGCGATGTAGCCGCCCTCCTGCGTGCCGAAGACCACCTCGACCTGCCTCGCATGGGGAGCCCAGACCGCGAAGCGTGCCAGCGGCCGGGCCGCTCCCGGGGCGAAGTGCTTCTGGGCGCCGAGGCGGCGGCCCTGCGTGAGGTGGTAGCGCTCGCACGAGGGCTCGGAGCCGAGCACGAAGCCGCGGACCGGCTCGGGCGCGACGGGCTCGCGCAGCTCGGCCGGGATGCCCCACAGGTCGTCCCCTCCGGGCCCGTCCACGATGACGCCCCACAGGAAGCACCTCCCCACCTCGGAGCTGTCAAAGGAGACGGTGGCGCGGAAGCAGGGGCAGCCATCCTCCGCGAGGGCCGGCTCCATGAGGAGGACCGACCAGGTGTCGGAGGCGCGTCCCCGCGCGTCCCAGCTCCCGGTGAGGCGGACGTTTCGAAAGACGTCTCGTTTCAATCCCGTGCGGTATTCGAATTGGACGGAGCTGGGCATGCGGGTTCCTTTGTCCCGAGGAGGGAAGGGTGCTTCCGGACGCCCGGGCCTCCTGCTAGGCGCGGGTGTCCGAGAGCGCGATGAGGCCTTCCTCGATGGCCAGGGCGCGCAACTGGGCCTTGAGCCGCTGGAACTGCTGGCGCAGCGCCGCCGCCCTGCGCGCCTGCTGCTCGATCGTCATCGACCGGCCGGAGTCCGACATCGCGCGCACCACCTCCGGCCAGGAGAGCTTCTGATCCACCCGGAGCACCAACAGCTTCTGCTGCTCGGGGTCCAACCGCTCGCAAAGAGAGCGGAAGCGGTCCTTGACGGTGCTGCGCTGCCAGGGGCGCGTGGTGGAGCGCCGCGGTTCGGAGCGCGCGGAGATGGCGGACAGGCTGACGTGCCGATACCGCATGGCAGGCGCGTTCAGCATCTTGAAGCAGACATTGCGCGCGATGCGCTGCGACCAGGTGCGGAAGGAGCTCTCCCACCGGAACTCCGGCAGCCCCCTCACGAGGCACTCGCAGAAGAGGCTGAAGGCCTCCTGGCCCTGGGTCTCGTCCCGGACGATGGCGTCCATGAGCCGGCGGAGCTCCGGCCCGTAGGCGATCAGCGCCTGTTCGACGGCGCGGTTGTACTCGCCTCGAGCGCAGAGCGCCTGCAGGTCGTCTTCCAGTCGTTTTCTTTCTTCGATTTGCACGCCAGATCTCCTTCTTCTCTGAGTCCTTCCCAAGAAGATGGAGTGCCGGGCGCGCCGTTGTGACGCCCCCCGGGGCCTGGTTGAACCCGCTGCTCGCCGGCCATCACAGCGAGGGCATCCGGGGTCTACGGAGAGAGAGGGCTGGACCGCGGTTCGGGCCGTCACCTCGCGAAAGGAAGACCACCGCCATGAGCACCATTCTCCTCGTTGATGATGAAGTCGACATCCTCGATGTCTATTCCGACCTTCTTGAGTCGATGGGCCACGACGTCCTTCGAGCGGGCGACGGCCTGCAGGCCCTGGAGGTGGCCCGGCGGCGGCAGCCGGATCTGGTGGTGACGGACAGGATGATGCCGCGCATGAACGGCGTGGAGCTGTGCGGCGCGCTCGCCCAGGTGCGGGAGCTGCGGAGCCTCCCCATCATCATGCACAGCTCCTCCGGCGATCCCCACGCGCCCGGTGTCCTGGTCTTCCTCCCCAAGTCCGGCGATCTGGAGCAGTTCGAGGAGGTGGTGACGCGGACGCTGGACGCCGCGCGGCGGAGGTCGCGGCAGGCCCGTCTCCCTTCGGCGGGCCTCCAGCAGCAGTGGCACCGCCCTTCCCAGCCGCTCTCGGCCATCCACCTATTTCTTCGGCATCCGGACGGTGGGGCTGGGGGGCAGCTTGGGTGCACCCTTGGCCTTGAAGCTGCCGCCGGCCGCGGCCTTCATCGCGGTCGCGGGTGCGCTTCCCAGCTGGGCGCGCGGTGACGCGGTGGTGGTCGGCTGCTGGATGGGCGCGACGGGGCGGGTCGTGGCCGGCTTGCGCTCCGCCGTGCGCCGGGTCTGCGGACTCATCGTCTTCATGGGGCTGCTCCTTCCACGGTCACCGTGAGCTTCATGGGCGCGCTCCTGGAATGCGTCCTGCGGGGATGCCTTCCAGCTTCAGGGGCAGGCCGGACGCGGCGGCGACCTGCAGCTCCACCAGCCCTCCGGCCCCGGTGAGGTGCACGTCCGTGCCCACTTCCAACCGGCACCCCACCGCGGGGCGGCCCGCCTGGTCCTGCGCCAACAGGCGCCGTCGGTCCTCGCTCACCACCACCGAGGGCCTTCGCAGCGCCACCTGCGCCTGCGCGATGAGGACGCAGCGCTGGCCCTTCACGCTCGCCCGGACATGGGCGCGGACGCGGGCCACTTCGGGTGCGTTGCCTTCGGGGGGCTTCGCCAGGAGCGTGGCCTTGGGGGACGGGGCGCCTGGCAGCACCGCGCCCTCCCAGAGCGCCTCAAAGCCTTCATCCAGCCCCACCGCCGCGAGTGACAACGCCAGCCGCACCGGCTCCGCGCCGAGCCAGAGTTCGTCGGGTGCGACGATGGCCACCTCCGGCTCCAGTTGGAGCTCCGCGAGCCCGCTCCAACGCTCGGTCAGCATGTCCGCGAGCCACCCGGCCTCCTCCAGCGACATGCGCGCGAGGGCCTTCTCCAGGTGCATGGGATCCGCGAGCCGCTGGAGCGCGGCGGCTCCGTCGGTGAAACGTGCGTTCTCCAGCAGGCCGTCGAGCTGACCTGGGAGGTGCTTCGACATCGAGCGCAGCAGTTGTCCCAACCGCTGCCGGGGAGGAAGGTCACTCATCCGCGCCTCCGCCACAGCGAACGTCCCGTCATCCGTCTGCGCAATCGCTGCTCAGCCTGCTGGAGTGTTTCGTGGTCCTCGCGCGTGACCCGACTGCCGTTCACGAAGAAGGCCCGCGCACCTGTGTCCGACACGGACTCCGGCACCTCGGCCCACAGCGGCTCTTCGTCAAACACCGTCTCCCGGGGTGGCGCTTCGGCGCGGAGCGCGGGTGGGACCAGCGTGTTCACTTCGATGTGCACGGGCCCCGGTGAGGGACGGCCAGCGCGCCTGTCTGGACTCCGCGGAGCCTCCAGCGTCTCCCGTTTGGACTGCGTGGGCGGGCGTGGTGCTTTCTCCGGAGGTCCTGCGGGCCTGTGGCCATGGCGTGGCTCGCGCGGGAGGAGCGGGATGGGTCGTGCGCCTGGAACGGATGGCAGGTCGGAACGCAGTGCTTGGAGCCGTCTTCGCTGACGGGGCACAGGGGCCGCAGTGGGACCGGGCTCGGCAGGAGAAGGCAACGGCGCAGGGGAGACGACACGGGGAACCCGGTGGCGACGCGTGGCTTCTTCCGGTGCACGCGCACGCACGAGCCGACGTGCGGGCTCCCGTTCAATGCCTTCGACGGGAGGGCGCGGCACGCGGGTCTTCCTCCGATGCGGTGGGACTTCTGCCCGTTCGGCCATGCTCGGTGGGGCTTCGACCGTCCGCGTGTCCGGCCTCTTCGGATTCGGAGGGGTATGCGTTGTAGTTGAGAGGCTTTGCCCTCGGTCTCGATGCCGTGGCGGGTGGGCTCCGGTTACCTCACTGCTCTCGTCGGAATCACCGTCGACAGGAAGAGGACCGCGCGCCTGTTCCCGCTTCAAGCCTCGGGCGTCGGTCGTCGCTCCATGCGACTCCCGAACCTCCAGCGTCCGTGCCGTCATCGTCTCCGGACGGGGAACACGGCGGCGCGTGCGCTCAGGCAGCACTGCTTGAGACGGAGCCCTGGCCTGAACCGGATGCACGGTCGCGGGGATACTCTTCGGCATCGCATTGCGCGGTGCCGACGGCAGCGCGGACCTGGGCGCCGACGCGAGCGGCGCGGCCTTCGCGGAACGCCCCCCC
>NZ_RAWA01000049.1 GCF_003611675.1 Corallococcus sp. CA053C
GACCACCAGAGCGAACCCGTCATCGTCGCCAGTCCCGCCACGGCGAGCAGCGCGGCGTAGTCCCACCACCGGCACGCGCGCTCCACCGCCGAGCCCACCACGCCGAACACCAGCAGGTTGAGCCCCAGGTGCAGGCCGTCCCGGTGCAGCAGGTTGGCCGCCAGGAGCCGCCATTCCTGACCCGCGTCCGTCACCAGCGGGCCCGTCTTCGCCCCCCAGCGCACCAGCGCGTCCACGCCCGGAGGCCCCCCGGACGCCAGCGCCGCGTACAGAATCGCCTGCACCCCTACCAGGGCCACCGTCAGCCACGGTACCCTGGCTTCCCCGCCCCTTCCGGCCAATCGACCGATGGACAACAGTGCCCCCCTGACCATGGGATGGGCAAAAAACCCTGTTGTTCTCGGGGGATACATGGCTTGTCTCGGCAAAGGGCATTCTGCTATAGCTGTACTCGGACCGGACCCGTGCTGAAGCTCATCATCGAAGACGACGAGGGGCGCAAGACCGTTGTTCCCTTCGTGCGCGACGAAATCACCATTGGACGTCAGGAGGGCAACACGATCCGCCTGACCGAGCGGAACGTGTCACGTCGACACGCCCGGCTGGTGCGCCTCAATGGACACGTCGTGCTCGAAGACCTGGGGAGCTACAACGGCACCCGGATCAACGGCGAGCGCGTCGCAGGCCAGCTTCCCCTCAAGGAGGGGGACCTCATCCAGATCGGCGACTACGATCTGGCCTTGCAGGTCGAGGGTGCGGCCAACGCCGCCCCCACTGGCGCCATCACCGCCAAGGTGCCCGCCTCCCGCCGGCCAGAGCCGGAGGAGGAGGACGCCCCAGCGCCCAGCGCGTCGCAGGACGACGCCGAGGACGAGGAGGAGGACGACGCGGACGGCGACGAGCACGACCACACGCCTCCTTCCGCGGAGGCGCGGCGCAACGCCACATCCATCATCCGCATGGACCAGATGGAGGCGGACCGCCCCCGCAAGGTGGAGCGTGTCCCGGAGGACGAGCAGCCCCGGCTGCTGGTGCTCGCCCCCACCGAGTTCAAGGGCCAGGAGTACGACTGCAACCGCACCGAGCTGCGGATCGGCCGTACGTCGGAGAACGACATCGCCCTGGACCACCGCTCCCTGTCCCGCACGCACGCGAAGGTGGTGCGCGAGGCGACCGGTGAGTGGCGGGTCATCGACATGCAGTCGGCCAACGGGATGACGGTCAACGGCGAGAGCTACGCCCAGGCCACGCTGTCCCACGGCGACATCATCGAGATGGGCCACGTGAAGCTGCGCTTCGTGGGCCCGGGCACGCTGTCGGAGGACCTCGCCGCGCAGGGGGACCGTCCGGGTTCGAAGAAGCTGGTGGTGGGCATCGTCGTCGCGTTCCTGTCCATCGCCGCGGGCGCCGCCCTCTTCGTCATCAAGGGACAGGACCTGGTGACGCCGACGACGGACACCCCGCCGCCCGTGGTCGCCAACAATCCGCCCCAGGTTCCGGACAAGCCGGTCGCTGCCGTGGGCACGACGCCGGAGACCCCGCAGCCCCCGCCGGAGGCCCCTCCCGAGCCGAAGGCGACGGAGCAGGACTTCGAGACCGCGCTCACGGCCGCCGACTTCGACAAGGCCCGCACCGTCCTGGACGCCCTGCGCGCGGAGAAGGGCGTCCCCGTCGGCAAGGCGAAGGACCTGCAGCAGCGGCTGACCCTGGAGACGCAGGCCCAGCAGCAGCTGGCCGTCCTCGAAGAGGCGCTGAAGAACAACAAGGTCGCCGAGGCCACCGCCGCCGCCAAGACCTTCCCGAAGACGGTGGTCTTCGCCAGCCGCTTCGAGGAGCTGAAGAAGCAGCTCGAGGAAGCCCAGCGCCCTCCCCCGGGTGAAGCCACCGTGGCGACGAACCCGGCGCAGAAGCCTTCCACGGCCCCGACGTCCGACTTCATGCGCGGCAAGACGGCGGCCGACGTCGAGCGGGACATCACTGACGTCCAGACGGAGGTCCAGCGCCTGAGCAAGGCGAAGGACATTCCGGGTGCCCTGGAAGTCGCCAAGGACTGCGCGCTGATCGCCCCCAGGCTTCCCGAATGCCATCTGATGCTCGGCGTGCTCTATGCGAAGAGCAACAACCAGGCCCTGAGCTTGAAGCACTACGCGCAGTTCGTCACGCTCGCGCCCCCGGGCCACGCGAAGCGGGCGCGGGTCATTGAAATCCTGAGCAACAACAGTCCGAAGGGTGACGGCAGTGCGGCGGTGCCTCCGTCGGAAAATCCCCCCGCCTCAAGCAATGGCCAGTAACTCCCCCCCGCAGCACTTCCCTCAACCTTGCAGCGAGGAGACGCTGTGCAGATTCGCATCCTGGTAGTTGATGACGAGCAGGACAACTGCGACTACCTCAAGCTGGTGCTGACCCGAGAGGGCTACGAGGTGGTCACCACCACCGACCCCACCCAGACGGTGGACATCCTCCGGGGCTCCGACTTCCACCTCGTCATCCTCGACATGATGATGCCGCAGATGTCGGGCACCGAAGTCTTGGAGTTGATCCGCAAGTACGACACGGACATCGCGGTCATCGTCGCCACGGCCTACCCCACCGTGGACACGGCTGTCGCCTCCCTCAAGGCGCAGGCGTCCGACTACGTGAAGAAGCCCATGGAGCCGGAGCAGTTCACGGCCGCCGTGCGCAACGCGTTGCAGAAGAAGGGTCTGTCGCAGGACCCGGAAGCCGACCTGCACCGCGCCATTGGCCGCACCATCCGCGACGCCCGCAAGACGCAGGAGCTCACGCTCAAGCAGCTTGCCCGCCGCACCGGCCTGTCCGTGTCGCTGCTGTCGCAGATTGAACGCGCGGAATCCTCCGCGTCCATCTCGTCGCTCTACAAGATCGCCTCCGCGCTCCAGCTGCGCATGGGCGAGCTGTTCGGCGACACCTAGCGGCCGTTGAAGCGGGGCGCGCGCTTTCCCAGGAAGGCCGCGCGCCCCTCCTTCGCATCCTCACTGCCGAACGCCTCGCCGCGCACCTGGCGCAGCCGCGCGACGTCCGCCGCAGCCAGGCCGGAGCGCGACAGCAATCCGAAGGCCTCCTTCATCCCCGACACCGCCTTCGGTGCCTGCGCGGCCAGCGTCTCGCACCAGGCCAGCGCACGCGCCTCCGCGTCCTCCGGGCACTCGTCCAGGAGCCCCCACGCGAGCGCCTCCGGCGCGGGCAGCCTGCGCGCGGTGAGGAACAGCTGCTTCGCCCGCGACAGCCCCACCAGCCGCACCGCGCGCGCCAGCCCCTCGGGCGAGTACACGATGCCCAGCCGGGCCGGCGGCATGAGGAAGAAGGCGTCCGGCGCGCCCACCCGGAAGTCGCAGGAGGCCGCCAGGTCGAAGCCCGCGCCCACCGCGCCGCCCTGCACCAGCGCCACCGACGGCGCTGGGTGCCGCTCCAGCTTCAGCAGGCACGCCACCAGCGCGTCGTCCGGCAGCCGCCCGTCCGCGCCGGGCGGCCCCAGGTGCGTCAGGTCGTAGCCCGCGCAGAAGTGCCCGCCCTGCCCGCGCACCAGCAGCGCGCGGACGTGGGGGCCAGGGTCCAGCGCCGCGTCCAGACGGGCCAGCAGCGCGTCGTCCAGGGCATTGCGCCGGGTGGGGTTGGAGACGGTGAGGACGCGGACACCGCCCTCGCGGTCCTCCACCTCCAGCGTGGGCGCTGTCACGGTCCCCGCGCCCTAGCCGAGCACCACGAGGACGTCGCCCTCGTTCACCGGCTGCGCTTCCTTGCAGCGGATCTCCTTCACCGTGCCGTCCTCGGTGGTCTCCACCGGCATCTCCATCTTCATCGACTCGAGGATGACGAGCGTGTCCCCGGCCTTCACCGGGTCGCCCACCTTCACCTCGATCTTCCACACCGTTCCCGTGATGTGCGCCGCAACGTCCGCCATGAACCAGTCCCTCCTCGGGTGTGAAAACGAAGCGCGGGCTGCCGCGCTCCCTACCTACGGCTTCGCGTGATGATCCAGGAAGTGCGTGTCCAGCTCCCCGGCGCTGAAGGCCGGAGCCTTCAGGATGCGCAGGTGGAGCGGGATGTTCGTCTTGATGCCCTCGATGCGGAAGTCCTCCAGCGCCTTCACCGCGCGGGCAATCGCCTCGTCGCGCGTGGCGCCGGAGATGATGAGCTTCGCGATCATCGGGTCGTAGTTCGGCGTCACCACGTCGCCCTCGGCGTAGCCGGAGTCCAGGCGCACGCCTTCGCCCGTGGGCGGCTGGAACACCTTCAGCGGGCCGGGGGACGGGAAGTACTTCACCGGGTCTTCCGCGTAGATGCGGAACTCCAGCGCCGCGCCCTTCCGCTTCACGTCCTCCTGCTTCACCGTCAGCTTTTCGCCCGCGGCGATGCGCAGCTGCCAGCCGATGAGGTCCAGGCCCGTCGTGAGCTCCGTCACCGGGTGCTCCACCTGGAGCCGGGCGTTCATCTCGATGAAGTACACCTGCCCGTCCGAGTACAGGAACTCCACCGTGCCCGCGTTGGCGTAGCCGAACGTCTTCGCCGCGGTGACGGCCGCCGTGAAGAGCTGCTCGGACAGGGCCGCGTTCTTCCCGTTCGCGAACAGCACCGACGGGGCCTCCTCCACCACCTTCTGGTGCCGGCGCTGGATGGAGCACTCGCGCTCCAGGCCGTGGATGAGGTGACCGTGGGTGTCGCCGAGAATCTGGACCTCGATGTGGCGCGGCGCCGGGAAGTAGCGCTCCAGGTACACGCCCTCACGGCCGAAGGCGGCCTTCGCCCGGTCCGTGCACTGGCGGTACACCTTCTCCAGCTCCGCGGGGCTGCTCGCCGCCGCCATGCCGATGCCGCCACCGCCGCTGGCGGCCTTGCACAGCACCGGGTAGCCGATGCGCTCCGCGGCCTCCAGGGCGCTCTGCACGTCCGGCAGGACGCCGTCGCTGCCCGGCACCACCGGCACGCCCGCGGCGGACACCAGCTTGCGCGCCTGGCTCTTGTCCTTCATCCGCGCCATGGCCTCCGGCGGCGGCCCCACGAACACCAGGCCCGCGTCCGAACACGCCTGCGCGAACTCGCCGTTCTCCGACAGGAAGCCGTAGCCGGGGTGCACGGCCTGCGCGCCCGTCTTCTTCGCCGCCTCCAGGATGGCGGGGATGCTCAGGTAGCTGTCCTTCGCCGGCGCAGGCCCGATGCGCACCGCCTCGTCCGCTTCCTTCACGAACGGCAGCGTGGCGTCCGCGTCCGAGTACACGGCCACGGTCTTCACGCCCATCTGCCGGGCCACCGTCCCGATGCGGCGCGCGATTTCACCCCGGTTGGCGATGAGCAACTTCTGGAACATGGCGGTACCCCGGCGTTGCGAAGGGCGGCCAAACTAACCCCCACCCCCCTGCCTGACAAGCGCTCGGACAGGCATGCAACAGGTCCGTACAGTCCCGTAAATTTGCGGGTCTACGAGCCCCTGACGTACCTTGCCCGACGTGAAGCCTCCCTCGACAGGAACGGAAGGCGTCGTGGACCTGCATGGTGCCCGTCGCGCTCGCCGTCTGGATTTGTACCGGAGCCGGCTCAATGAGCGGCTCCAGGCCACCCGCGCCAACCTGGTGACGCTCTACGAGGGCGGCACCCTCTTCACGCCCGACGGCACCAAGCGGGGCCGCTCGCTGCTGAAGGCGCTGCAGCTCTTGCAGCGCGCCGGCACCCGGATGGAGGAGCTGTCCGGTACCGGGCTGCTGCCCGCCCCCCGCGCGTCGGAGCGCATCGACGCGCTCTACGACGAGGTGGACGGCCTGTTCACCCGCTGTGACCGCCTCACGGGCCGGGGCACGGCGAGCGTGGCCCGCCTCCCCCGCAACTGACGGCCCTTCCGGCCTACGGCAGCTCCGTCTGACCCTGGCGGCGCAGGAACGTCGGGATGTCGAACTGATCCTCGTCCAGGGGCAGCGCCGCGTCCTTCACCACGGCCGTGCGCGCGCTCTGCATGGAGGACTTCGGGTTCTCCACCGTGGACATCGTCGGACGGGGCGTGCTCTTCGCGGGGACGAGGCTCGCCACCTCCTCGCGCGACGAGGACAGCACCGACGACGGCGCGGGGCGGCTGGACATGGGCATGGACATGGGCACCTGGACCACCTGCGTCATGGGCCGTGCCTTGGCCGCCTCGCGGTGCACGAAGCCCGTGGCGATGATGGTGATCTTCACCTCGTCCTGGATCTGCTCGTCGATGAGCGACCCGAAGATGATCTCCGCCTCGCCGTCCGCCGCGTCGTGCACCAGCGTCAGGGCCTCGTTGACCTCCTGCAGGGTCATGTCGCGGCCGCCGGTGATGTTGATGAGCAGGCCCGTGGCGCCGTCGATGGAGACGTCCTCCAGCAGCGGGCTGGAGATGGCCTGCTGCATGGCGATGACGGCGCGCCGGTCGCCGCAGGCGTTGCCCGTGCCCATGAGCGCCAGGCCCTTGTCGCTCATGATGGTCTTCACGTCCGCGAAGTCCACGTTGATGTAGCCGTGGTACTGGATGAGGTCGCTGATGCCCTGCACGGCGTTGAGCAGGACTTCGTCGGCGCGCTTGAAGGTCTCCAGCAGCGGCATGGGCTCATTGGAGAGCGACAGCAGGCGCTGGTTGGGGATGGTGATGAGCGTGTCCACCGCGGCCTTGAGCTCCACGATGCCCTGCTCGGCCTGCTTGCGGCGCTTGTTGCCCTCGAAGAGGAACGGCTTGGTGACGACGCCCACCGTGAGGCAGCCCAGGCTCTTGGCGATGTCCGCGATGATGGGCGCGGCGCCCGTGCCGGTGCCACCGCCCATGCCGGCCGTCACGAAGACCATGTCGGCGCCTTCCAGCACCGCGGCGATCTGATCGCGCGACTCCAGCGCGGCCTCGCGGCCCATCTCCGGGTTGGCGCCGGCGCCCAACCCCTTGGTGAGCGCCTGGCCCAGCTGCAGCCGGGTGGGCGCCTTGGAGGCGGCGAGCGCCTGGACATCGGTGTTGGCGGCGATGAAATCGACGCGGTCGAGCTTCGACAGAATCATCGTGTTGACCGCGTTGCAGCCCGCCCCGCCCGCGCCCACGACACGAATCTTCGCGGCCTGCTTGTTCTGCTCGAACTGGTCCATGTCGATCCTCTTGGCGGAAGCCCAACGGCGCCGTCCGCGATGACTGCCGCCTTCGACAATCATCAGGAAGTCGGGCGCTTTGGCAAGTATTCCGCTACCAGCCTGTAGCGCCCTGCTGCGGTGTCGAGTCCTGACGCCCACTTACGCGCGCGGCTTCGGCATGCATGCGTGCGACGCAGTAGGCGAAACGCCCTCTTGACTCGCGCGCCTGACTCACCTTGGTCGGTCGTGCATGCCTCGCGCGCGTCCTGACGTGGCGCGGTGGGGCCCGGATGACGAAAAGGCCCGGCTCCCTGGATGGGAACCGGGCCTTTCCTACTCCCGAACCACGGGGAGGACTACGGGGCCGGACGCTCGATTTCGACCTTGCCCATCTTCACGATGTTGAACTCCACGCGGCGGTTGTTCTCCCGGCCCGCGGCCGTCTTGTTGGAGTCCACCGGCTTCGTCTCGCCGAAGCCCTGGGACTGCAGGCGCTCCGCGGCGATGCCGTCGTTGATGAGGAACGTGCGCACGTTGGCGGCGCGGCGCTTGGACAGGTCCAGGTTGGCGGCGTCCTTGCCCTGGTCGTCCGTGTGGCCTTCCACGCTCAGCAGCTCCACCTGCGGGTTGGCGCGCAGCACGGCGGCCACCTGCTTCAGGAGCGGGAACGAGCGCGGCAGGATGACGTCCTTGCCGGTGGCGAAGTAGACCTTCTCCAGGATGAGGATGCGCTCGCCGTCGACGAGCACCTTGACCTTGCCCTTGTCGGGGCAGCCGTCCTCGTCGGTGACGCCGTTGATGGTCTCCGGCTCCAGCGGGCACTTGTCCGCCGTGTCCGCGATGCCGTCACGGTCGTTGTCCGGGTCCGGGCAGCCGTCCTCGTCCTGGAAGCCGTCCTTGTCCTCGGGCGCGTTGGGGCACTTGTCGTCCGGGTCCATCAGGCCGTCGCCGTCGGTGTCCACCGGCGGAGGCGGCAGGGGCTTCGCGTCCGGGCAGCCGTCGGCGTCCTCGTAGGCGTTGACCGTCTCCGGCTCCAGCGGGCAGCGGTCCGCCGTGTCGGGGATGCCGTCGCTGTCGTTGTCCGGGTCCGCGCAGCCGTCCGCGTCCTGGAAGCCGTCGAAGTCCTCCGGGCCCTCCGGGCACACCGGCCGGGGCGGCGCCGGGGCACGCTCGGGCGTGCTGTAGCTGAGCCCCGCGAGCACGCGGAAGGTGGGCGTGCCGTAGCCGTGCGTCAGGCCCGGGCCCGCGCCCACGTGGGCGGCGAGTCCGCCCGTCGTCGGGCGGTACTTCAGCGCCGCGAGCAGCTCCAGCGGACGCTCCTCCTCGTCCTGCTGCTTGAAGCCCAGCGTGCCCGCGAGCGTGGCGTCCAGTGCCAGGGGCACCTTGCCCAGTTCGAAGGGCAGCTCCGCGCCCAGCCCGTACGCCAGCGCGCTGCCGGCGTTCAGGTTGCGCAGCTGCTCCGACTTGCGCAGGTCCACGCCCAGGTTGGCGAGCACCCGGAAGCGCCGGCCGTACTCCGCGACGAGGCGCGGGTTGACGGAGACGCCCGACCCGCCGAGGAAGTCCGAGGCACCGCCGGTGGGCAGCGACACGGGCACCGCCAGCGCCAGGCCGAAGTTCTCCCGGTCCAGCAGCCGCGCCTTCGGGATGAGCCGCAGGTCGCCGATGCCACCACCGCCCACGCCGTTGGCGAAGGAGGAGTCCACGCCCGGAGAAGCCTCCGAGCTCTGGATGGTGACGGGCAGCACGACGCCGATTTCGAAGCGGTCGAGGAAGCCCACCGCGCCCATCAGGTCCACGCCCACCTGGCTCTTCACCAGGGAGGTGACGTACGTGTCCGAGCGGGGGTCGAAGAAGTTGAGCGGCTTGTCGGCGTAGTTGACCGAAAGCCCCACGTTCCACCCCAGGTGCCGCTGCACCTGCGCGCCCTGCACGGCGAGCACGTCCGAGATGCCCGGGCCCGGCTTGTACTGCTGCACGTCGATGGCCTGCGACACGGCGGTGGCCTGCGCCCGGGCGTCCGGGGCCGCGAAGAGCGCGGTCACGAACAGGGCGAAGACGCCGCCCGCGCGCGCCAGGAGCTGCCCGCCCTTGCGGAAGCGGCGGCCCACCAGGGGCAGGGCCAGGAGCATCAGCGCGAAGGGCGCCAGCGAGCCCGTCCCACCGGTGCTGCAGCCGTGGCCCACGACGAGGAAGTCGTCGTTGGCGTCGAGCGGGTTGGAGCCGCCCTGCACTTCCACGCCGTCGTCGATGCCGCCGCCGTCGGTGTCCTTCTGGCTGGGGTCCGTCTCCGCGTCGGCGCGGCGGCCGTCGTGGTTGGCGTCCTCGTCGCCGTCCTTCAGGCCGTCGCCGTCGGTGTCGGCCTTCTTCGGATCCGTCGTCGTGGAGGGATCCGCGTCCGGCTTGAAGTTCGGCGACTGGCGGTTGGTCCCCACCGGCGCGGTCTCCGCGGTGACACCCAGCTCGGTGCCGTCGAGGATGCCGTCGTTGTCGCTGTCCGGGTCCCGGGCGTCGATGGTGCCGTCGCCGTCCGTGTCGGTCAGCCCGTCGGTGCCGTCCATCACGCCGTCGTCGTCGGTGTCGGAGTCGAACGGATCCGTCCCCTTCTCCAGCTCCGTGGCGTTGTCGATGCCGTCACCGTCCGCGTCCTTGTCGTCCGCCGGGTTGTTCGGATCCGTCTCGCGCACGTCCACGCGGCCGTTGTGGTTCGCGTCCTCGATGCCGTCGAACACGCTGCCGTGGTCGGTGTCGCGGTCGAGCGGGTTCGTCTTCGTCGCGGGGTCCTCGTCCTTCACGAAGATGGCCGGATCGGTGTCCGTGCCCTGCGGCGTGGTGAGGCCGGACTCCAGGCCGTCCGTCAGGCCGTCGCCGTCCGTGTCCGCCTTGTTCGGGTTCGTCTCCGTGGGGTCCACGGCGCCGTCGTGGTTGGCGTCCTCGTTGCCGTCGAGCAGACCGTCGTCATCCGAGTCGTCGTCGAGCGGGTTCGTCTTCGTCGTGGGGTCCTTGTCCGCCACGTACTTCGCCGGGTCGGTGTCCGAGCCCTGCGGCGTGGTGAGGCCGGACTCCACGCCATCCGTGAGGCCGTCGCTGTCGGAGTCGGAGTCCTTCGGATCCGTCTCGTCGGCGTCGACGATGCCGTCGTGGTCCTTGTCCTCGTTGCCGTCGAGGATGCCGTCATCATCCGAGTCGTCGTCGAGCGGGTCCGTCCCACCGACCTTGACCTCGACGCCGTCGGGGATGCCGTCGTCGTCGGTGTCCGGGTCGTTCGGATCCGTGCCGATGGTGGCCTCCTCCGCGTCCGTCAGGCCGTCATTGTCCGAGTCGGCCGTGTTGGACCAGCGGAAGGTGGTGGTGGCCGGAGCGCTCGTGTTGCCCGCGCCGTCCACGGACACCGCCGTCACGGTGTACTGACGGTCCGTCAGGGTGATGGGCAGCTGGAAGCTCCAGTTGCCCGCCGCATTCACCGTGATGGGGCCGTAGTTCGTCCCATCGAGCGTCAGCGTCACGGACGTCGACTTCGTGGACGTGCCCACGATGGTCACCGTGGAGGTGCTCACCGTCGTGCCGCTGACCGGCGAGGTGATGGCCACCGTCGGCTTCGTCAGGTCCACCGTGAAGGTGGAGGTCGCCGTGGTGCTGGTGTTGCCCGCCGCATCCACGGACACCGCCGTGACGGTGTACGTGCCCGCGGCCAGCGGACCCGGAAGCGCCTGGCTCCAGTTGCCGGAAGCGTCGACCGCGATGGGGCCGTAGTTGGTGCCCTGGAAGGTCACCGTCACGGACGTCGCGCCCGTGGTGGTGCCCGTCGCCGTCACCGTGGGGGTGCCCACCGTGGAGCCGTTGGCCGGCGTGGTGATGGCCACCGTCGGAGCGGTCTGGTCCACCGTGAAGGTGGTGCTCGCGGGCGAGCTGGTGTTGCCCGCGGCGTCCGTCGAGACGGCGGTCACGGTGTACGTGCCATCCGCCAGCGGACCCGGCAGCGTGGAGGTCCAGTGACCGGAGGCATCCACCGCGAGGGGGCCGTAGTCCGTGCCTTCGAAGGTCAGCGTCACGGACGTCGCGCCCGTGGCCGTACCGGTCACCGCCACCGTGGGGGTATTGATCGTCGACCCGTTGACCGGCGTGGTGATGTCGACCGTCGGCGCCGTCAGGTCCACCGTGAAGGTGGTCGTGGCGGGCGTGCTGGTGTTGCCCGCCGCGTCCGTGGACACCGCTGTCACGGTGTACGAGCCGTCGGTCAGGCTGAACGGCAGCGTGTAGTTCCAGTTGCCCGCGCCATCCACCGGGATGGGGCCGTAGTTCGTGCCGTTGTAGGTCAGCGTCACGGACGTCGCGCCCGTGGACGTACCCGTCAACGTCACCGTGTCGGTGCCCACCGTCGAGCCGTTGGCCGGCGTGCTGATGGCCACCGTCGGAGCGGTCAGGTCCACCGTGAAGGTGGTGCTCGCCGTGGGGCTGGTGTTGCCCGCGCCGTCCACGGCCACGGCCGTGACGGTGTACGTGTCTTCGGCCAGCGGGCCCGGCAGCGGGAAGCTCCAGTTGCCGGAGGCATCCACCGAGATGGGGCCATAGCTCGCGCCATCGAAGGTGAGCGTCACGGACGTGGCGCCCGAGGACGTCCCCGTCACGGTCACCGTGTCGGTGCCCACCGAGGTGCCGTTCACCGGGGTGCTGATGGCCACCTGCGGCCCGGTCAGGTCCACCGTGAAGGTGGAGTTCGCCGGGGTGCTGGTGTTGCCCGCCGCGTCCTTGGACACCGCCGTCACGCTGTACGTGCCTTCGCCCAGGCTGACCGGCAGCGGGAAGCTCCAGTTGCCGGAAGCGTCGACCGAGATGGGACCGTAGTTGGTGCCCTCGAAGGTGAGCGTCACGGACGTCGCGCCCGTGGAGGTACCCACGACCGTCACCGCGGAGGTGCCAATCGTCGAACCGTTGGCCGGCGTGCTGATGGCGACCGTCGGAGCCGTGAGGTCCAGGGTGAAGGTGGAGGTCGCGGGGGGGCTGGTGTTGCCCGCCGCGTCCTTGGCCACCGCCGTCACGGTGTAGCTGCCCTCAGGCAGGGGACCCGGCAGCGGGAAGCTCCAGCTACCGGAGGCATCCACCGCGATGGGGCCGTAGCTCGTGCCTTCGAAGGTCAGCGACACGGACGTCGCGCCCGTGGACGTGCCCGTCACGGTCACCGTGGGGGTGTTGATCGTCGACCCGTTGGCTGGCGTGCTGATGGCGACCGTCGGAGGCGTCTGGTCCACCGTGAAGGTGGAGGAGGCCGCCGTGCTGTTGGTGCCCGCGCTGTTCCTGGACACCGCCGTCACCGTGTACGAGCCATCCGCCAAGGGGCCGGGCAGGACCTGGCTCCAGTTGCCGGAAGCGTCGACCGCGATGGGGCCGTAGTTGGTGCCCTGGAAGGTCACCGTCACGGACGTCGCGTTCGCGGACGTGCCCGTCACCGTGACGTTCGGGTTGGTCGTCGTCGAGCCATTGGCCGGCGTGGTGATGGCCACCGTCGGGGCCGGGACGGCCACCGTGAAGGTGGATGAAGCCGTGGTGCTGTTGGTGCCGGAGCCGTTCGTGGACACCGCCGTCACGGTGTACGTGCCATTTGCCAACGGGCCGGGCAGCGCCTGGCTCCAGTTACCGCCCGTCACCGTGATGGGACCGTAGTTGGTGCCCTGGAAGGTGACCGTCACGATGGTCGCGTTCGCGGCCGTGCCCGTCACCGTCACATTCGGGTTGGTCGTCGTCGAACCGTTGGCCGGCGCAGTGATGGCCACCGTCGGTGCCGGGACGACCGCCACCGTGAAGGTGGAGGAAGCCGTGGTGCTGTTGGTGCCCGCACCGTTCCTGGACACCGCCGTCACGGTGTACGTGCCATTGGCGAGCGGGCCCGGGAGCGCCTGGCTCCAATTGCCGGAGGCATCCACCGCGATGGGGCCGTAGTTCGTGCCCTGGAAGGTCACCGTCACACTCGTGGCGTTCGCGGACGTGCCCGTCACCGTCACGTTCGGGTTCGTCACCGTCGAGCCATTGGCCGGCGTGCTGATAGCCACCGTCGGCGTCGTCGCGGCGGTGATGGTGAAGGTGTTGATGTTGCTCGGGGCGCTCTCGACGCCATTGGTCACCGTGACCGCATAAACGGTGTGCGCGCCTACGCTCAGCGCCGACGGCGTGAGGGTGAAGTTGCCCGACGCGTCGGACGTCACCGTCGTGGCCAGGGGCTGGCCGTCCACGTAGATGCGGACCGTTTGATTGGGGCTCGGCGTCGTGCCCGTGATGGGGGGCGTGGGGTTCGACGTGGACGAGCCATTGGCCGGGGTGATCACCGTGGGAGGCTGCCCCATGGTGATGACACCCGGGTTGCCCGGCGCGGAGCCGTAGGTCGGACCATCCGGAGCACCTGCCGTGGGCTGGGTGCCCGCCGCGCCTCCCGCGACCGACGCGGGACAGGAGTAAGCAGTGGCCTGCAAGTGGATGTTGCCACCGCCACCGCCACCGCCCGTGCCGTGCGGCGACGCCACGAAGGTACTGTTACCGCCGTTGCCGCCCTTCGCGGACAGCTCGCCGGTACCGCTGCATGCCAGGGCGCCCGTGAGCCGCAGGGAGATGGTACCGCCCGCGCCACCGCCACCCGCCGCGTCGTTCGCGGACGACAGAGCCCCAACGCCGTCCGAAGTGATGCTGCCCGTTCCCGTGAGCGCCGCGCCACGCACGAAGACGATGCCGCCCGCGTTTCCGCCGCCGGTGCCTACGTCGTCGTTGCCGTGGCCGGAGCCACCGCCGCCGCCGAAGAGGGCGCGGTTCGCCGGGACGAAGAGCATCCGGCCACCGGGGAGACCACCCACCGCACGTGCCGGAGCAGGCTCTTCCGCCCACGTCCGACCGCCAATGCCACCCGCGCCACCGTTGCCACCGCCGCCACCACCGGAGTTGTGGCAGATGCCACCACCGCCTGCGTTCAGGATGTTGCCTCGGCCCGAGAGGGGCGTGGTCTGCAAGAACACCGTGGGCTGCTTGTAGCGGGCAGGCACCAGCCCCTCGCCCTTCATGGCGCCTTGGGGATTGGCCAGGTCATAAGCGGTTGCGGGGCAGGCGTCGCCGTCACCGTTGAAGTAGTCCGCGCCGCGGAAGCCCGCCCCCGTGGCGGAAATGGTGCCGTTGTTCGTCACCGTCCCGGTGGCGAAGAAGATGACGATGCCACCCACGGTGTTGTTGTAATCGATAGCGACGTCGGACCACCGCTGGGCGACGATGCTCGCGCCCGCGTTGATGGTCACGTTCGTGTACTCCGGCACCCGGATGGCCTGCGCCGAGGCCCGGAGGAGCGCGCTGTTGTTGGCGGTGCTGTTGCTCCCTGTGAACGCCGCCGTGAGTGCATGGCCCGTGAAGGTCAGGGTATTGCCCGTAAGCGACGTCACACGCACGAACTGCCAGTTGCCCACCGCGGTTGCGGTGAAGTCGAACGGGCCCGTCGCACCGGACGTCACCGCAGGGGCGTAGCCGGTGGACTGGTAGATCATCACCAGGTCGCCCACCGCGAAGCCGGTCGTGTCCACCACATTCACGGTCGTGGCGCCCACAGCCGCGTTCGACCTGAGCCGCGTATACGTGTTGACGACCGTGCCAGGCGCGTTGACGGTCAATGCTAGGTTGTGGCCGTCGCCGTTGCCGAACGTGTCCGGTTCGGCCAGCGCGGCGGGAGCCGCGAGCACGGTGCACAGCAGGGCCAGGAGGCCTGCGGCGGATCTGCGAGCTCCCGGGAGGGGCGTCAGCAACCGCGAAGTCTTTTGTGGAGTCATAGGGTCTGGGCTCGCGGGAACAGCGGGATGGTTCCGGGGGCCACTGGCCCCCCTAGCAAGCCGGGCGCCATCGTCTGTCGGTTTTTGATTCCGACCAAATCCGCACACTTGCGCCGCCTGCTCCCCATGCTTACGGGCGGAGTCCCAAATCTGGATCCAGATTCCAGAAACCGGAAAGCCTCCCGCGTCTCCCCCTGACGCGTCAGCGTGCCCCGTTGACGCGTCCGCCCGTCTCCGGACACACGCCCCCTGAAACGCGAAAGGGCCCCCCGAAGGGAGCCCTGACTCAGCGCGGCATGACGCCGGAGACTTCTAGAAGATCTCTTCCAGCCACTCGCGCATCCGGCCCTTCACCTTCTTGTAGACGTTGCCGTCCTCGCGGATGCGGAACATGCGCCGGTCCATGTGCTTGGCGCCGTAGACGACCAAGCCCACGCCCGTGGCGTACATGGGGCTCTTCACCACGTCCACCAGGCCGCCGATGCCGCGCGGCATGCCCCGGCGCACCGGCAGACCCAGCACCTCTTCGGCCAGCTCCGGCATGCCCGCGAGCAGCGTGGAGCCGCCCGTGATGACGATGCCGGACGCGAGCAGGTCCTCGTAGCCGCACTTCTGGATCTCGCGGTGGACGAGCTGGAAGATCTCCTCCACGCGCGGCTCCAGAATCTCCGAGAGGATCTGCCGGCCCAGGACGCGCGGCTGACGGCCGCCCACGCTGGGCACCTCAATCGTCTCGTCCTTGTTGATCATCGACGCGAGCGCGCAGCCGTACTTCTGCTTGATGCGCTCGGCCTCGTGCGCGGGGGTGCGCAGGCCGATGGCGATGTCGCTCGTCAGGTTGTTGCCGCCCAGGGCGATGACGGCCGTGTGGACGATGGAGCCGCCGGAGAAGATGGCGATGTCCGTGGTGCCGCCGCCGATGTCGACGAGGCACACGCCCAGCTCCTTCTCGTCCTCGCTCAGCACCGCCTCCGCGGACGCCAGCGGCTGCAGCACGATGTCGGAGACGTTCAGGCCCGTGCGGTTGGCGCACTTGACGATGTTCTGCGCGCTGGAGACGGCGCCCGTGACGATGTGCACCTTGGCCTCCAGGCGCACGCCCGCCATGCCCAGGGGCTCCTTGATGCCGCCCTGGTCGTCGATGATGAACTCCTGGGGCAGGACGTGGATGACCTCCCGGTCCAGGGGGATGGCCACCGCCTTCGCGGCGTCGATGACGCGCGCGATGTCCGCCTCGCGGACCTCCTTGTCCTTCACCGCGACGATGCCCTGGGAGTTGAAGCCCTTGATGTGGCCGCCGGCGATCCCCGTGTACACGTGGGAGATCTCCGCCCCGGCCATCAACTCGGCTTCCTCCACCGCGCGACGGATGGACGACACCGTGGCCTCGATGTTGACCACGACGCCCTTGCGCAGACCCTTCGACGGGTGCGTGCCGATGCCGATGATGTCGATGCCGCTATCAGTCAGCTCGCCCACGATGGCGCAGATCTTCGTCGTGCCAATGTCGAGGCCGACGATGATCTCCCCCGACTTCTGCTTCGCCATTGAAACCTCCCAGGCCCCCTCACTCTCGTGAAGGAAGCATCCTCACTGCGTCGAGCCCCCGCTCCTGTCGGAGTCGGACCCGCTCGAAAGCCTCACCGCCACCCAACCCGGTCGGGCACGGTTATCCAGGCGAATGATCTCGGCTGCAAGCCCCCTCGTGCTCAGCTCGCGACGAACGCGCGCCAGCCGCTGGAGCTTGACTTCCGTATCGCCCACGCCGAGGCGCACCTCCTGCCCCGTCGCCGTCACCAGCGCAAGCCCGCTGTTCTCCAGGCGCACCTCGGACAACCGCTCGGATCGCCCGGGCGACAACCGCGCATAAGCACGGGTTACATCCAGCGCCTCGCGGAAGCGCGCACGCACCGCGTCCGCGTCCGCGACGTAGGCATCGCGCTCCAGCCCCGTGACGAGCGGCAAATCCAACCCGTCCCCCGGGGTGACGCGCTTGAAGGGCTCGCCCTCCTCGTCCAGCACGTACAGGTCCCCCAGCACCGCCAGAGCCGCGGGCGCGTGCTCCGCCACCTCCACCGACACCCCGCGCGGAAACCGCCGCGTCACCTCCACCGTGCGCACCCAGGGGTGCTGCCCCATGGCCCGCGCGAGCGCCGCCGGGTCCAGCGACCAGAGGTTCTGCCCCGCCGTCAGCCCCGACAGCTTCAGCAGCTCCGCGCGCGAGGCCCGCTCCAGCCCGGTGAAGGTCACCGACTCCAGCGCGAAGCGCGGAGACACCCGCGCCCAGGTGCGCAGTTCGATGCCGCCCCACACCAGCGCGGCCGTCACCACCGTCAGCCCCAGCGCCTTCGCCACCGTCGGTCCGTGCGAGCGGACGGAGGCCTTCACCGCGTTGTTGCGCGATGCGGCATCCAGTTGACGGCGTTTCTTGTTCTTGCCGAAGGCCATGAGTAGGGAGGCGCATGCTGCGTGCGGAGATCGCTCCACGCCAGTTTTTGGCTACAGACACGTCGCTGTAGCGCCCGACAGGGACACCCCGGCCCGTCAAGGGGCCGGAACTCCAAGAAGACGGGGAACGGCTCAGGCCTTGAGTGAAGCGCCCTGAAGCAGCCGCTCACACAGCGCCGGGAAGTCGATGCCCCGCCCCGCCGCGATTTTCGGCAGCAGGCTGGAGGCCGTCATTCCGGGCAGCGTGTTGATTTCCAGCAGGAACACGTCGCCGGCTTCGGTGACGATGACGTCCGAGCGCGACCCGCCCGAACACCCCAGCGCCACGTGCGCGGCGAGGGACACGGCGTTCACGCGCGCGTACAGGTCCGGAGGCAGGGGCGCGGGGAAGAGGTACTGGGTGCCGCTGCCGGCCTTGTACTTGGCCTCGTAGTCGTAGAACTCGCGGGCCGCCTTGACCTCGATGACGCCCAGGGCCTCGTTGTCCAGCACGCCGCCCTGCACCTCGCGGCCCTTGATGAACTGCTCCACCAGCAGCGTGCCCGCGTGCGTCGCCGCCTCCTGCACGGCGGCCGTGTACTCGTCACGCGTCTTGCAGATGTGCACGCCCACGCTGCTGCCCTCGCGGCTGGGCTTCACCACCACCGGGAAGGGGAACGGCAGCCGGTCCGCCTCCGCGAGCGCGGCCTCCGCCGAGGCGAAGGCGCGGTAGGGCGGCGTGGGGATGCCGCGCGAAATGAAGATCTCCTTGGCGTACACCTTGTCCATGCCCACCGCGGAGGCCATCACGCCGCTGCCGGTGTAGGGGATGAACATGGCCTCCAAGAGGCCCTGGACGCAGCCGTCCTCGCCGTAGCGACCGTGGAGCGCGAGCCACGCCACGTCCACCTTCTCCGCGATGAGGCGCGCGGGCAGGTCCTTGCCCACGTCGATGTCCACCACGTCGTAGCCCAGCCCGCGGAGCGCGCCGGCCACCGCGGCGCCGGTGCGCAGGGACACCTCGCGCTCGGAGGAGAGGCCGCCGAACAGCACGCCCACGCGCTTCGACTTCAACTCTTCCGGGGTGAAGCCTCGGGGACCGTTGCTCATGGAAGGAACACTCCGACGCATTTGACTTCGGGTTGCAGGGTGACGCCCGTGGCTTCCAGCACCCGCGTCTGCATCAGGGTGAGGAGGCCGCGCACGTCGCGGGCGGTGGCGCCGCCCAGGTTGACGATCCAGTTGGCGTGCAGCGGGGACACCTGCGCACGCCCCAGGGTGTGCCCCTTCAGGCCGACAAGTTCAATCAGCCGCCCGGCATGGTCGCCCGGCGGGTTGGTGAACACGCTGCCGAAGTTGGGCTGACTCAACGGCTGCGTGCGCTTCCTGTAGCCCAGGTCCGCGTCCATCGCGGCCTTGCTCGCCACCACGTCACCCCTGGGAAGCACGAAGCGCACGCGCGTGACGATACCTCCCGGCGGCAGCGTGGCGTGACGGTAGGTGTGCGGCACCTGCGCTTTCTCAAGCCACCCCACCCCGTCCACCGTGGCGACCTCGATGGCGTCCACCACGCGGAAGCACTCGCCGTTCTTGGTGCCCGCGTTCATCGTCACCGCGCCGCCCAGGGTGCCGGGAATGCCCGCGAGGAACTCCGCGCCCACCAGCCCCTGCGCCCGCATCACGTTGACGAGCCGCGCGATGGCGGCGCCCGTGCCCAGCGTCACCTGCCCCGCGTCCGGGCCGACGTCCACCGCTTCCGGGAACAAATCCGGCGGCAGCTTTACGGTGACGCCCGGCACGCCGCCGTCCCCCACCAGCGTGTTGGCGCCGCCACCCAGCACCGTGACAGGCACGCCCTCCTCGCGGGCGAAGCGCAGCAGCTCCACCAGCGCCTCCGGCGAGCGGGGCCGCACCAGCGCTTCGGCCGGGCCGCCCACGCGCACGCTGATGAGCGGCGCCAGGGGCTCGCCCGGCCTCACGTCCAGGCCCGGCAGCCGCGCCACGCGCGCCGCGAGCGGTGTTGCGACACCCGCCTCCATCCCCTACCCGCCCTTCGCCGCGCCCATCAGGGTCAACAGGTCCGGGCCCACCTGGGTGATATCGCCCGCGCCTAGCGTCAGCACCAGGTCGCCCTCGCGCACGCGCTCCTGGAGCGCCTTCGCCACGTCCGCGCGCTTCTCCACGAACGTCACGTCGCGGTGCCCGTGCGCGCGGATGGCCTCCGCCAGCGCGTCACCCGTGGCGCCCGGGATGGGCTCCTCGCCGGCCGCGTACACGCTGGTGACGAAGAGCACGTCCGCGTCGTTGAACGCGGTGGCGAACTCCTTCATCAGGTCATGCGTGCGCGTGTAGCGGTGCGGCTGGAAGGCGGCCACCACCCGGCGGCCGAAGGCCCGGCGTGCGCCCGACAGCGTGGCCATCACCTCCGTGGGGTGGTGCCCGTAGTCGTCCACCACGGTGATGCCGCCCACCTCGCCGCGCACGGTGAAGCGGCGCTGCACCCCGCCGAACTCGGCCAGCGCGCCGCGCACCGTCTCCAGCGGGATGTCCATCTCCTCCGCGATGGCCACCACGGCCAGGGCGTTGAAGGCGTTGTGCGCGCCCACCATGCGCACGCGGAACTCCCCCAGGTCCTCCTCCCGGCGGTACGCGCGGAAGGTGGTGGTGAAGCCGTCCAGGCTGATGCCCTCCAGCCGGTAGTCCGCCATGTGCGAGCTGCCGTAGGTGACGAAGCGCTTCTCGATGCGGGGCAGCAGCGCCTGGACGTTGGGGTTGTCCAGGCACAGTACGTTGAGGCCGTAGAAGGGCACCCGGTTGCAGAACTCCACGAAGGCGGACTGGAGCGTCTCCAGGTTGCCGTAGTGGTCCATGTGCTCCGGGTCGATGTTGGTGACGACCGCGATGGACGGGTGCAGCTTGAGGAAGCTGCCGTCGGACTCGTCCGCCTCCACCACCATCAGCTCGCTCTTGCCCAGCTTGGCGTTGGAGTCGAGCACGTTCACCTTGCCGCCCACCACCGCCGTGGGGTCCAGGCCCGCCGCGGACAGCACCGTGGCCACCATGGACGTGGTCGTCGTCTTGCCGTGGCTGCCGGCGACGGCGACCGCGTACTTCAGGCGCATCAGCTCCGCGAGCATCTCCGCGCGCGGGATGACGGGGATCTTCCGCTGGCGCGCCGCCACCACCTCCGGGTTGTCCTTGCGCACCGCGGAGGAGATGACGACCACGTCCGCGTGGACCAGGTTCTGCGCCCGGTGGCCCTCGTACAGCGTGGCGCCCAGCTTCGCGAGCCTGCGGGTGATGTCGCTCTCGCGCAGGTCGGAGCCGGACACGCGATAGCCCAGGTTGAGCAGCACCTCCGCGATGCCGCTCATGCCGATGCCGCCCACGCCCACGAAGTGCACGTGCGCGGCGTGGCGCGTCTTGAAGAGGCTGGCGGGCTTGTTGCTGACGGACTTGCTCATGCCTTGCTCCCGGGGGCCTTCTTCTCGTCCTTCTGCCCGCGGTCGCGGCCCTGGGGACCCCAGGCCTGCGTCGACAGGTCCACGCACACGTCCGCCAGCTCCTTCGCGGCCGCGGGCCGGCCCAGGATGCCGGCCTTCTTCGCCATCTGCTTGAGCTTCGCCGGGTCCGTCATCAGCCCGCGCAGCGTCTGGGCCAGGTGCTCCCCGGTGAGCTCCGCCTCGCGGAACATCAGCGCCGCGCCCGCGTCCACCAGCGCCCGGGCGTTCACCTCCTGGTGGTTGTCCGTCGCGTGCGGGAAGGGCACCAGGATGCTGGCCTTCTTGCACACCGTCAGCTCCGCCAGCGACGTCGCGCCCGCACGGCAGATGACCAGGTCCGCCTGGGCGTAGGCGGAGGACATATCGTCGATGAACTCCACCACCGTGGCCTGCGCGCTGAAGCCCTTGTCCGCGTAGCCCTTCTTCACCGTCTCCAGGTCGTTCTTGCCCGTCTGGTGCACGAAGGAGACCTGGTCCTTCAGGTCGCCCAGGAAGTCCAACGCGTCCAGCATGCGGTTGTTGAGGCCGCGCGCGCCCAGGCTGCCGCCGAAGATGAGCACGGAGAACTTCTCGTGCGCCGCGCTGCTGCGCAGGTAGTTGTCCATCAGCTTGCGGCGGATGGGGTTGCCAATCATCTGCACCTTGGCTTCGGGGAAGAACGCTCTCGCCTCCTCGAAGGCGGTGAAGACGACCTTCACGATGCGGCCCAGCACCTTGTTGGTGAGGCCCGGCAGCGCGTTCTGCTCCTGGATGGCGGTGGGAATGCCCATCATCCACGCGGCCAGCACCACCGGCCCGCTCGCGTAGCCGCCCACGCCCACCACCACGTCCGGCTTCTGGCGCGACAGGATGCGGAACGACGCGAGGAACGCCAAGGGCAGCGCGAGCAGCCCCTTGATGAGCCCCCAGAAGCCCTTGCCCTTCAGGCCCTGCACCTTCACGAACTCCAGCGGGTAGCCCTCCTTCGGCACCACGCGGGCCTCCAGGCCCCGCTCGGTGCCCACGAAGACGACCTCGTTGGCGTGGTGGCGCGTGACGACCTCCTCCGCGAGCGCGATGCCCGGGAAGAGGTGCCCGCCGGTGCCGCCGCCCGCGATGAGCACCTTCACGCCGTCACCTCCCGCAGGTCCGTCGTCCCCGCGCGAACCGGCCTCGCGGCGCCCTGGGTGTTCGCGCTCAGCGACAGGAGCACGCCCGCGGAGCCCATCAGCACCACCAGCGACGTGCCGCCGTAGGACACGAACGGCAGCGTCAGGCCCTTCGTGGGCAACAGGCCCATGGCCACGCACATATTCACCGTGGCCTGGAACGCGATGATGGAGCTGATGCCCAGGCCCAGGTAGGTGCCGAACGTCTCCCCCGCCGCGAGGCTCGCGCGGATGCCGCGCCAGAGGACGATGGCGTACAGCGCGACGAGCAGCCCCACGCCGATGAGGCCCAGCTCCTCACCGAGGATGGAGAAGATGAAGTCCGTGTGCGCCTCCGGCAGGAAGAACAGCTTCTGCCGGCCGTCGCCCAGGCCCAGGCCGGTGATGCCGCCGGAGCCGATGGACATGAGCGACTCCGCCACCTGGTAGCCCACGTCGTGCCGGTGGGCCCACGGATCCATGAACGCGAGGATGCGCTTCATGCGGTAGGGGCTGGTCGCGATGGCCACGAACGCCAGCGGCAGCGCGAGCAGCACCGACCCCACGAGGTAGCTGAGCTTCGTGCCGGCCGCGAACAGCAGCACGAAGAGCATGAACACCAGGAGCACGCTGCTGCCGAAGTCCGGCTGGAGCATGCACAAGAGCACCAGGATGCCGCACAGGGCCAGGTGCGGCAGGAAGCCGATGGAGAACGTGGCCACCTTCTCCCGCTTCTTCGCGAGCGAATAGGACAGGTAGACGAGCCACGCGAACTTGGCGACCTCCGCCGGCTGGAGGCTGAAGCCCGGCAGGCGGATCCACCGCCGCGCGCCGCCCGCCGTGGTGCCGATGCCGGGGATGGCCACCAGCACCATCAGCACGATGGCGACGATGAGCAGCGGGTACGCCAGCCGCGCGAGCCGCCGCCAGCCCAGCTTCATCATCATTGCCATGGCCACGACGCCCAGGCCCGCGGCGACCAGCTGGCGCTTGAGGAAGTACAGGCTGTCACCCAGCTTGTCCTGGGCGAGCACGGCGCTGGCCGAGTACGTCATCACCAGCCCCAGCGTGACGAGCGCCAGCACGGCGCACAGCAGGATGGGGTCGAACCGCACGGGGGCGGCCGGAGGAGAGGTCTTCATGACGGTCAGAGCGCCCCGACGAGGCGCTTGAACGTGTCGCCCCGGTCCTCGAAGTTCTTGAACTGGTCGTACGACGCGCACGCCGGGGACAAGAGCACCGTGTCCCCCGCCTTCGCGAGCCCGCGCGCCTTCGCCACCGCCGCGTCCAGCGTGCCGCACGCGTGCACCGGCGCCTCGTTGGCGTACGCCCGCGCCAGCGCGTCCGCGTCCTGGCCAATGGTCAGCACGCCCTTCACCTTCCCCTGCCCCGCTTCCACCATGGGCGCGTAGGGCGCGCCCTTGCCCTTGCCGCCCGCGATGAGCCACACGTCGCCCGCGAACGCCTTGAGCGCCACCAGCACGGAGTCCACGTTGGTGGCCTTGGAGTCGTTCACCCACTCCACGCCGTCCAGCACGCGCACGCTCTCCAGCCGGTGCGGCAGGCCCGGGTAGCTGTCCAGCCCCGCCTGCACCGCGTCGCGGGAGATGCCGCCCAGCCGGGCCAGCAGCGCGGCGGCCATCGCGTTCTGGGTGTTGTGCGCGCCCCGGAGCGCGCGGTTCGTCAGCGTGAAGGCTTCGCCGGAGAACTCCAGCCGGAAGCCGCCGTCCTGCGCCACCGCGAGCCCCGCGAGCTTCGGCGCGTCCACCACCGGGCGGCCGGTGAGGCTGAAGCCGTACACGGGCGCGCGCGCGGAGACCGCCAGCGACATCACCGCCGCGTCGTCCGCGTTCACCACCGCGAAGTCGCGGCCCGCGTCCTGGTTCATGAAGATGCGCGCCTTGGCCGCCCCGTACTCGCCCTGGTCCGCGTACCGGTCCAGGTGATCCGGCGTGAGGTTGAGGATGGCCGACCCCAGCGGGCGCAGCGTGTGGATGCCCTCCAGCTGGAAGCTGGACAGCTCCACCACCAGCGCGTCCCAGTCACCGGGCGACACGGCGGCCTCCGCCAGCGGACGGCCCAGGTTGCCACCGACGAAGGTGCGCTGGCCGCCCCGGGCGAACAGCTCGCCGGTGAGCGCCGTGGTGGTGCTCTTGCCGTTGGTGCCGGTGATGCCCAGCAGCCGCGTCACGCCGCCCAGCTCCAGGAAGCGCCACGCCAGTTCAATCTCGCCCCACACCGGGACGCCCGAGGTGCGCGCCGCCTCCAGTTCCGGCAGCGACAGCGGCACGCCCGGGCTCACCACCACCAGGTCCTGGCGGGTGAGCAGCCCTTCCGGCGTGGCGCCGGTGACGAGCGTGACGCCCTTCGCCTGGAGCTCCTTCGCCACGTCGCCGAGCGCGTCCTCCGAGCGCGCGTCCAGCGCCGTCACCTTCGCCCCGTGTTGCAGGAGCAGGCGCAGCGCAGCGACGCCGCTCTTCGCCAACCCGAACACCGCGACCTTCCGACCGGACAGCGACGTGCTCATGGGCGGGACAGACCCCTTTTCGCGCCTAGCGCAGCTTCAGGGACAGCAGGGCCACGCCACCACAGAGGATGGCGACAATCCAGAAACGCACGATGATCTTCGGCTCGGCCATGCCCTTGAGCTCGAAGTGGTGGTGCACGGGCGCCATCTTGAAGACGCGCCGCCCCGTCATCTTGAACGAGGCCACCTGGATCATCACGCTCAGCGCCTCGGCGAAGAAGATGCCGTGGATGATGGCAGAGACCACCTCGTTCTTCGAGAACACGGCCAGCCCGCCCAGCGCGCCGCCCAGGGCCAGCGAGCCGATGTCGCCCATGAACACGGACGCCGGATAGGTGTTGAACCAGAGGAAGGAGATGCCCGCGCCCACGATGCTCGCGCAGAACACCGCCAGCTCCGCGCCGCCCGGCACCTGGAGGATGCCCAGGTAGCGGTACAGCGGCGTGGCCGTGAGGCGCGCGACGCCGTTCACCGTCTCCGTGTCCGCGATGTGCAGCGTGGTGCCCGCCACGTAGCAGAGCACGCAGAACGTCACCGCCGACACGATGGTCGGCACGATGGCCAGACCGTCCAGGCCGTCCGTGAGGTTCACCGCGTTGGACGTGCCCACGATGACGATCCACGCGAAGACGACGTAGAACCAGCCCAGGTCCGGGTTGAACCAATGCGACGGCACGAACGGCAGCGTCAGCCGCGTGTCGATGAGCAGCGTGGGCCCGAACGAGCCGTCCGCCTTCGTCCACGTGCACATCAGCCCGAAGACGGCGATGAGGAAGAAGAAGGTCTGCAGCACCATCTTCTTGCGCCCCGCGAGCCCCTTGGAGTTGCGCTTGGACAGCTTCAGCCAGTCATCCAGGAAGCCGATGAAGCCGTAGCCGAAGGTGAGGAGGATCATCACCCAGACGCCCCGGCTCTTCAGGTCCGCGAAGAGCAGCGTGCCCGCCGCGATGCACAGCAGGATGAGCGCGCCGCCCATCGTGGGCGTGCCCTTCTTCTTCTGGTGCGAGTCCGGCGTGTCCTCGCGCACGTTGCTCTGCCCGTGCTGCTTGAGGCGCAGCCGCGCGATGAGGCGCGGGCCGATGAGCATCCCCAAGAGCAGGGCGAAGACGCCCGCGGCGATGATGCGGAAGGTCGGGTAGCGCAGGAAGTTGAGGACGCGCCCGGCCTCGGTGTTCTGGATGAGCTCGTACAGGAGGTACAGCACTTAGTGACTCCCTTTGGGGGCGGCCGTGCCCGTCAGGGCGGCCACCACGCGCTCCAGCCGCATGCCGCGACTGGCCTTCACCAGCACCACGTCACCGGGCACGAGCCGGGGCGTCAACCACGCCACCAGGGGCTCCACGTCGGTGAAGTGCGCGCCAGCCTCTCCCAGCTTCGCGGTCTGGTGCCCACCGGAGGACCGGGGGCCGAAGAACGCGACCAGCGAGGCATGCCGCGCGACGAGCTCGCCCAGGTGGGCATGGGCCTCGAACTCGCCCGCGCCCAGCTCCAGCATGTCGCCCAGCACCGCCACCGCCCGGCCACCCTTGGGCACCAGCGTGCCCAGCGTGACGAGCGCCGCTTCCATGGAAGCGGGGTTGGCGTTGTAGCAGTCGTCCACCACCATCACGCCGTTCGGGGCGTCGAGGATGTTGAGGCGCCGCGCGTACGGCCGCGCCGTCTCCAGGCCGCGCACGCACTCCTCGGGGGAGTAGCCCAGCGCCAGCGCCGTCGCGAACGCCGCCGTCGCGTTCTGCGCGTTGTGCGGCCCCACGAAGTGCAGGCGCACCGGCCAGTCCCGCTGGGCGTAACGGACCGTGGCCACCATGCCGTCGCGCCCCAGCGTCTCGATGCCGGTGAGGCGCACGTCGGCGCCCTCCGCCCGGCCAAACGTGAGGTGCTTCGCGCCGCTGCGCGCGGCCTGGTGCACGATGAGCGCGTCGTCCAGGTTCACCACCGCGGTGGCCTGGGGCAGCAGCTCGCGGAACAGCTCGCCTTCCGCCTCCGCCACACCCTCCAGGCTGCCCAGCCCTTCCAGGTGCTCCGGCTGGACCACCGTGATGACGCCCGCGTCGGGCCGCACCCGGCGCGTCAGCCGTTCGATTTCGCCCGGCTGGTTCATCCCCACTTCGATGACCGCCGCCACATGGGACGGCTCCAGCCGGAAGAGCGTCAACGGGACGCCGACCTCGTTGTTGAAGTTGCCTTCGGTCTTCAGCGCGGGGCCCCGCGTGGCGAGGATGGCACCCACCATCTCCTTGGTGGTCGTCTTCCCGTTGGAGCCCCCCACCGCCGCCACCGGGATGCGGAAGCGACGGCGGTGCAGCGCACCCAGGCCGCCCAACGCGGCCAGGGTGTCGTCCACCTCGTAGAGCGTGAAGTTCGCGGGCAGGGCCGGCAGCGCCCTGCCCCGCTTCACCACCGCCCCCGCGGCCCCTCCACGCATGGCGCCGTCCACGAAGTCGTGGGCGTCGAAGCGCTCGCCCTGGAGCGCCACGAAGAGGCACCCCGGGGTGAGTGACCGCGTGTCGGTGCAGACGGCGGGAAACCCCGCGGGGACAGCGTCCCCACGGCGGGTCGCCCCGGTCGCCTGCACCACCTCATCGTCGGAGAATCGAGCGGACATGAAGTGGGCGCAGGAGGTGGCGGTGGGCCTTCAAGCTCAGCCCGGGATGCGGTTGGCCAGGGCCTTGGCGGCGACCTCGCGGTCGTCGAAGGCGTGCTTCTCGCTGCCCACCGTCTGGTAGGTCTCGTGGCCCTTGCCGGCGATGAGGACGACGTCGTCGTCCTTGGCCAGGTTGATGACCTGCTCGATGGCGGCGCGGCGGTCCGCGTCCACGAGGTAGCCCTTCTCCCCGACCTTCGCCTTGCCCGCGGAGATGCGGCGCAGGCCGCCCTTCTCCAGGCCCGGCGTCACCTCCGCGATGATGGCCTCCGGGTCCTCCGTGCGCGGGTTGTCGCTGGTCACCATCACCAGGTCGGCACCCTCCGCGGCCACGGCGCCCATCAGCGGACGCTTGCCCTTGTCGCGGTCGCCGCCGCAGCCGAAGACGACGATGACGCGGCCCTTGGCCAGCGTGCGCGCCGCTTCGATGGAGCGCTTGAGCGCGTCATCCGTGTGCGCGTAGTCCACCAGCACGGCCGGCGCGGGGCCGCCGCGGTGGTTCTCCGCGCGGTCCATGCGGCCGGACACCTTGGAGACCAGCTCGATGCCGCTCTTCACGTCCGAGCGCGAGATGCCCGCGCCCAGCGCGATGCCCGTGGCCAGGAGGATGTTCTCCAGGTTGTGGGGGCCCAGCAGCTTGCTCTTGATCTTGATGTCGCCCGCGGGCGTCTTGAGCGTGGCCTCGATGCCCTTGAGCGAGAAGGTCGCGTCCGAAGCCGAAATCTCACCGGGCCCCAGGCGGCTGAACTTCCACGCCATGCGCTTCTGGCCGCGCAGCTCGTTGTAGATGCGGCTGGCGAAGGTGTCGTCGCCGTTCACCACCGCGGTGCCCGTGGCGGCGAGGTTCTCCGCGAAGAGCTTGCGCTTGACCTGGAAGTACTCCTCCATGTCCTTGTGGTAGTCCAGGTGGTCGCGGGACAGGTTGCTGAAGCCCACGGCCTTGAACGTGAGCCCGTGCACGCGCTCCTGCGCGAGCGCGTGGCTGGACACCTCCATCACCACCGTCTCCACCCCGGCATCCACCATCTCGCGGAAGATGCGGTGCAGCTCCAGCGGGTCCGGCGTGGTGTTGGCCAGCTCCGTCGTCTTGCCGCCGAACTTGTAGCCCAGCGTCCCGATGACGCCGGGAGCGGAGGAGCCCGAGTACATGGCGGCCGTCGCGAGGATGGCCTCCAGCAGGTACGTCGTCGTCGTCTTCCCGTTCGTTCCCGTGACGCCCAGGAGCGTCAGCTTGTCGGCGGGGCGGCCGTAGAAGTTCGCCGCGATGAGGGCCAGCGCCTTGCGCGCGCTGCTCACCTTGAAGAACGGCACCTGCGAGGACTGCCCCTGCTTCTCTGACACCACGGCCACGGCACCGCGAGACACGGCCTCACCAATGAACTGGGCCCCATCTTCCTTCAGGCCGGGCACGGCGATGAAGAGGTCCCCCGGCTTCACGCGCCGCGAATCCTGCGTCACTCCCGTGACGTCGACCGCGGAACGGCCGCCCGAGGTCTGCTCGGCTCCACACCCTGCGAGGACATCCGTCAGCTTCATCTCTTCCCCTTCACACGCATTGCTGATGCGGGGCCTGGAAAGGACACGGCCTCATTGCCGCGTCGCCAGTTCCAGCGTCACCCGGGCCCCCTTCTCCACCAGCGCACCGGCGGGGGGGGTCTGAGACACCACTCGTCCACTGCCTTGCAGCTGTGGCTCCAACGCCGCGGCAAGCAACTTCACCACGGCTTCGCGACCCGCCTGACCCTGGACGTCCGGCACACGCACCGTGCCGGGCTCCGGAGTCTCGGTCACCGCTTCCGCCAGGACCGCCCGTACCGGCACGGCCTTCGCCAACGCCTTCGATGCCGGAGGGGGCACCGGAGACGCAGCGGCCGCGGCCACCTCGGCGGGTGCCACCGTACGGGACGGGGGCACGGCCAGGTGGGCCATGGCGGCGGTAGCGATTTCCTTGAAGGCAGGGGCAGCCACGTTCCCCCCGTATACGTCCGTCTTCGGTTCGTCCACTATCACGAGAATCACGGCGCGCGGGGCCTCGGCCGGCACCATGCCCGCAAAAGACGCGATGCGTTTGTCGGAATACCCCCGTGCCACCGGGTCCGCCTTCTGCGCGGTGCCCGTCTTTCCGGCCACGCGGTAGTCCTCCATGGCGGCCTTGGGGGCGGTTCCTCCCTTGACCACCACGCTCTCGAGCATGCCCACGACCTGCCGCGCCACCCTCTGGGAAACGACCCGGCGCAGCTGCGTGGGCTGGTTCTCCAGCAGCACCATGCCGTCCGGGTCCACCACCTTGGAGATGAGGTACGGGCGCATCAGGACGCCGTCGTTGGCCAGCGCGCCGTAGGCCGCCGCCAGCTGCACGGCGGTGGACGTCATGCCCTGGCCGAAGGATTGGGTGGCCAGGGAGATGTCCGATTTCGGAAACGGGATGCTGCCCCGGCTCTCCCCCGTCAGCGCCAGGCCCGTGCGCTCCGCGAAGCCGAAGGCGTGGTAGGCGGCGACCAGCTTCTCGCGGCCCAGGGCCTCCGCCACCTTCGCGGCGCCGATGTTGGAGGACACCTGGAGGATGCCCTCCGGCGTCATCCAGCCGTGCGGGTGGGTGTCGTTGACGGTGTGGCGGCCGATGCGCCACGCGCCGTTCTCGCAGAAGAACAGCGAGTCCGGCGTGACGGCCTTCTCTTCCAGCGCGGCGGCCACCACGAAGGCCTTCATCGTGGAGCCGGGCTCGAAGGCGTCCAGCGCGGCGCGGTTGCGGATGGCGTTCTTCACGCCGTCTTCCGGCGTGTTGGGGTTGAAGCGCGGGTTGTTGGCGAGCGCCAGCAGCTCACCGGTGCGCGGATCCAACACCACCGCCATGCCGGCGATGGCCTTCGCGTCGTCCACCGCCTTGGCCAGCGCCTTCTCCGCGACGTACTGGAGGTGGCGGTCCAGCGTGAGCGTCACCGCGGCACCCTGGCGCTCCAGCGGATCCAACGCGCCCTGCACCATCAGCTTGCGGCCCTTGGCGTCGCGGAAGCCGGAGGTGCGCGCGTTCTGCCCGGACAGCTCGTCCTCGAAGGCGAGCTCCAGGCCCTCCAGGCCGTGGCCGTCCGTGCCCACCATGCCGACGATGTGCGCGCCCAGCTCGCGCTGGGGATAGAAGCGCTTGGGCTCCTTGGTGAAGCCCAGGCCCGGAAGCCCCAGCGCCTTCACCGCCTCCACCTCCTGCGGCTTCGCCTGGCGCTTCACCCACGCGAAGCGCTTGGCGCGGCCCAGGCGCGAGGCGACGTCGTTGGGGTCCAGGTGCACGGCCTTCGCGAGCAGCCGCGACGCCTGCCGCACGTCCGGGAGCAGGGACGGATCCACCCAGATGGAGTCCACCTCCACGCTCTGGGCGAGCGGCGTGCCGCGCCGGTCGAAGATGTCGCCGCGGCGGGCCGGGATGTCGATCTGCCGGACGTACTGGTCCTGCGCCAGCCCCCGCAGCTTCTCCTGCTGGAAGACCTGGAGGTAGACCGCGCGGGCGAACGCGGTACCCAAAAGCGTGAGGAACAGCCCGAACAGCAGCTGGACCCGCAGCTTGAGCCACTTCGCGTTGGATTCGGGCGCCCGCGCGCTCTTGAAGTCCCTCACCGCTGGGTCCCCCGCTCCGCCACGCGGACGGACGGCGCCGACGAACGGGCCTGCGCGGTGCGCGAGTCCTGCACGCGCTCATCCGCCACGGACACCACGGCGCCGCCCCGGGGCATCGCCATGCCCAGCTGCTCGCGCGCGACGCGCTCCAGGCGGCCGGGGGCCTTGAGCGTGGCCAGCTCCAGCTTGAGCCGGTCGTTCTCCCGGGTCAGCGAGCGGCTCTCGCCCTCCGCGTTGGACAGCCGGTAGCCCATGTCCACCACCAGCACGCGGCTCGTCACGTGGAGAATGCCCACCGCGGTGAACAGCGCGAAGAGCGCCACGGCGGGCAGCAGGTGCATCAGCACGCCGGCCACGGAGACGGTGTTGCGCGGAAGGGCCTTGCTCATCGGATCTTCTCCACCGCGCGCAGGTGCGCGCTACGAGAGCGGGGGTTGGCCTGGACTTCCGCATCGGAAGCCGCGACGGCCTTCTTGGACACGAGGGCGAAGTCGCCCTGGCTGTTGCACACGCACACCGGGAAGCCCGGCGGACAGCTGCAGCCTCCCACGAGGGCCTTGAAGGCTTCCTTCACCTTGCGGTCCTCCAGGGAGTGGAACGAGATGACGGCGGCGCGGCCCCCCACCTTGAGGAGCGCCGGCAGCGAGGCCAGGAGCGCGTCCAGCGCCTCCAGCTCCCCGTTCACCGCCATGCGCAGCGCCTGGAACGTGCGGGTGGCCACGTGGATGCGGTCCGGCCACGCCTTGCGCGGCACCGCGCGCTTCACCACCTCCGCGGCCTCCAGCGTGCGCTGCGGCAGCGCGCGCTTGAGCTCCCGGGCGATGGGCCGCGCGAAGGGCTCTTCGCCGTAGTCACGGAGGATCTGCGCGAGGTCGCGCTCGTCGGTGATGGCGATGAGCTCCGCGGCGGTGGGGCCGGTGTCGCCCATGCGCATGTCCAGCGGGCCGTCCTTCATGAAGGAGAAGCCGCGCTCGGCCACGTCCAGTTGGGGCGAGGACACGCCCAGGTCCACCAGCACGCCGTCCACGGGGAGCAGATCCTTCGCCACCTGGAACAGCTCCGCGAAGTTGCCCTGCCGGGCCTGGAAGCGCGCGTGGCCGCCCATGCGGGCCGTGGCCGCCGCGAGCGCCACCGGGTCGCGGTCCACGCCCACCACCGTGGCGCCCCGGGCGAGGAGCGCTTCGGAGTGGCCGCCGCCGCCGAGCGTGCCGTCGAGGATCACCTTGCCCTCCGCCGGGAGCAGGACCTCCACCGTCTCGTGGAGCAGGACGGTCTGGTGCTGGAAGTCCACGAGGGGGGCCCGGGCGAGGTTCAGGGGTTCAGACGAAGGGAGCGCGCGAGAGCGAGAAGGCCGCCCGGGCATCGTTCATGTGCGGGTACAGCTCGAAGGCGTCGTGGGCGCCGGCCGCGCGGAAGATGGCGGCCAGGTACGGCGACAGCCCGGACAGCTTCACGTCGCCACCGGCGCGGCGGAACGCCTCCGTGCGGGCCACCAGCGGGCGCACGCCTCGGTAGTTCAGGTGCGACACGTCCGCGAAGTCCAGCACCACCTGGCGGATGCCCCGGTGCAGCTTGTGCATCAGGTCCTCGCACAGCTTCGAGAGGTCGTCCTCGCCCAGCTCGCCCTCCAGCATGAGGGTCTCCACGCGCTCGGAGCCCGCCAGCGCCGCCCTGTTCCGTCGAACCTCCTGCATCTGGTCCATGCGCTGCCACCCTTCCGCGGAGAACTACTTCGCGAGAACTTCCGGCTGCTGTCGACTTCCTGGCTACGGCTGGCGCAGCTCGCCCAGCACCCGCAACACGTCCTGGGAGGTGGCTTCCTGGCGCGCATCCGCCTGCGCCTTCGCCCAACCGTCCAGGCTCCAAAGCTCAATCACCTTCACCATCCCCGCCCACACCACGTCCTTCTCCAGCTTCGCGTACGACCTGAGCGACGGCGGGATGAGCAGCCGGCCCAGCTTGTCCAACGGGCACTCCTGCGCGCTGGCCACGTACAGCCGCATCAACGTCTTGACCCCCGGCTCCATGGGGTTGCGCCGGGCGAGCGCGGTCTCCAACGCCTCCCACTCCCGCACCGGGTAGGCGTGGAGGCAGGGGTCCAGGGCCGTGGTGACGATGAGCCGCTCGTCGTAGGCGCCCACCAACGTCTCCCGCAGCTTGGCCGGGAGGCTGGTGCGCCCCTTCGCGTCGATCTGGTGCTCATAGACGCCTCGGAACACGCGGAACGATCCACCTTTTCAGCCTGGCGCGGGACGGACCACCACTCCTTCCCACTTCTTACCCCTCTGCGGCCGGCATACATACGCGCCCCCCTGGGGGGGGTCAAGAAAGCGCAACAGGTTGGAACACCGCGCGCTCGGCGCCAGACATCCGGGGCCAGGGGGTCCGGGCCCAACCCTGGCGGTGGGGTGCGCTTGAGTTTTCCCGCCACCCGCCGGAGAGTGGTGGGTACGTGGATACGAACGTTCGACTGAAGGTGGCCTACAAGACGCCGCAGTCGTTGGTCGGCGAGTACACCCGGAGCGTGGGCCAGGGCGGCGTCACCCTGGAGACGCGCAAGGCGCTGCCCCTGGGCACGCGGTTCACCTTCGAGATGCACGCGGGCGGCATGGCGCGCCCGGTGGAGGTGCTGGGCGAGGTCGTCAAGGTGGAGCCCCGCCCGGGCGAGCGCTTCCTGCTCACCGTGCGCTACGACGGCTCCGAGGATCGCAGCGGCCTGGACGCGGTGCTCCAGCACATCTTCGCCCAGGAGGAGCAGAACGGCCTGCGCCGCTTCCCGCGCATGCCGCTGCACCTGCGGGCGCAGGAGGTGGACACCCACGCCCCGTCCTTCATCGTGCGCGACATCTCCCGAGGCGGCGTGGGCCTGGAGGTGGACGCCCCCGCCCTGCCCCGCGAGGTCCAGGTGGGCGTGCCGTTCCTCCTGGAGATGGACATGAAGGAAGGGCCGCTGCTGCTGCACGGCGAGGTGGCGTGGACGTCCACCCTGCCGCGCAAGGGCTCCACGGAGGCCGTCACCCCGGGCTTCGGCGCGACGTTCGGCCGGCTGCGGCCGGACATGCTCCAGCGGCTGGAAGCACTGATGGCGCTGGAGCACCTGCCGCCCGCGCCCTGGCGGGCACGGGTCAGCTTCGGGTTGGACGCCGTGTCGCGGATGCCCTGAGGCCTTGGGCCCCAGGCTCCCAGGCTCGGATTCCTACAGCGGGTTGTACGGGTAGCCGCCCGCCTCTTCCAGGCCGGCCACCACCGTCTCCCGCAGCTCCGCCGGATCATACGGCGTGAAGGCGTCCAGCGCGGACAGCCGCTTGAGCTCCAGCGCGAGCACGTCGCCCTTGAGGATGGAGCACAGCGCGCGGCGGGTGCGCTCGAAGGCGCGCGCGGTGGACTCCATCGCGTACAGCCGCACCAGCGACACGCGCAGCGGATCCTGCACGCCGCTGGCGGCGGCCTGCCGGGTGCGCGTCACCATGGAGTCCAGCGCGTAGGCGTCCATCACCACGTCCGCCAGCGCGGCCATGACCTCCTGGTGCTTGTCCAGCTCCGTGCCGAACGTCTCCGCGGCCAGCCGCATGCCGTGGATGGCCAGGTGCTTGGCGCACTCGGCGGCGATCTCCTCGTTGGCGAGCGCGTCCTGCCGGCCCGCGCGGGGACGCTCGCCCCGGTTCAGCTCGTCCGACACCGAGCGCCCCTGCGCGAACAGCGGCAGGTCGCCCTTCACCGCGCGCTTGAGCAGCATGCCGGTGATGAGCATGCGGTTGATCTCGTTGGTGCCCTCGAAGATGCGGTTGATGCGCGCGTCGCGGAAGGCGCGCTCCACCGGGTACTCCTCGATGTAGCCGGCGCCGCCGTGCACCTGCACCGCGTCGTCCACCACGAAGTTCAGGGCCTCGGAACCGAAGACCTTCATGATGGAGGCCTCGGTGGCGAACTCCTCCATCGCGGCGATGACGTGCGCGTCGTAGTCCGCGTCCGTGCGCTCCTTGGCGGCGAGCCGCCCGTCGACGAGGCCGGCGGTGCGGTACGTCATGCTCTCCACCGCGTAGATGAGCGACGCCATGCGCGCGAGCTTCTCGCGGATGAGCGGGAACGTGGCGATGGGCGCCTTGAACTGCTTGCGCTCCTGCGCGAACTTGAGCGCGTTCTGCAGCTGCAGCTTCATGCCGCCGATGACGGCCGCGCCCAGCTTCAGCCGCCCGTAGTTGAGGATGTTGAAGGCGATGCGGTGGCCCTTGCCCAGCTCGCCCAGCAGGTTCTCCGCGGGCACCTTCGCGTCCTCGAAGTAGAGCGGACAGGTGGACGAGCCGCGGATGCCCATCTTGTGCTCTTCGGGGCCCACGGTGAGGCCCGGGGTGTCCTTCTCCACGATGAAGCCGGTGAACTTGTCGCCGTCCACCTGCGCGAAGACGACGAACACGTCCGCGAAGGCCGCGTTGGTGATGTAGAGCTTGGAGCCGTTGAGCAGGTAGTGCTGGCCGTCCGCGCTCTTCACCGCCTTCGTCTTCGCCCCGCGCGCGTCGCTGCCGCTGCCCTGCTCCGTCAGCGCGTACGCCGCCACCCACTCGCCCGTGGCGAGCTTCGGCAGGTACTTCGCCTTCTGCGCCTCGTTGCCGAACCAGACGATGGGCAGCGTGCCGATGCCGGTGTGCGCACTGGACGTCACCGACCAGGAGCCCAAGAGGCTCATGGCCTCCGCGAGCAACAGCGACGTCGTCTTGTCCAGGCCCGTGCCGCCGTAGGTCTCCGCGATGTCCACGCTCAACAGACCCAGGTCGCCCGCGCGGCGCAGCAGGTCGCGCAGGAGCGCGTTGTCCTTCGCCTCGATGCGCGCGGCCTGCGGCAGCACCTGCTCACGGCAGAACTGGAGCGCCGTCTTGAAGAAGAGTCGCTGCTCCTCGGAGAAACCCTCCGGAGTGAGGATGCGGGTGGCGCCCACCTCCTGGAAGAGGAACGTGCCCCCGGCGAGGACATCCTGGGGACGGGCAGCGGGCTCGGTTACGGCGACCATCTACAACCTCCGGGAGGGACACCGCCCTCCATATCCTTCAGGAATCAAGGCGCGCGGCACTGTAGAGCGCACGACACGCGGGGGGTAGTAGCGAGCGGGGCGCACCGCCTCAAGCAGATGCGCACCCCTTCCACCCGGCGTCCGCAGACCTCGCGTGCCCGGCAGCCAGGCGGGAGACCTTCCTCACCGCGAATGCGGGGAACCCCCATCCCGCGCGCTTGCCGGCGTGGGGTACACGAGGCAGAGCGTGTCGAACAACGCGCGCTCCGGCGCGACGTACGTGCCGCCCAGGGCCCGCGCGACCTGGACCAGCTCCGTGCCGAACGAGGGCACGAGGCACAGGTCGTCCGACGTGGTGAAGCGCCCCTTCAACCGCGTGAGCTCCCGCCTCAGCGAGGCGATGTCCTGACGCCCGCCGCGCACCGGCACGGACGGGCCGTTGCGGTCCGGCCCCGGCAGCTTGCCCACGCTCGTCGTCAGCTCGAAGCCATCCGCGCGCTGGATGATGCGCAGCTTCCCGGGCGCCACCTCCGCGAGCCACGCCCGGAAGCCCGCCTCGTCGCGCAGCACCAGCCGGTACGCCACCGGCGCGTCCGGATGGGCGAGCCACACGGACGCAGCGTGGGCCTGGAGCACCGCCAGCGCCTCGGACACCTGCGCGAGGAACGTGTCGTCGTCGCTCACGAGAAGCACGTCCCGCCCGCGCACCCGCTCCGCGAGCCGCGCCGCGTCCGGGGAGAGCGCCGGTGCGAAGGACTCCGCGCCCAGCTTCACCTGTTCTTCCGACATTTCCAGGCGAAGCACGTTCTCCGGTAGAGGGTCTCCGTAGGCGGGAGCCGACACCGGGGTGAGGACCGCGTCCGCCCAGGTGCCCGCGTCGCGAGGCGGAGGCAGGGGGGTCGTGGAGGACCGCGCGGGGGCG